>JBDTZO010000134.1:0-27236 GCA_040005135.1 Acidobacteriota bacterium | reverse complement strand
ACACCGGGTATTGCCATTCGGTTGTGGTGCAGGCGTTTTTTACAATTATATCGACCTTCGGTTCTATAACCCGACGGACATTACTTTTCAAATAAGGCTCTCGCTCACAGCGGCCCATCTCAAAGGGGCGATCTTCTCGAGCGTCGAGACCCCACACTCGTATCACGTATTTGAAAAGAATCATCGGTTCGTTTCCCAGGCAGGTCGGAATTACCGCGAGAATGAGATCTGGCGAGAACTTATCGACCGGAGGACCGGAGATCGGATCGCCGAGGAAATGATCGTCAAAAATCATGCCGAGGTGAAATATGAATTGAACTTTGAACCGCAAGCGTGTAGTTTGTAGGTACGCCGCAGACAGGGAGTTTTATGAGCAACGAGTTTGATTTTGAAGCAGATTTCGAATTTGACGAAGAGTTCGACGAAGAACTCGCAGAATTTGACGAGTTCGACGACGACCTCGACGATGTCGAGGTCCGCACTGCGGTGCTTCAAAAAAACGACATGGTCGCCCTGCTCTGTATCAAGACCGCCGCCGCGGGGGCAGCGATCTGCCGCGTAGACCCGCGGGAGGACCGACCGGCAGTACAGATCTACGACGACGCCGGAGCCGCGGTCGAATGGTTCACACGGAGCTTGAGAACAAGCCGTCGCAATGGCTGGAATATTGTCTACGATGGCCTGCCGCTGCAGGGTTAATGTAAACCGATGCTTCTCGCTGTCGATATCGGCAATACCGCGATCAAATTTGGTGTCTTTGACGCCGATAGTCTAATTTTTAAGCTTTCGATCCCAACGGTTCGAGATCTCACTGGGGACGGATTGGCATATGTCCTGCGCCCGCGATTGACCCAGCACATAACGGCTGCGATCGTCAGTTCAGTGGTGCCGGAGGCGGATCAGGCTGTGCGTGATTTTATACGCAGCCAATATAACGTCCACGCAGTATTTGTCGCGAACGACTGGGATTTCGGCCTCAAGATCAATTACGAACCGCTCGCTGAAGCCGGCACGGATCGAATCACGAACACATTTTCCGCTGTCGAAAAATATGGCGTACCCGTCATCGTCTGCAGCTTCGGGACGGCACTTGCGATCGACGTCGTCGACCCAAACCGCACGCTGGTCGGAGGGGTCATCGCTCCCGGCATGCAGACTCTGAGTGCGGCGTTGCAGTCGACTACGTCAAAGTTGCCCAGGGTCGAAATATCCAAACCGGAAAAGGTTCTGCAGCGGACCACCATCGAATCGATCCAATCAGGGATCGTTTACGGTTACTTTGGATTGGTCGAAGAATTGCTGACGAAGATAAAGCGAGAGATCGCGGACGAGCCAAAGGTCGTCGCCACAGGCGGTTTTGCCCGGCTCATTGCCGAAAACACTACTCAGATAACGATTATCGATGAGAACCTGCTTCTCGATGGGCTTAGGATGCTGCACGCTAAAACTCAGACGGCGTAAGTTGGCAAATATCTCGGCGACCGGCGAGCCTTTGTCGCCTGCTCGAACGCATAGGCAGCTTTTATCAAAATACCTTCCGAAAACGCACGACCGAAAAATGAAATTCCCACGGGCAAGCCCTGAACGTAGCCGGCCGGGACCGTGATATTTGGGTATCCCGCAACCGCTGCGAGGCTGGAGCTCTCGAATACGCCGCAATCGCCGCCAACTAAGTCTGTTGGCCACGCCGGCCCGCCCGATGGTGCAACTATCGCATCTAATTTATCTTTATCCATAATGGCGTCGATGCCCTGTTCTTGCGTCATTATCTTGCTTTCAAGCAAGGCGATCTTGTAAGCGCTTTCCTCCAATCCGCCTTTAGCCTGAGCCTGCAGGAAGACCTCCTGGCCAAAGAATGGCATCTCTTTGTCCGCATTCTTGCCGTTGAACGCTATCAGATCCGCGAGTGACTTCATCGATCCACCCCGGCTTCCGAGGTATTTATTCAGGTCGTCTTTGAATTCATACAAAAGTACCTCGTACTCTGCATCACCAAAAGCTTGAAGTTTCGGAAAAGTGACGTCGACCAAAGTAGCTCCGTTGTCCGCGAGGACCGTTAGATGAGGCTCTATGAGGCGGTCGACTTTGTCGTTGCGTCCAAAATACTGCCTGCCGACACCAATGCGCATGCCATTTAGGCCGTTTTTCTGGAGGAAGCCGGTGTAGTCCCTTTTCTCTTTTGCAGCGTGCAATGTTAAATGGTCTTTGGGATCAACCCCGACAAGGATAGTTAATAGTGCGGCAGCATCGGCTACCGTTCGGCACATCGGACCCGCGGTGTCCTGGCTGTGAGCGATGGGGATTATACCCGAACGTGAAACGAGGCCGAGAGTGGGTTTGATACCTACGATCCCGCAGGTTGCCGAAGGGCAGATTATTGAGCCGTCTGTCTCAGTACCAACTGCAATTGTTGCCAGACTCGCCGCAACTGCTGCTCCGGAACCCGACGACGAACCGCACGGATTGCGATCGAGAATATATGGGTTATGCGTCTGGCCCCCGCGACCGGACCATCCGCTCGAAGATTTGCTCGAGCGAAAATTAGCCCACTCACTCAGGTTAGTTTTCCCGAGGATCACTGCTCCAGCGGCTCGCAGTTGCTTCACTATAAACGCATCTTGTTTTGGAGTCGGAGCCTCAAACAACGCTAAGCTGCCGGCCGTCGTGTGCATTTTGTCCAATGTGTCGATGTTGTCTTTTATCAACACGGGAACGCCATGAAGCGGACCGCGGACCTTCCCGGCATTTCGCTCCCGATCCATCTGATTCGCGATCGACAGTGCATCCGGATTGAGCTCAATTATGGAGTTCAGCTTTTTATCTAGTTCGGCGATCCGGGCTAAATAACCCTGGGTTATCTTAGTCGAGGTGGTTCGGGCATTTGCCATTGCCGCCTGCAGATCGGCGACCGTCGCCTCTTCTAACTCGACTTCCATTTGCACATTTATGGGGGATGCGGCGGAAGTTTCCCTGCCTGCGAAAAGCGCAAATCCGGCTATCCCTGCGTACTTCAGAAACTCACGTCGTTCGATATCGGACATCGGTATACTCCTCTGGCTAAGGTCAATTACCCTCTTGCGACTGATTCTACCGGCTAACGTCTTTCTGGTTGAAAGGAGCTTCAAACGCAAGGCTCGACCTTGAATTATGCCCGCTCATTTACTTAGTTTCAGCCTCAGTTGATCAGAAATTATATCAGAGAAGAGGATATTTCCTTTGTGCAGACTGACTGGGACGCATGCTTTCGCTATACTGCATTCAATGGATCAGCGACCGGTGAGTATTTCCCCGCCGAGGTTGATTGCGACGCTTCGTCGATTTGACCTTTTGCCAGCAATCGTCTTTTTGCCGACTCGTCGTGGCTGCGACGAAGCGGCAAGCGAAGTTGCATTCGATAAATCGCAGCAGAATGATCCTGATCGACAGCTTCGACGCGAGGAGATGTTCAATTCCTACCTCGCGGTCTATCCGGAGATCCGCACTCATAAACATCGGAAGATACTCGTCCATTCAGGCGTTGCGGCTCATCATGCAGGGCATATACCTGCATGGAAATTGCTCGTCGAAAAAATGATGTCGGCAGGCCTGCTCAATGCCATTTTCGCAACGTCAACAGTTGCTGCGGGCGTCGACTTTCCTGCTCGCACCGTAGTTCTCAGCAACGCAGACGCTCGCGGAAATGATGGATGGCGTCCGCTCACCGCCAGTGAATTGCAGCAAATGACAGGTAGGGCCGGACGCCGCGGGCGGGATAATGTCGGCTTTGTGGTGCTGGCTCCCGGACAATTTCAGAACCCCAAAAAGATCGCCGAATTGCTGCGTGCAAAGCCGAATGAGCTCGAGAGCCAGTTCCGGGCAACCTACACGAGCTTGCTAAATCTTTTGGACGCGTTCGGGAATTTTGAACAAGTTC
This sequence comes from Acidobacteriota bacterium, assembly GCA_040005135.1. Taxonomy (GTDB): domain Bacteria; phylum Acidobacteriota; class Blastocatellia; order Pyrinomonadales; family Pyrinomonadaceae; genus OLB17. The sequence continues at coordinate 23,323 of JBDTZO010000134.1, read as the reverse complement.
GCGAAATCGCCGCCAAAAGCTTCGCCTTCCGCGACGCAGAAAAAGGGGCTGACCTTGCCGATCGAATCTGGCACCCGTTCGAGCAAAGGGCGCGAGTGCTGGACCATTACGGCTACCTGGATTTTGCAAACGAGAAGGTAACGGAAAGCGGTCGATGGCTCGCGGATCTCCGGGTAGATCGTCCACTGCTCGTTGGAGAAGCGATGCGACGCGGTGTTTTCGACGATCTGAAACCAACTGAGGCCGCGGGGCTTATCGCATCAGTCGCTGCGGACCCAGACCGCGACTTTGGCTCAGGGCGGATCTCGGGCAGTTTAGGATACGTGCTCTCCGGATTTGAGGACATTGTGAACGACGTTTCCGATATTGAATGGAAGAACGGAATAACGCCTGTCGAGGAGATCAATTATTCAGCGGCCGCGGCGGCGGAACGTTGGACGCGAGATGTCTCGTGGGAAGAACTGGTCAGCCGAACCAAAGCCGAAGAGGGAGACTTGGTCAGGCTTCTGTCGCGGACTGGCGAAGCTCTGAGGCAAGTCGCCGGCCTGGCCCAGTCCAATCCGAATGCTGCCGCTGCTGCTCGCGAGGCTGCCGACATCGTCCTTCGAGAACCAGTTCGTTAGAGCGGACACAGCATCTCGTATTGGCTGAGTCGTTCCGTGAATCCTCGGTTCGTGAAAAACGTCATAGCGCTTTCGATCGAAGTATCGATGTTGATCACCTGCGGGAAATGATCGGAGGACATTTTTTCGATCATCGTTTTCAGGAGAACGTTTCCGATACCAAGTCGCCGATGTTTCGGGTGGACGGCCATCTGAGAAATACGGCCGACATTTGCTGAAAAAACTAAATAGCCAATGCACTCCCCGCGCGAAAACGCCCCCAAAAAACACTTTTTGTCACGACTGCGATCGATAGCATCCGTGGTGTTTTGCCACGACGGTTCGCCGTCCCAAAATGTTCTGAGCAAACTCCAGTCGGCGTCGCCAATCTCTCTAATTTCAATGTTGCCCGTCGGCAGGTCGACAGAAAATTCTGCGGCGCTCTGGCAGTTTAAAAGAGAAAGCTTTCGAGTTTGCTTGAATCCGAGTCTTAAATATAAATTGATCGCTTTTACGTTCGTCGTTATAACCTCTAAAAGGCACTGACGATAGCCTTTACTTGCAAATAGCGGCATCATCATCTCGAACATCTTGAGGCTAATGCCTTGGCGACGAAATTCGGGGAATACACCGGTTCCGGCGTCGTAGACTGTGGGAACGCCATGCCAATTTCCGAATCCGTTAAGGGTAAAACCGACAAGCCGGTCCTCTTCCATCCATCCAACCGACGACGCGAGATCGACCGCATTCAACCCGATGTGGTTTCTAAATTGTTCGGTCGTCAGGTCGAACTCGATCGTATAATCGGAAAAGGCATGTAGGAATGCTCGATGAAGTTCCGTAAAATACGACTCATCCAGGAATCGGCAAAAACGAGTGGGAGTTTCCTGTATACTATCCATTTGCTACTATTTAAGGTGGCACGAACGATTGGGACAACGTAAAAGTAGGTTAGAAAGCAGTGAAATGCAAGTTTTATTAGCAAATGAGTACGGGTTTTGTTTTGGTGTAGAGCGCGCTGTTGAAATGGTCGAAGCGGCCGTTGGTGCCGGCGAGACGGTTCGAGCTCTCGGTCCACTCATACATAACGAGCAGGAAATGCAGCGTTTGGCCCACGAAGGCGTCACCACGATCAGCGAACCGGTTCAGATCCAGCGCAATGAAACTGCCGTCATCCGAGCTCATGGGGTAACGCCTGAGGTTCAGCATGAACTTGAGGAGAAAGCGGCAAAGGTGGTTGATGCCACGTGTCCGTTCGTGACTAGAGTTCAAAAACTCGCGGCCCGTGCAGCCGCTGAGGATCGTCATGTTGTCATCGTTGGCAGCCCCGACCATCCTGAGATGATCGGCGTCAAGGGCTATGCTCCCGACCACGCTTTCATCATCCGTGACGAAACAGAGATCGGTCTTTTGCCGAAGCTCCGTCGCCCTCTGGTGGTGTCTCAGACGACGATCAAATCGAAGACGTTCTTCGACACGGCTGCGGCCGTTAAGAGTCGAACCGATGACGAAGTTCAAATCGTAAATACGATCTGTTCCGCGACCCGCGATCGCCAGGACGCTGCACGAGCTCTTGCCGGTATGGTCGACGCATTCTATATAATCGGCGGCCGCCACTCCTCCAACAGCGTCAAGCTTCTGGGTGTTTGCACAGAACAGTGCGAAAAGAGCTTTCTGATCGAAACCGAGGCCGAGATCGATCCGGATGACTTGGTCGGCGTGGAACGCGTCGGTGTCACTGCGGGAGCATCTACTCCCAAATGGCTGATCGATCAGGTCGTTCAGCATCTCAGTGTCATCGGCAAGCAGATGGATACGACACTGGCTCCATAAAAGCGAGGATATCGGTCTATTAGGGTTCCTGCTCGATTCACGACAAACTATTTTCCGAGCTGCGTTTTTGGGTTACGTTACCTAATTGCTGCTCCTTGATGAATTGGATTTCTTGACTTCCCACAATTAAGCGATTTTCATACACAGATTTTCCATGAAACGGGAAACCAACCCTCCGACATTTGAATCCATTAGACTGGCTCACGTCGAACGGCTGGCTGAGATACGCGGCCGGCTTTCCGAATTCGAGTCAATTGGAAAGCACGCGTCCGACGAACGGCTGTGGGAAGAAATGGTCTTCTGCTTCTTCACGGGCGGCTGCTCGGCTCGAATGGGAATACGATCGATCGAAGCGGTCCGCCATCTATTGATGGACGGCGATCAGCCAGCTTTGGCTAGATCGTTAACTGGTGTCCATCGCTATCCGAATGCCCGGTCGCGATATATCGTAGCGTCCCGCGACTTTCTAACTGCGCATTGCGGAATGCGTCTCCGTACACTTCTACACAGCTTCGTCTGCCCCCAGGAACGGCGCGACTGGCTGGTTCGAGAAAAAGGGATAAAGGGACTCGGTTATAAAGAAGCGAGTCACTATTTGCGAAACATTGGGTTTCGCGGTTACGCCATACTCGATAAACACGTGCTGAACAGTCTGGCAGAGCTCAAAATAATTAATGACCCAAAGCCACCAAATTCGCGTTCGAGGTATCTAACGGTCGAAGCAAAGCTGAAAGAACTTACCGATGCCCTTGAGATCGACTTCGACGAACTCGATTTGGTTTTGTGGTCGATGAAAACGGGAATGATACTAAAATGAGCGATAAGCTTCGCGGTTGATGGAGTTTAACATATGAAGGTTCACAGATTTTCGGTCGGCCTGTTTTCGCCCATCCGCCGAATGAGTGTTGCCTTTATATTGGTTGTTGCTGCGATATCGCTGATAACGCCAAGTTCGACCGCGGCTCAAACCAGCTCGCTTGATCAGAACGCTCTTCGGCGGACGGTCAAACAGGCTCAGCGGCTGGTGCGGGCGGAATTATTGACCGGTGCCGAAAAACTGCTGAGAACTGCTCTTGAATCAAATCCCGAAAACCTGGATGTTAAGACCGAACTGGCATTTGTTCTGACAAAGCGGCGAAGTTTGCTCGAAGCTTACAAACTTGCTCTTTCCGTGTGCGAGTCCCAGCCCAAAAACTCGCGAGCCCTTGCGGTCTTCGGTTATGTGTTGCTTACGGCCGGTCGTTTCCCCGAAGCCCGTTCTTTCTTCTACACGGCGTTAAGCATTAACCATCACGAAGATCTTGCCTGGGCTGGCTACGGGATGCTGGATTTTTACGAAAATAGGATCAGCGAAAGCCTGGACAATCTAAGGGAAGCCGTTTTCGAGAAGCCCTTAGAACCGGACTATTTATATTTATACGCACAGGTGAATTCTCGGGCCGAGAACTACAAACAGGCCGCCGACGCCTACTCTCAGTTCCTAAACGTATCAAGTGCGACCGACCGGGAACGACGGGACCGCATTAGAGGCCTGATTGAGTTTTTGCTTTATGTGGGCGAAAGGGGCGGACTCTACGCCAGCGTAGGTCAACCGCAGACAGAGGTGAAATTCGATATCGAAGGCAACCGTCCCGTGATCACTGTTCACGTCAACAAGAACGAGCGGCCTTTGAAATTTGTACTGGATACTGGTTCTGGTATCACAGTCATTTCGCAAGACACAGCAAAGGCCTTGAAGATAAAGGCGATCGCTCGAGGCGGCTTTGGCAAGGGTATTGGCGGTGACGGGCGATTTGAGTTAGTGTACGGATTCTTGACGTCGATCGACATCGGCGAAGTCACAGTTCGTGACGTTCCTGTTTACATCCGCAAATTTCACAGCGACCAGGCGCACATTGACGGGTATATCGGACTCTCCATGATCTCTAAATTTCTGACGACGATAGATTATGGCAGCAAGACGCTTGCGTTGATGAAAAGAGACGACCCAAGGATCGCGGGCGACATATCGACACTCTCGATTCCGCTTCGGCTGACGTCGAGCGGTTTTCTAAGTGGTCAGGTACAGGTCGAAGGTATTGACCCTTCGTTAAATTTTATAGTCGATACAGGAGCAAGCGTATCGGTTATCTCCTCGGGGGTCGCGGCGACTGATGCGATGACGCCGTTTGCCAGCCCCAATAAACAGCGTGTGATCGGATCCGCAGGCATTACAGATGATGTGCCGACATATCTCCTTCCGAAACTGACGTTCGGACCTCACTCTCAGCGACAGGTACAAGCGATCGCTCTCAACCTCGACATTATCAATGAATCGACGGGATTTGAACAAGCGGGAATCCTCGGCGGCAATTTCCTTCGCAATTACCGACTTACATTTGATTTTAAGAACTCGAAGGTCAATTTTACGCCAGTGATACCCCTCGATTAACTGATGAAGACAAGTCTTTATTTGGAAACATCAGTGATTGGAGCCTACCTCGATAACGGCGACCCGTTTCGAAGAGATCTGACGATCCGATGGTGGGAGCATGAGTTGGCCGAGTACGAAGTATTCAGCTCTATTCTTGTTCAACGCGAACTTGAGCGGATCGCGGAGCCTCATCGATCGGGCTATCTCAATCTCATTAAAAGACTTAGGCACCTCGAACTCGCAGAAGAAGTGGCAATTCTTGCGGAAGGTTATATTGAGCGAGGTATTTTTCACCGGAAATTTACCGCAGACGCGGTCCATGTCGCTCTTGCGTCGTTTCACAAGGTAGATTATCTAGTCACGTGGAACTTCGGCCACATTGCCAACGTGCGCAAACAAGCGAGATTGCGGCTCTTTAATACCGCGGCCGGTTTCTTTTCCCCAGTCATTGTTACGCCCGAGTTCCTTGTTCACACAGTGTAGACGCAAAAGGGCCGGACACCTTATTGTGTCCGGCCAAAGTATATCGTCTGAAATCTACGGGTTGAGTTCTGCAAATTTGGGTAATGACACTGACTGATTTAGGTAGACACCGAACTCGGTGCCTGACTTCACCGTAGCTTCCTCGCCTTTCGTCTGTGTTTCCGCAATAAGTCCGCCGACTCCGCCAATGATACCGCCAATTAGGGCTCCCTTTCCACCTCCGATGGCTCCGCCGAGTACGGCACCGCCGACACCGCCACCACCAATGAACTTGATCTTTCGATGATTGGTCTTATCACCCGACGCAGCTCCCTCGTTATCGCTTTTAGCACTGCTGGTGTCGAGCTCAGACAGCGAACCGTTGATCGTGCGTTTTCGTCCGTTTGGTAAATTTACGGAAACGAACGACACGCCGATCGAACCTACGTTGCCGCCCTTGGTCGACGGGGTAACCGAATCTACGCGTCCCGCCAAGGTGCTTCCAGGCGGTATGACAACTACACCAGTATTCGAATAGACAGGTTCGGTCACAGTAACCTTGAATGTATCGCCAACCCGATTGACCTTAGAACTCAGCATAGAATTAATTCTTACGTGAATGGTGGTGCCGGATGATACGGAGTATAGCTTTTCCACGGGAGCGCTCGGCTTGCGTGCAACGGGCTTATGTTTCAGAACTGGCTTTTTTTTCTGTGCCAACACGCCTTGTGAAGTGAACCCAAAAAGTAGAGCGAATATCGCGAACAAACTTGTTTTGTTGATGATCTTTTTCATAAGATGGTTCCTCTAATAGATTCTCGGATCGATCGTGACCTAACGATTTGTATCGAAGCGAGTGTATGAGTACTTAATACGAAACATCGTTGTATTCGAATTTAATGAACTCCGTCGTTATGATCGAATCTTATCACTTCCTTGGGACAAAATATAAATCCTTGGTTTTCTGAAACTTGCGCCGATTAGCACTATATTCCAAGCGTCACAGTTAGAAATCTGTAGTTTTTGGAATCCTGAAGTTCGCTTAGCCCCCGGCCAATAAAGTCGGGGGCTAAGTCGTTAAGGGTACAGTTTAAACAAGTTTTAGCATCATAGGATCAAAATATGCCGCTCGCAGCTCCGACATTGCTTCTATTTGCCCTCAACTTACTTGACGCCCTTTTGACCATCATTTGGGTCCGCAGCGGTGTCGCCACCGAGGGAAACCAGTTGATGGCAGGGCTATTGGATATTGGGAATGGGCCATTTCTAGCTGCAAAGATCGGTGTGGGAGCAATCGCGGCAATAGTCCTACTTCGATGGGGCTCACGCCCCATGGCCCGATATGGCGTTGCGGTCGCCCTTGCTGTCTATATCAGTCTGATGGGCATACACATATTCACCGGCCTCTCGGCCATGGGGTATATATCCGCCAACTTTTTGCATGATCTAACGAAGTATCCGGAACAGTTTTTCGCTCTCCTAGTTTGATGTTCATCATGTACGTCGCTGCGGCCCGGATTCCTTTTGGAAACTCCGGGCCTTTTTCATATATGTTGACACAACGCAAAGCGCTCTTGCTTGCATCAAAACCGATGCTACTTTCATATTTCATCATTGAGGTGAACAGACATCATGAACAGAAATTCGGTTTATCAGCTTTCGGCGCGGCAGATATTGCTACTAGCCTTTGCTACAGCTCTAATTGCGATCGCGGCGACCGCACTTTTATTCAACTTACAGCGGTTTTGGCAGGCAAAGGGTGATTCTAATGTGGCGTTCGCCGAGCAGGCTCCTGCGGGCGTAACCGATCCTTCCGCGGTGACCGATGAGCAGAACAGCATTGAGGTATACCGTGCCATCTCACCCGGCGTCGCATTTGTAAACACGACCTCACTGCAGCAGGACATGTGGGGTGATGTTGAAGAGGGCAGGGGAAATGGCTCTGGTTCGGTCATTGATACCGACGGCGACATCTTGACCAATTATCACGTTATCGAGAATGCGACAAAACTTACGGTTAGCTTTGGGGGCGACAAAGTCTATCCCGCAAAGGTCATTGGAATGGATCAGGACACAGACCTCGCGGTCATTAAGATAGATCCACCCGCAGGGCTAACCGTCGTACCTCTTGGCGATTCCGACAAGCTTGTAGTTGGACAAAAGGTGCTGGCTATCGGCAACCCTTTCGGCCTCGATAGGACGCTGACAACCGGTGTCATTTCCGGCCTTCAGCGGCCGATCCGCTCCAAGCCGATGCCGGGCGCTCCCAACGGCCGGCCGATCGACGCTGCCATTCAGACTGACGCATCGATCAATCCGGGAAACTCTGGCGGGCCGCTCCTCGATAAGTATGGCAAAATGATCGGTATCAATTCGCAAATACTTGGGCCGTCCGGTGGTTCTGTCGGTGTTGGCTTTGCAATACCAGTCAGCATTGCTAAGCGCGTAATACCACAGCTTATACAGTTTGGAGAGGTTCGACGCCCGAAACTCGGGGCAAATCTTATCAGTGTTTCGACTTTGGTGGAGCAAGGCTATCGGCTACCTGTCCAGTCTGGCCTGATAATTCGAAATGTTGCTCCCGGCACCACGGCGGCCAATGCGGGACTACGAGGCTTGGCTCAAGACGCGACAGGTGCAGTGGCACTCGGCGACGTAATAACGGCGATCGATGGCGAAAAAATGGGCGATCTTGACGACCTTTATCGATACCTCGATAAGAAACAGATCGGCGATACGATCCGTGTCGATGTCGTTCGCAATGGCCAGACGACGACGATTCCCGTGAAGTTGTTGGGATCGTCATCTAAAGTGACCTCCCCGGCCACAAGAAGGCTTCAGTAAGTGCCGTTAAACCCGCGTGTCATATCTATTAACGATCTGACGCGCGGGCACTTTAATGATCCAACTCAAAGACTTTATTAATCGGGGTCATGGATGGGTCTGTCGACAGTGTGACAATGATCTGGCTCCGAAATTTGAAGATCCTAACAGGTTGCCCCGTTTTTATCGCGAGGGTGAATCTGAGACGAAGGAACTCTCGCTCTCGAACATGGCCCTTGCCCAGTGGACTGATAAAACGCGCCGCTTTCTTCGATGCCCGCTTTGCGGCATAGTCGAGTCTGTCGATATTTCCTAAGAACCGCATTTGAGCTACGCATCATTGAGTTTGGAATGGTAAATTCTAACTAATGCTGCAACACGAACTCGAGACCGCGGTCACTCTCGCCCGCGTGGCGGGAGAACGGATACTCGAATACTACGCAACCGATTTTGCGACCATTCAGAAGCTTGGCGTAGACAACCTCCCCGAACCAGTTACGATCGCCGACAAAGAGGCTAGCCGAATGATCGTCGAGCGCCTCGCAATTGTATTCCCGCACGATGCTATCCTTTCCGAGGAAGAGCCGGATGACACAGAGAAGCGTTTAAGTTCGAAACGAGTCTGGATAATTGATCCGCTGGATGGAACCGCTGGTTTTGTCCGACGAGACGACGATTTCGGAGTACAGATCGGGCTTGTTGTTGATGGCGTTCCGGTACTTGGCGTCGTGTATCTTCCTGTCCAATCATCCTTGAGTTATGCGGTAAAAGGACGCGGCTCGTTCACCGTGATCCAGGACGGGGAACCGAAACGAATGCACGTATCCCACAACACAGACATAGCAAATATGACGCTAGCGATGTCTCGAAATCACCCTAGTCCGCGAATGGGACGCGTTATCGAACACTTTGGATTTTCGAGGATCGTCAATCGAGGTTCCGTCGGCCTAAAGGTTGGTCTGATCGCCGATCAAACTTGTGATATCTATATCCACACGGGACCGCGAACAAAAATTTGGGATTCGTGTGCCCCTCAGGTCATATTGGAGGAGGCTGGCGGAAGCTTCACCGATATTTTCGGTACTGATCTGTCCTATGACCGAGTAGAGATGCGAAATCTAAATGGGATCCTCGCGACGAATGGCATTGTTCACGCGGCGGCGGTTGAACGCCTTGCTCCGCTTTTGACAGAGTTTGGCCGCGTACGTTCCGCGTGAGGCGGCACGCGTCGAACTTAAAATCAAAAAAGGCCCCTGGAAGTGACCTTCGCAGGGGCGTCTGAACAATTAGAACAACGAACTACTGGACTGCCTGAACCTCACGGGGTTCTACCCGTCGCCGTTTTCGAAACTGCCTCCATGTCCGGATACCTTCGCCCGTCAGGCTGAGAATCGATCGGCGGTTATCAAAAAGAAGCCCGATCCATGCACGCTTGCTCATCTGCGGAAAATAGATGCCGCGAAAAAACAGTCGGGCCACGAGATGGCTAATACGTACATCGATCGGGGACGTGCGTATAGCCTGGATAGCCTCGTAATTGCGTTCCGGACTATAAGATCGCGACCACGCTGCGAAAGTTTCGTCCTTCGCATCCTCGATCGTCATCTTTAGCGGATTGTGCGCCATCACGAACGGCGCGAATTCAAGCCAGTGCTTTGGCCGATGAAGCCGACCAGCCTCCTGCAATCGCGTGTACAGCGGGGTTGCCGGAAAGGGCGTAAGCTGACCAAATACCGGGAGGCCTGGAGCCCAACTTTCAATTTCGTCCACGGTCCGTTTGGCAACTCCGACAGTATCGTTGTCCATGCCAAAAATGAATGACGTAATAGCAAAGATATTCCGGCGTGCGAGCCCCTCGAGCACTGCCTGATAGTTGGCGGGCTTTGAAAATGTCTTATTTACGTCGGCCATGTTGGCGGGGTCGATCGATTCCATCCCAATGAATATCCATTTACCACCGGCCTCCGCGATCAGATCGACGAGTTCCTCGTCTGCAAGCAAGTTGGCGCTGATCTGCGCGACCCACGGCAGCTGCGCCCCAGCCGCGATCATGTCTCGAAGCAAGGATTTCAATCGTTTCTTATTGATGGCAAGATTGTCGTCGATAAAGAACACCGCAACCTGTCCGCGTTCCTTTTTTGCTCTGGCTTTAAGCCGCAATAGTTCTTGGATAACGCTTTCATTGGTACGGAATCGAATCGAGTCGCCAAAAAATCCCGTCACAGTACAGAATTCGCAGCCGTATGGGCATCCACGGCCCGTCTCGATCGGAACAACAAAGAACTTACCCCACCCGGCACCGAACTTGGACATTGTCGACTGGAGAAACTTGGGTACGAGGGAAAACTGTTCGAGATCAAGCGATTCCCATGGGATATGCGGATACTCCTGCAAACTTGGCTTAAAGTCGTTTCCTTTCTCGTCAACTGCAGGTTGATATACCTCTTTGAGATTGCCCGCAGCGGCATCATCTACGATCTTTGCCCAATATTCGTCCGCTTCGCCCAGCGCTACAGCATCCGCATGACGCGGCCCGCCGTCGCGACCGAGAGCTTCGTCCGGGCATTCGGTCACGTGAGGTCCACCCATCACGACCTTAATTCCGGCGTCACGAAGAGCGTCCGCCACCTTATATGCGCGCGCGACCATGCGGGTCATTGACCCGATGCCGACAAGTCCAATGCTTTCATCCTTACAAAACTGAACGAGTTCGGGCCGGGTCATTGCTTTCGCATTTCCATCGATCAAAATGACCTCATGCTCCGCTGGCGTCAGCGATTGCAGGAGAAACATCCATAGATGAGGCATGAAATTGCGCGTAATACCGTTATCCGGATTATATAAAAGGATCTTCATTCTTGTGTTGGCGCTGGTAAGACGAGCCCTGCTGTGCCTTTTTTCGAGCACGATGAACGGGAGAATTTTGAAATATGAATACTAGAAAAACTGACGTTCCTGCCTATGATGGCACGTTTCCATCAGATGTCCTATCTTAAAATCACCTTTTTAATAACTGCAAGAAATGTCATTTCAGGCAGAAATCGCCGTAACGTTAGTATGCCTTTGGTGTTCACACCGTAACGCAGCTTCTTTGTTCCGTCTGTCACCGCTCGGTAGATCGTCTCTGCAACAAGCTCACCTCCCGGAGCTTCTTCAGCGGCCCTGGCCATATTGGGTAAGGCCCTTGCGGCAAGATTATCATATGCGATGAGTCCATCTTTGTGGGAAACGTCTTGGGATCGGCTGTAAAAATCCGACTTGATCGGCCCAGGTTCAATTATCTTCACTCGAATATTGAATTGATCCAGTTCGAATTGAAGAGATTCGGAAAAACCTTCGACTGCCCATTTCGTTGCATGGTACAAGCTATAAAGAGGAAATGTCATTCGCCCGCCGACCGATGCGATGTTGACGATGTGGCCCCGCCTCTGTTCACGAAAATAGGGCAATATTTCTCGGCATACATTCATTAATCCGAAAACATTCGTCTGAAACTGTCGCTCGATCTGACTGGGCTCCGCAGCCTCGAATGGGCCGATCAAACTATATCCGGCGTTATTAATGACCGCATCAATTCGCCCGAATCTTTCGCGCGTTTCGGCGATCGCGGCCCTGATCGAGTCAATATTCGTAACGTCCATCTGAATGCAAACAATGTCCGTAATGTTCTTTAGTTCCGCGGCGTTTTCGGGGGCTCTCATTGTTGCGGCGACCTTCCAGTTCTTTGTTTGAAAAAGCTTTGCGGTTTCCTTACCTATCCCGCTCGAGGCTCCGGAAATGAGTACGACCTTATTCATAAACGTGAATTTACCACAGTGCACCTTCCTTCAACATGGCTGTGATAAAATTGACTTATGAGATTTCTCCATATCGCTGATGTGCACCTTGGGTGTACGCGATATCAATTGTCGGAAAGCCCGCGTGATTTTTTCGATGCGTGGGTCGACGTCCTGAAGCGTTATGCGATCGGGGAACGGGTCGACTTTGTCATAATGTGCGGCGATTTTTTTCACAAACGCTCGGTGCCGCCCGAAACGATGAATTATGCGGTCGACGGCCTTCAAATGTTGCGAGATGCTCATATTCCTGTGATCGCGATCGAAGGAAATCACGACCAAAAATTCACTGACAGCGCATTTAGCTGGCTTAGGTCACTTGCAAGGTGGGATCTGTTGATCCTGCTGGAGCCGATTTTGCAGGATGGCAAACTCCAGTACCATTCGTGGGATCCGAGGTCTCGCAAGGGCGGATATATCGATATCGGCCGCGCTCGTATTTTCGGCTCTGACTGGTACGGAGCTTCCGGCAGCTGGGCGATACCGATGCTCACCACGTCGATCGGTGAAAATCAACGAAAGGGCGCATTTCATATTCTAATGCTTCACACTGACGTTGAAGGCCACCAGATGCATCCGATCCCAGCACTTTCGCTCTCTGCCTTGCGGGAACTTAAGGACGTGACGGAATATGTAGGTCTGGGACACACCCATAAGCATTATGAGATCGATAATTGGGCATTCAACCCCGGGTCAATCGAAATCACGAACATTTCCGAATTTCGCGAAACACGCGGTGCGTTTCTCGTCGAAGTAGCCGACGATAACACTATAACGGCGAAGCATCTCGAGGATTACCAATTTCGCCCCTTTCAGCAGTTGCAGTTCAACGTAACGAATTACAGCGATCCTGCTGACGTTACTGCGAGCTTGCTCGACAAACTCGCACTGGAAGCCCGTCCCGCGGAGCCCGGAAAACCCAAACCGATAATCGAGATATCGATGCGGGGACAGTTAGGTTTTCCAAATTCCCTATTGGAGCTTCAAACGATCCGTGAAAAGGTGGCATCCTTGACCGGAGCCTTGCACGTTCGTATCAAAAATCACACTGTACCGGTTGACTATCTCGATGTCGGCCGGGCATATGATGACATTGACCACGAAATGATCGAACGGCAAGTAATAGGCGACATCGTCGTACGCGACAGCCGCTATAAGTCTCGGCTCGAAGATATTTCGGACGCGATAATTGGGGCAAAGCGAATGGCACTAGGCGATGAGCCGGCAGCGAAGATAGCCGAATTCATTACAACTAAGCTCACGTAAGTGCAGGAACCAATGTCAGAAAAAACCGACAAACTTCGGGGAATCGATCGATTGCCGATATTTCCACTACCGCTCGTACTCCTGCCTAATGAGATGCTGCCGCTCCATATTTTTGAGGACCGGTACCAAACGATGCTCGCCGACGTTTCCAGAACTGGCAACATGTTCGGCATTATCCATTTCGAGTCGGCTGAAGCCTTCACCGACCGTCCCGAGACAGGCACGATCGGCTGCGTCGCCGAGATTCGCGAAAACAAAGATCTCGGGGACGGCCGTGCGAACATCGTCACTCTCGGTACGGTTCGATTTCGTCTTTTGAATTATGCGGACGCAGGAACCCCTTATCTTATGGGTGAGATCGAGTTTTTTGAGGATGTTCCTGTGAATGCTGAAAATCTCGAATCGCTCGCCAATGAGACGTTCGAGCTCTTCGAAAGGGTCGCGCGAGCAGCTTTCAGCCTGAGCGGAAACCGTGGAAACCTCCCCGAAATATCGCGGACCGATCCGGAGTCGTTTTCCTTTCTAACGGCCGCTGCCTTCAGTTTCGATAACGGTCTGAAATATCAGCTTCTCCAAACAACGTCGACCGTAGAGCGGTTAGAACGGCTGCGTGAAGTCCTGGTAAAAGCAGCCCACGAGCTGGAATCAGGTGCCGAGATCCAAAAGGCCGCGAAAACAAACGGTCACATCAATAAAAAAATAGAACTATAGAGTTTTATTCGGCGAGTCCCCGCCTAAAGAAATCTATAACGCGCTGATCGTAGGCCTCGGACTGCTCCATTGACGAATTTACAATGGAAAATCCCGACGGACTCAGATCGAACTTGGATTCCAACCGGTTACTGGAACCAAAGCATTTTGCCAATTTCGTCGTAGAGTCCTGAAATTCCGGCGCGTCATATCCCGCAATTAAGAGTACACTTCGATTCTCGACCCGCCGGGCTACGTCACATGACGCCTCGCGGTTGTAACAACCGTCAAAGTAATAAAGATAAGTTCCTAATTTAGCTAGTTTCGTCGTAACTGAGCTCGCGAATGGAAATCGCCGTCCAACCGTTTGAGTAAGCAATTCATCTGAATCCCGGGGAACAGAATCAAGTGCGATGGCTTTTATGCTCTTATCCTTGGACGCTACGTTCAAGGCAGCGAGGGCTCCGAGTTCAACGCCGTATACGCCGATGTCCTTCCCGACTATTGTGATCTGATTGGAGTTCTTTAGGCCCCTCAGAAATTCGACGGCGGCCATGGCATCTTCACTTTCGCAGCCGCCAAATGATGTGTTCTTCACTGAGGGATTTTCACCGTGAGCACGCAGGTCGGGCATCAGGACTGTAAAATTGGTTGATTCATTGAACTTTACGCCGAGATTCAGTATGTGTGAACGATCGGCCCCGTACTTATGAAACAAGATCACGCCCGGTGCATTGTCCGACCCGCGCAGAAGCCATCCCCGAGAGGTCGAGCCGTCTCGGTTGGTCCATGTCTCTTCGGTTACCTGGGCGGCTCGCGAACTGAGCTGGCCGTATTTTTCGGGTGTCACCAGATAGTGGGCACTCGGGGGATCAGACACTTGTAGTGTGAACCAGACAGAGGCACCGGCTACGCCGACAATGATGAGCAGAAAAACCGGAAATAGGAGTCTCAAGAGAGTTTTTGCGAGCCTTGTAGTCTTAGCCATAACAGCAGCGGAAAGAGTTTCTGAAATTTCGTTGAGTGAGGCGGTTGAAAGCAAATGGGAAATTGCTTTCGGTTTGACAAGTCAAATGTTAACATAAGCGTCTGCCAATGAGTAAAACTTTTTTCATGCGAGTCTCGTCACGGTTAGTATTTTCGGTACTTTTGGCGCTATTTTCAGCCGCTGCGGTCTTCGGGCAGGCGGCGGCGGTAGGGGGCATCAATGCAGGCGTCCAGATCTACTCACTTGCCGAAGTCAAAGAAGGCGATCGCGGAATAGCCAAAACTGTGTTTCGCGGGTCCACGCCCGAAGATTTCAACGTCGAAATTCTGGGGGTCGTACCGGGAGCCATTGGGCCGCATCAGGACCTGATCATCGGCAAGCTGAGTGGAGCGAACGCCGAACGAACATTCGTCTTCGCTGGAATGTCTGGCTCGCCGGTCTATATCGGTGGAAAACTCGTCGGGGCAATTTCGTACAGTTTTCCCTTTTCTAAGGAACCGATCTGCGGCATTACGCCGATCGAGCAGATGATCTCGATCTTTGAGCAAGTGCCTGTACCAAAGCCCGCATCCGCTCGGCAGAGATCGTTCTCGCAGGCTGAACTCCATGCGGATCTCTGGGCTCCGGCCGTCGTCGGCCGTTTTCAAAGATCAGGCGTGATCGCTTCGGATATTGCGAGCGGATCAAGCCTCGCCTCAGTTGCGGGCCAGACATTCACGCCGATAGCGACTCCAATGACCTTTTCCGGTGTGTCGCAGTCTACTCTCGACGTTTTCGCTCCTGAGCTGGCACGCGGAGGGATCTTTCCCGTCGCTGCCGCGGGTGCGACGTCCAAGGCAGCTCCGCTCCAGCCATTTAACGACAACACGCTGCTAGGCGGAAGTTCCATCGTTGTAAATCTCGCACGCGGTGATGTTTCGGTCGCCGCCGCGGGTACGGTGACGCTTCGTGAAGGTACACGGATCTATGCTTTTGGCCATCCATATTTCAGTCTCGGCACCGCAAACCTGCCGATGTCTGAATCGCATGTCGTAACCGTCGTCCCGAATGCTAACAATTCGTTCAAGCTTGCCGTCCCGGACGCGATGGTTGGAACAATGACTCAGGATCGTGCCACGGGGATCTATGGTTCGCTCGGCCAATCGCCTAATATGATCCCTGTTCATGTCGGGATGACCACTAGCCGTGGACGATCTGAACAGATCAATTTCGAATCGGCGATCGATGATTTCCTTACGCCGCTGATCGTTAACGTGGGCATTCAGAATTCGCTTACGTCTAACGAACGCGGGATCGGGGATTCGACCGTTGAGCTCAAAGCCGAGATCCTGATCAAAGGAGAGAAAAGCATCAAAATTGAGCGTCGATTTGCTGGCAATCAGGCACCGGCATTCGCGGCCGCCGCTCCAACCGTTCCGCTCGCACTTCTACTAAAGGCTAATTTTGACGGACTCGAGATAACGGGCGTCAATGTAAATATATCGGTTGCCGACGGCTCCAATACCGCGACACTCGAAAGATTGACCAGCGACCGTTCTCAGGTGAGGGCGGGTGACACCATTGAATTGACGGCGTATGCACGTTCTGACGCCGGCAAGATCCTCGTGCAGAGGATTCCCTTTGTAATTCCGGCGGACGCCGCTCCAGGATCGATCTCCGTTATCGTTGGGGACGGCGGAACATTGCTTGAAAAGTCGGCATCGCAGCAGTTCGTGCCGCGATCCGCCGCCGAACTGATCTCCACGTTGAATGGCTTGCGAAGGCCGGATCGCCTTTATGCTTTGGCGACACGAACTAGCTCCGGAGCGATAATTGGGTCAAGCGAAATGCCAAATCTTCCCCCTTCGTTTCTTGCGACACTCAATAGCGACCGCTCGAGTGGTGCTTTGAAGCCTTCTGTCCAGTCAGTACTGGCCGAAAGCGAGGTCGCCCCGATCTCATATATAGTAACGGGCCAGCAAACGTTAACAGTCGAGGTTACTCGTTGATCGCTCCGGAGTGATCTTTCTAGGCATAACTGTAGATATCTACGTTACCTGCCGGATCAGTTTCGGCAACTGAATGGCTTCAAAGTAATTGCCTATCTTTCGATCTCTTCGGACGAGCTTTCCGGTTTCGGGCCTGCGTCGAGTGCGGCTAGTCTTCGCCTTGCTTCGTCTGCCCATTTGGTCTGGCTGTCGCGTTCAAGGTATTCTCGCCACGCCGATCTTGCCTGCTCCGGCATTTTTAGGGCCTCCAGGCATAGCGCCTTGTTGAAGCGAGGTTCCGGCATGTTCGGCGCGAGTCCGATCGCAAGTTCCAAATGCTTGAGGCTCTCCTTCAGCGATTCGAAGACCTTCGCCCGCTCGTTTTCGCTGTCTGTGTTTCTCGCAAGTGCGAGATACGTGGCCCCAACATCGCTCTGAAGAGATGCGTCGTTTGGCGAAATGGACAAGGCCCTCTCAAACTCCTGAAATGCCAGATCGAATTTCTTATCGGAAAGATACAGCAGTCCGAGTGCCTGATAAGGCTTCGAGCCAGAGGTTTCGCGCGTTGCATCCTGCAAATACCGTTCGGCCCGTTCGTGTGCGGCAACGTCGGATACGGCAGCGGCCGGCCCACGCGTTTCGCTGTATGGGATGTAATTGGGGAACGCCGAAATGCGAGCTTCGATCGGCCGCGTACCCGCGTATGCTTTTCGCATCTCAGCAAGCCCGCGATCGGTGTCCGACTGCTTAGCCGAAAACCACCAAATTCCAAAGACGGCTAATAATACGCCAAACGCTCCACCTAAGGCTTTCCAAGGGAAATGGTGCTGTTGCGGGACTCGGTAGCTTCGACTCGGAATTTCCCGGCTCGCGGCGTCCGCGTTTGCCGAGTATTTGCGAAGATCCTTGGTAAGCTTGAGCCGCTCTTTGCGCTCAGGCGAAGCGAGAAAATGATTCAGGAATCGATCAGATTCCTCCGCGTTGAGATCGTCATCGAGAAAATCTTCGATCAAGTCGTTCTCGATGGTGGCTACTTCGTCGGCGAAATTTCCGTCCGCCAACAGCCTCAACTCGATCCCGGCCAGAACTGTCTCGTCGGCCTCGGCGCCCAAAAGATATTTGCGGAGCTCCATTGTCTCACCGTCTAGATCCATCATTTCCTTTTCGCCGTCACTCATATATGACTGTCAAAAATTCGCATAATCTTGCAAATTCAGTTTGCGTTCTCTTTTGTGCAGTCGAGAACGCACGCTCCCAGCCGTTCGCGGATGCGGTTAGCTCGAGTGTGCAGCGTGCCTACCGATATGTTCAATTTCTCTGCGATGGAGCGCCTATTATCAGCTTTTGCAGCTCCTTGCATGCGGTAGTATTCGACGATCATGAAACGGTCATCCGGGAGGAGTTTTGCCAAGCAGGTTTCGAGGCAAGCGAATTGGAGGTCGCTGTCGTCGTCGTGCCTCGACGATCCGATCGTGTCGACGGTGAGATCGGTGATCGGCACCTCGCGTCCCTTGATCCGTTGGCCCCGAAGCCATTCTTTGTGAATGAATTGAGCCACTCGATAAAAATAGTTTATATGATTGCCGTCCACACTCGCCGTCAAATGAGCGACTTTGGTCGTCACACGATCGATCGTCATGTCGGTCAAAAGTTCGGGCTCGTGACAGCCGCGGTTGGCAAACATCCGGATCAAGCGGGATCTAACGATCTCGTACTTCTCGCCCGCCCGTTCCGGCTCGGGATCGAGCCAGTTCAAGAGGGTCGTGAGGCGGTCCTCGGTAATGGACAAGTCATCGGCCATGAGGATTCGGGAACGGCTTTAACTATTCGTTTTGGATACTAAGGTTTGGCGTAGGTATTATCAGGAAATATCGTCGTCAGAGCAACTGGCCCGTGCAAAAATATATCGTAAGATTTCAGTCATCACTGACAGATATATTTGAACACACATAAGACCGCGAATATTTATCGCCGAGCTTTCGTCCGCCGTGGGTTCTAGCTGCTCCCCGGTTTATATAGGACGATACGCCGCATCCCCAAGATGCGGCGTCCTTTTTTCTAGGATTTGCGATCACTTCGGCACATTCATTGAGTTCGATCCGATCCTCTAATCTGAAACTTGTAGTATTGACCGTTTCGTTAGATCTTGGGAATCTGAACTGTGGATCATTTACAAAAATTGCTGCGGGCAGCGCACTTTGCGGCGGAAATGCATTCGGGACAAAACCGCAAAGGCGGTAAACGTGAACCGTATATTAACCATCCGCTCGAAGTCGCAAATCTCGTTGCCAATATTGGGCTGGTAAACGATATCGATATTCTAATGGCCGCCCTTTTGCACGACACCGTCGAGGATTGCGGCGTCGAAGCTGCGGAATTCACTTCGAAATTCGGTACCCGCACTTGCGGGATCGCGCTGGAGGTTACCGACGACAAGGATCTTCCGAAGAAACGCCGAAGAGATCTGCAGGTCGAACACGCTCCACACCTGTCCCACGGAGCCAAGAGCGAAAAACTTGCCTACAAGATCAGCAATTGCCATGAGCTCATGGACAACGCGCCCACGAATTGGGACACGAAACGCCTTTCGGATTACATTCAGTGGGGATGCTACGTGGTTCGGGGTTTGGGCGAAGCAAATGAGCCTCTCGAACCGATTTTCGACAAAGTCGTCGCGCGGGCCGAGGCGAAATTCAACTCCCGATTCGTTTTCTAATCGGAAGAAAATAGGGACGGAAAAGTAGTTCCCGTCCCTGCATGTCCGAATTCAACTAACCAAGCTAAAAATCGAAACGAATGCCCAATTGCATTTCCCGGTTATAGCTTGAATTATTGAGCGAGAACGACGGCGAGGCAGAGTAGAACTGCCGCGGCGTTTGGAAGTTGGTAGTTTTTGTGAATCGGCCAAGAGACGAGCTGAACGCGTACTGTGTATTATTCACCGCGATGACGTTCGCCCGGTTGAAAAGATTGAACGCCTCAGCAAATAAGGACAGCTTGAACCGTTCACCGAATCTGATAGCCCGTCCAGCCCTCAGATCGAGGATATAGGCTGGCGGAGTGGAGAATTGGTTCCTAGCTGTTCCCGGCACCCGATCGGTCGACGTATTGCCGTCAGCGTTCGGGTCGCCGCTCACCAGTGCTGAGTACGCGATCCCGGACTGTGCCTGAAAAATGCCGGTCAACTCGTAGTCGCTAAGCAGTGCCCGAGCGACTTTGTTTGTACTGTATTTGTAAGTTCCCGTGTGATAAACCGAGCTAAGTACGAACCGGTGTCGGATATCAAGGTCGGAGCGGCCATATTCGCCGCTGAGATCGTAGTTGTTTTCGGCGACCTTGCCGTCGTCGGATCCGGGCACGACCGAGGTTTGGTCCGGTTTGTCATCCTTCGCTTTGGAAAGGGTGTAGCTCGAGCTCAGCTGCCAATTATTCGAAAAGCGGCTATTGAGCTCGAAACTCAGGCCCTGATAGAACGACCTCGCAGAACTTTCAAAAACGCTGATCCGGGTAAAGCCGGCGACCCGCGGGCCCGCGAAGCCGGCACCGGCAAATCGGTTGACCGTTAGGCTCTGGCCCGTCGCGACACCATTTGCCTCGAACACAGGATAGATCGTGGCTACCGGTGCGGTCAGATTAGCATTCCGCGTGCGGCTGAGATCCTTGCCCTTGAACAATGCATATTGCACAGAAAAGGTCGTGTTCTTAACGATCTCACGTTCAAACTGTAGGCGGGCCTGATGTGTAAACGGCTCTTTGTAATTCTTGTCGAACAGGTACAGGTTCACCGGTGCAAGCGTGGCTCCGGTGGGCAAGGTCGAAAACACGTTGGGGTATAACGGGCAAAGTGCGGGCGAGGTGACGCAGTTAATATCGATCGCGATCACTTGGATTCCGTTCTGAGAATGTGCAGTTCCCGTCATGATCGCAGGTGTCCGGCCGAAGTAGATGCCGTATCCTCCGCGAATGACAGTTTTGTCGTTGATCGCGTAGCTCATTCCGATTCGCGGGCCGAAATTATTCTTGTCTTTCGGCTGAAAGCTCGTGTCGAAACCCGCAGCGAGCAGCGCCGGATTCGGATTTTGGATCGGGGGCTTGGCGATCTTCTGATAGTCATATCGGAGCCCGATATTAACAGTTAGCTTCGCAGTTGCCCGCCAGTCGTCCTGTACGAAAAAGCCGTATTCGCTATCATTGGGCTGAGTCGTTCCGCCGGTAGTGCCAGCACCCGCGAAACTCTGGCGATACCGCGACGCGAACTGGACGCCCGGCGTAGCCAATTGGCTGGAAAGCGACGCGTAATTGGTGAACGTATAGGCACCGCTGAATAGGCCCGGGAAGAAATTATAGATCTTATCGAACAAGAGGTCGGCACCATATTTAATCGTATGGCCACGAAATACATACGTTTGGTTATCGACGATCTGATTGCGTTTGATCGTCGTTTCGCGCGGACTGAAATTGTTTCGACCAATGTTGAACGTACCGTCAGTTATACCACCCGCTGATGCTGTGAAAGCGGCCTCGGGATTGGTCGAATTGGCCTGGCCCGGCTCTCTGTCTCGCGAATACTGATAGCGAAATTCGTTGAACCAATGCGGCGAGATCGTCGCGATCCAGTCCGCAGTGATCGCGGTGGTGGTGACGTTGCTGTTGCCAGTGTGTTCGAGAGCACTCAGGCTGCCTCCGTTCTCAAGGTTGGTACCAGTGAAATTCTGCTGATTGAACCGAACCCAAACCTGGTTGCGGTCGTTAATATTGAAATCCGTCTTTATGAGATAAGTGTCCTGCTGGCGGCTCACGTCGTACGAAGCGGCCTTTGGACCGAGAAACGCCTGCACATTCGCAGGGGCAAACGGAAGCGAATTAAGCACTACCGGATTCGGCAGCTTCGACCGCTGGCCCTCGTATGCGGCGAAAAAGAACGCTTTGTCCTTAACGAACGGGCCTCCCAAAGTTCCTCCGAACTGATTGATCTGGCCGGCCGGACGCGGCCGGTTAGCGGCGACCAGGTTTGGATTGCGTGCGTTTAGCGACTCGTCTCGAAAGTATTCGAACGCGCTCCCTGTAAAGCGGTTAGTTCCGGATTTAGTTACTACGTTGATCACGGCTCCCGCCGCTCGGCCGTATTCAGCGGAGAAACCATTTTGATTGACCTGAAACTCTTTCACGGTGTCGATCGAGAACTGCGACGGGGCCCGGCCTGACCCAACTCGGCCCGACGATTGTCCAAAAAATGTGTTATCGCTGCTTACGCCATCGATCTGAATGCTGTTTAGCGTTCCCTTTTGCCCGCCGACAGCAAGGTCACCTGCACGCGTCGGATCCCTGACGATGCCGGGCGTAAGGGTCGCAAAATCTAAAAAATTACGGCCGTTCGTCGGCAGATTAGTAACCTGCGTCTCGCCGATCGTGGTGGATAATGAGGTACGCGTTAATTCGACGCCCTGGCCATCGGACTTGACGTCTACGACGGTCACCGTCGACCCAACGCTCATCGTCACGTCAAGCGTCGTCTTGGCACCCACACTCACCCTAACGTTCGAGTATTTGGCTCCCGAAAAGCCCTTAGCGGCTCCAGCTTCTACGGTATAATTTCCCGGCGGGAGAAGAACCAGGATAAAATTGCCCGAATCGTCACTGGCGGCAGTTTTCATCAGGCCGGTATCTTGATTCTTTGCAGTAATCGTAACTCCGGGGACCGCGGCACCGTTTTGGTCGACGACGCGGCCTTCGATATTGCCCGAAGTCGATTGGGATTGTGAAAACGCAGGGATCGCAAGCGTCAACGATATAGCAACTGCCAACCAAGTTTTGCGCATTATTTACCTCGTTAAAGTGTTATGGATCAGCGGTGATGAATCGCTCTGTAATGGAAACAAAGTGGATTCTACGACAGATACAAATAAAATGATAGTGCTATTTCGCCGATGTGATCGGTGGCGTTTCGGCGGCAAAGCGCGTGTTATTGAGCTTCGCCTTCGACCCAGACTTCGCCATCTGCGTAGATCTCTTTTTTCCAGATCGGCACAGTACGCTTTAGTTCTTTTATAACATGTTCGCAGGCGGCGAAGGCGGCCCGGCGGTGAGGTGCAGCGACGGAAATGACGATACTAGTTTCGCCGATCTCGAGCTTGCCAAGCCGGTGAACAATGCCCACGTTAGCGATCTCAAACTCCTTTTTCGTCTGCTCGATCAGCTTTTGCATTTCCTTGAGAGCCATCGGTTCGTAAGCCTCGTATTCGAGATAGAGCGTTTCCCTTCCCTTCGTAAATTTCCGCACGTAGCCGTCCAACGTCACGGTCGCTCCACACTCGGGCGGAGCCACCCGTCGCGCGATCTCGCCGATATCTAGGGGTGAGGTCGTTAATTCAAAGAAGTCAGTCATGGAAAATATCAGGCATGATGGCGCGTATCTGGATTCATTTGCCCATCGCTCAACCAAT
>JBDTZO010000062.1:0-2514 GCA_040005135.1 Acidobacteriota bacterium | reverse complement strand
GCGGCTGTCCGGCAAGGACCTTGTCCATCGCCTGTTGCTGCCAGAACGAATCGTAGGACGGATGTTCGAGTATCTTGCGCCAAAAACCGCTTTGCTCGAGGCCGCGACGACGCCCGAGTTCGCCGGCCGAGCCAGAGCGCATGAACATATCGTAATCGTCGAAATTACTCGTGTACCATAACGCAGAGTTGTCGGCCGTGACGATTTGTTCGTAAACGTACGGCATGTTCTGCTGGCGAAATGCACCGTTGTGAAACCAGTCGTCGCCCATCCAGCCATCGACCATCGGGTTCATCGGCACCGAAACCTTCAACGCCGGATGCGGATTGACGAGCGCCATCAGCGGCAGAAACCCGTCGTATGAGATACCGAGAATGCCGACCTTGCCGTTCGTTTCGGGGATATTTTTAACAAGCCAGTCGATCGTGTCGTATGTGTCGGTAGCGTGGTCGACCGAGGTCGGGTTGAGCGGCCCGTGGAGCGGGCGGTTCATCACATATTCTCCCTCTGAGCCATACTTGCCGCGAACGTCCTGGACGACGCGAATATATCCGCCGCCGACGATCACGTCGACCGCGTTGTCGTAACCTTGCAAAATCGGCCCGAGATGCGAACTTGCGGCGTGGCTGGTTAATGCGGTGGCGCTATATGGCGTTCGCGTGAGCAGTATTGGAGCACGCTTTGCGCCGTTCGGCACAATAATGACCGTATGCAGCTTGGTGCCGTCGCGCATCGGGATCATGACGTCGGTTTTGACGTATTCGAAACCGTCTCTCGACTCGACCAGCTTGGCCGGCCGCTCACTTGGTAATGTTTGGGAAAATCCAGAAATGCCGCAAAAAATACAAACGACAAGCGAAAAAAGCAGAATCCGAATTCGGTCCATTAACTTTCCTCCAGAGGCGTGACTCGATTATTATGTAGAACGGTTGAACCCGTCGATTATAGGCGATTTTCGTGGGCGTGCAATATTTTAGGCGGTCTATTCGCGATGAAATTTTCCAAAGGCCAGATCATCGGCGCAGTGATAGTCCTCTTCGCGATCCTTACGCTTACGGTCGCCCGATTTTTTGCCGACGGGTTCTAACTGGTTAGTTTGGTTAAATCGACCGTTCACCGGGGTTCTCCCGATCAAACGCCCGGACGTTAGCGAACGGCCGACGAGGTTTCTTATGCTATAGGATTCCAAACGTCGGAGATCGTGCGAGCGATATTGAGGTTGTCGGTCTCGGCGAGGTCTGATATGACGAAGAATGCGTGATCGCCTTTTTGGAATCCAGCGACCTGTAGTCCGTTGGTTTTCTCCAAATGGATCGAATCTCCGAGATTTTGGTCTATTGCGGGAATATTGCCCGATTTGTCGATGATAACTGAGACGATATGACCATTTTCACGCAATATAATATGCGTAAAGATGCGCCCGTCGTATGGGCAGTCGTGTGCATAGAGATATTCGACATTGCCCGTCCGCTGTTTTTGCAATGGTTTTATGACTTTTTCGGTATAAAGCGTTTTTTCAGGGGAATCCATTTTCGACATCGCATCCCACATCGCCTGTTTTTCAAGTGCACAATCTTTGTGGTCGGCGGCGGCGTCGTTTAATAGTGCCGTGTATGAATTGGTGAATTCGCTGCGCTGGTTAGCGAGGTCGATACGATGCGAATTCCAATTTACGACAAGACCGATGGTTATAGCAGCAATAAAAACCAAGCTAGCCATCGCCGGCACCATTAGCCGCACCGTGAAGTATTTCTGCCAGCCGTGCTGCTGCATTGCATAATCACGCAGTTCAGATCGGAGGCGGTTTTCGAAATTCGGTTTGATCTCTAATTCTTTGGGACTGTTCATCGCGACTTTCACCATTTGTCTTAGCTCACGACGGCGGCCAAATTCCTTGCGGCAGTCAGCACAATTCTCAAGGTGCTTGTGAACCTGCATATTGGTTTCCACCAGAAGCTCGTCGTGTAAATATGTGTCCGCGATCTCGCTAAATTCTCTGCAATTCATTACCGTTACCTCTAAATACCTGCGACTCTACTGCTTTTACCTAAATTAAATTCCTTGGCGAACTCCGCTAGCTCGATCCTGAGTAGTTTGCGTCCCCGATGAATTCTCGACATTACCGTTCCTACCGGAACGCCGACGATCGAAGATATCTCTTTGTATGAATATTCTTCGACATCCGCGAGGATAACGACCTGTCTATATTGATCGGGAATCTTGTCCATCGCCGATAATATTCCGTCCTCGGTCAATGATTCGGGTATCGCCGGCTCGAAGGGTATTGTCCCCGTGATCGTTTCTTCACCGTCATCGACGAGAGCCATCGTGCGTATCTTGCGGTGACGCTTGAGATTGAGATTGTGCATTATCATCATCAACCAAGCCTTACAGTTTGTACCGACCTCGTAGCGATGAAATGATTTGAGAGCCTCGAAGAACGTTTCCTGCACGAGGTCCTCGGCATCGCTCTCCTTTCGAGTTAGGCGCATGGCACTGCGATAAAGGTCCGGC
>JBDTZO010000077.1:0-27584 GCA_040005135.1 Acidobacteriota bacterium | reverse complement strand
TAGCGAAATGGCGAAATGTATTCGGATACGGAACGTGAATGACGTCCAATGCCTGCCGCATAAAGCCGAGACGCTGGGCCTTTTTGGATGACGTCAGGGACAATGCACCGAGCGTTCGGCCGTGGAAAGAGCCAAAGAACGATATGAATTTTTGGCGGTGTGTGTGATACATCGCCAGCTTGAGAGCGGTCTCGACAGCTTCGGCACCGCTATTAGCAAAATGTGTTTTGGTTGGTCCGTCGATCGGTACGATCTCGTCGAGTTTTTTTGCAAGGTCCGGCATGTGGCGGTAGTAAAAATCGGTCCCGCACATGTGGATCAGATCGGCTGCCTGGTCCGAGATAGCTTTTACGATCTCGGGATGGCAATGACCGGTCGAGCAGACCGCAACGCCCGCGTTGCAGTCAAGAAAGACGTTGCCGTCAGCGTCCTCGATCCAGACTCCGCGGCCTCTTTCCGCAACGAGCTTATAGTCCGGACGCGGATAACTTGGCGTGACGTACCGAGCGTCCGCCGCGATGATCTCACGTGCCTTAGGTCCGGGAAGTTCGGTCTTGATGATCGGCCGCTCCAGTTCAAATGATGCCTGCATGATGT
This sequence comes from Acidobacteriota bacterium, assembly GCA_040005135.1. Taxonomy (GTDB): domain Bacteria; phylum Acidobacteriota; class Blastocatellia; order Pyrinomonadales; family Pyrinomonadaceae; genus OLB17. Next base: position 26,987 of record JBDTZO010000077.1, on the reverse strand, counting down.
TTCTCCTAGTGTTTCGAGTGCACTCGTCTTGACGAGCGAATATGCGGAAATTGCGAGCAGGCGAGTGCCTGCAAGCCGGAGACTGGGGATTAGTCGCCGCCGAATAGGTCGGCGCGTTGCCATGAGGGACGAAGTTTTGCGATACAGCGCGGCGTCATAGGGAAATACGCCGCTAATATATCAGAATGCCGCCAAGGTTTCAAAAATTGGGTCCGGCGTGAAACAATATTCAAATGCAGGATCTCAAGCCTTTCACGAACCGTCTGATCGACGAAACCAGCCCATATCTCCTCCAACACGCTCATAATCCGGTCGACTGGTATCCGTGGGGAGACGAGGCTTTCGAACGTGCTGCGGCCGAGGATAAGCCGGTACTTGTCAGCATTGGCTATTCCGCCTGTCACTGGTGCCATGTTATGGAACATGAATCGTTCGAGAACGAAGCCACCGCCGCGATCATGAACGAGCACTTCATAAATATAAAGGTGGACATGGAAGAAAGGCCCGATGTCGACCAGATCTATATGAATTTCGTCCAGCTTACGACGGGTCGCGGCGGGTGGCCGATGAACGTGTTTCTGACGCCCGATAAACGTCCGTTCTATGGCGGCACGTATTTTCCGCCTGTATCCCGTTACAATATGCCGTCGTGGCCGCAGATCTTGACGAGCATTGCTGAGGCTTATAAAAACAAACGCGAGGATCTGGAGACGACCGCGGAGAATATCGTTACTGAACTCAAAAGGATGAGCTCCGTTCAGATGAATCCGTCAGTTCTCGGGACCGATCTACTGGACGCGGCATTCTCGAGCATTACGCGAACATTCGATACTGTAAATGGCGGATTTGGCGGAGCTCCGAAATTTCCGGCGGCAATGTCGCTGGAATTCTTGCTCAGGTATCACAAACGGACCGGCGACGAAAAGGCTCTCGCCATCGTCACACACAGCCTCGATAAGATGGCTCGCGGCGGCATTTATGATCAGCTCGGCGGCGGATTTCACCGGTATACCGTCGACGCGATCTGGCTCGTGCCACATTTCGAAAAGATGCTTTACGACAACGCCCAGTTGATCCGCGTGTATCTCCACGCATTCCAGGTTACCGGCAATGAATTTTACAAACGTATAGCTGTCGAGACGCTTGAGTACGTCCGGCGAGAAATGCTCGATGCCAGCGGAGGATTTTACTCAACGCAGGACGCCGATAGCGAGGGCGAGGAAGGGAAGTTCTTCGTTTGGACCCCGGATGAGATCTCGGCGGCGATCGGCCCCGAAGACGCAGCGGTATTCGATCGATATTTCGACGTGACACGGAGCGGCAATTTCGAGGGAAATAACATTCTAAACGTAAAAGATCCCGCGGCGTGTTCTGAGATCTCCCAAGCGGACCTAAAGGCGGTCCTTGAGCGCAGCCGCACCAAACTTTTTACGGAACGCGAAAATCGAATAAAGCCGGCACGAGACGAAAAGGTTCTTACCGCATGGAACGGACTAATGCTTGCCGCTTTTGCTGACGCGGCTGCGGTGTTGGACGACGCAAAATACTTAGCAGTCGCCGAGGAAAATGCGGCTTTCATCGCGCGTGAGATGCTCGTGGACGGCCGACTGAGGCGAACCTGGAAGAACGGAGCCGCAAAGTTGAATGCCTACATCGAGGATTACGCCAACGTTGCTGACGCTCTAATCGTCCTATATCAGGCGACCGGCAAGGTAGGCTATCTTGCGGAAGCGGGCCGCCTCGCGGACACGATGATCACGGAGTTTTGGGACGAGGAGAACGGCGGTTTTTATTTTACGTCGAACGATCACGAGGAATTGATCGTCCGAAACAAGGATTTTTACGATAACGCGACGCCGTCGGGAAACTCGGTCGCGGCCGACCTCCTGCTCCGGCTGGCGAAACTCCTGGGCGACGATAAATATGAACGATTCGGGGTTGCAGTTTTGCGGCTTGCATCTCGGCAGGCACTGCAGCATCCGCAAGGCTTCGGACGAACTCTTTCTGCTATCGAATTTCACCTGGCGGAAACCAAGGAGATCGTGGTGATCGGGCCAACTGGAAATGACCTGCAGCGTGAAGTCGCCGGCCGATATTTGCCGGACGCTGTCGTCGTCCATTCAGCGGAGCCCTCGGTGGACTCCGAAACGGTCCCGTTGCTGAGAGACCGCGGCGTTTTGGACGGAAAGGCCATCGCATTTGTCTGCGAAAATTTCGTGTGTCAACGGCCCGTCAATTCGGTCGGAGATCTCGCAGACCTTTTGAACTGATCAGTTTTTGCGAGTCGTTATGAAAAAGAAAAGGCCCGGTCGTCTAGAACGACCGGGCCTCATAAGCTTAGCTAGGAGCTAAAACTATTTTTTAACGGGTGCGTTAGCATTCATGTTGGTTGCCATGTTCGAAGCCGGAGCGTTGCTCATGGGTTTGTTTGCCATCGCGTTAGCAGCGTTAGCCATTGAATTGGCCTGATTCTGCATCGCGTTAGCAGCATTCGCCATAGCGTTTGCCGCAGAGTTAGCCGCTGTAGCAGCCGTATTCATTGCGTTTACAACCGTTTTGTTGGCTGTGTTGTTCGAGGCGGCTTCTCCGCAAGCCATACCCAAAGCGCCCATAACGAGGACTGCTGATAATGCAAGTACTTTTTTCATAACTAGTTTGATTCTCCTGTCTTCTACAAAGGTCAGATATTTGTTTATCGTCGGTGCGAGCACAGACGTGTCCCTATCTTTCTAATTTTCGGAACAAACGACAATATAAATGCAAGTGCAATCATAGTCAACTACAAAAAACCGAAATGATAAACTGTCAACCGGCTGTCGACTGTTACGTCTAATACATAACTCCCAAAAAAGAAACGCATCGCCCGAGGACGATGCGTTCAAATGTACTAGCCTTAACTAATAGCTTTGACTATTTGTTAGACATCTTGTTCGTGCTGTTAGACATCTTGTTCGCGGCTGCCGGCGTGCCGACAGGCTTCATTGTGCTGTTGCCTGCAGGAGCCATCGAGTTCGACTTCATGCTGCTGTTGCCGGTGCTCATGCTGTTCGAGCCCGACGAATTCATGTTCGACGGCGACGACATCGGTGCCGGCGTGCTGACCGGGATCACGACTGCGTTTGCCGGCTTGTTGGCAGCGAGGTTAGCGTTAACGTTGGTGGTTGTGCCGCCGCAAGCCATTCCGAGAGCGGTCATAGCCAAAAGCGATCCTGTTGCGATGATCTTGTTCATTTTCGTAAGTCTCCTATCTTTCTCAAAGATTAAATATATATTGTTACCAAGTCCGGCAATTGCCGGATATTTGCCCGCAGTTCTTTCTACTCCAGAGCAAACGTAAGAATAGAGTCCGAATTGAGGGAAGTCAACTAAAAAATGAGCTGCGCGAGCGTATTTTTGCAGATATTGATCCATCGATCGAGGCCGCTAAGCGGGCAATCTACGCAGTGGAGGTAATCGCATGTTTGGATAATAAACAGTTGACCTTAAATACCGCGACAAGCTAACCTAAGGTTAGGCGTTCCCAAACGCGACTTTTCAACATATCCTTCCTTCGAATCCGATAATGGCCAACGAATCTAATCCCGGGCAAACTGTACCTGGCGGAGCTTATCCAGCACTAATGGCCGCAGTTTCGGTCGCTTCGATCGGTTCGGCCTTTGGGCTCGCGGCCGCGCCGATCGACGGGACCGCTAAGGCTGCAGGATTTTTGCTGATCGTAACGTCTTACCTGGTATTTACGGCGGTTGTTTATTTCAGAGGCCGCCGGTCAACCAATGATGTGGTCGATGCTGAAGCGCGAGCGGAACAGAGTCTGGCAGTGCTCGAGGAGATCGCCGAATTTTTTGGCGGAACGATCAAAACCGCCGACGCTTTTCGGCTCGTCGTGAGTAAGGTAGATGAGATGACGCCGTTTGACGCGGTCGTCCTCGGCGTAGTTGACCGTGAGGCTGGGCGGATCCGAGTCGTACAGGCATCCGGTGAACAATCCAAAAAGCTACGGGAAACCGAGACTGACATCCATATGGGCCTGGCGGGCAAATGTGCGGACTTCGGGGCCATTCAGGTCGAACAGCGGAATTCCGCCGGCATCGCGTCATTTTCCAATCGCTCGCTCACCGACTTTCGTTCTTCGGCTGTGATTCCCCTCAAACGCCACAGCGAAGTGTTGGCCGTTTTGCAATTCTATTCAGCGTCACCAGCCGCGTTTGACGCCGCCGCCGTCGCAATCCTCGAAGCCGTGGGCGAAAGGGTCGCCCCGATGATACTTGCGGCGCTGGCGTACGAGAGCAGTGTTAACTCGGCATTGACTGATTCCACGACGGGCCTGCCGAATGAGCGGGCTTTCCGAATGGTGCTCGAGGGTCAGATCGCAGAATCACACCGACGCGGATCGGAGCGGCCGCTAACGATCATAGCCTTCGAAATCAAGCAGTTTGACGAGGTTAACCGACGATTCGGGCATGCTGTAGGTGATCGTCTCTACGATAACGCTGCGGCAGTCTTGAAAGCCCAGTTGCGGCAAATGGATCTTCTCGCACGCTCATCAAACGACGAATTCCTGGCAGTTCTTCCTACGGCAGATGAAAATGTTGCTGAAAGGATAGTGGAACGGATCCAAGCCGAACTGCGTTCGATTCGTTTTCCCGTTAGCGAATCGGAGTCGATCGGCCTAGAAGTCGGTTGCGGCATAGCGATGTTTGGTCGGCACGGGGAAGCGGCTGAGGCCTTGATCGCTGCCGCACGGCAGCGTAAACGTCAGCAATTGTTGCCGAGCTCAACATCAGTATTATGGTTTCCCGGAAATTCCGTTGATTAATCTAGCGCCGATTGCTTTGTAATTTTCGCCGAGATTGCGGCCATGAATTGATCGACGTCAACAGAGGTCGAAAAAAGGTCGGTTGTCCCGTGACAGCCGACCTAAAAGATCCAAATTGTTCCAAGCGGTTAATGCCCTATAAACTGGAGATCGGCGATATTATCACCTAGCGTTGCGATCTGTGGGTCAAACTGAAATTGTTTTGACCGCACCGAGATGACTACGCTCTGACCGCTTTCGACAGCCGGAAAGCTAAAATAACCGAAAGCAGATGTCTGAGCAGTGTGCACCGCTCCATTTGCTTCAATGACCGTCACGATCGCGTTTTGCAATCCTGCTCCGTACGGATTTAGGATGCGTCCGGTGACTGACACTGGTGCTGCAGTTGGGATAAAAACTGTCGGTGGCGGGTTCGACGCAAATGTGCCCGACCCGGCGGCGAGGAAACTCTGAACAAATCCACCGGCTCCGAGACTGAAACTTGGACTGGCTGATGAAAAGCTGAACGAGAGGTTCCGTGACGTCGTTGAACGAAAGTTCAGAAAGTCCGAAGTAAACAGGACATTATTGTCCGGCGTGGTAGCCTGCAGCGTAGCCGAATTGCCGCCGGAAGATCCAACCATCGACGGAGAAAATGCAGATGGAGAGAATGTAGCCGTCAGCAGATTTGTTGCGCTGCCGGACCCAACCGGAGCAGGAGTATCGCGTATTATCTGGATCGTCACCACGCTATTCAACGGTTGAGTTATCGTTCCGCCGGTCAAGGTAGCCGGGTTTGTTGTTGTGGTGGTGATGAACAGATGGGCACTTTGCACTGTGGCCAATGAAGGGTCGAGGTCGGAAATATTCGAAAAAAGCAGGTAGATCGGTGTACCGCCTCCGATCGTATCAAAAGTGGCGCTTGAGGTGTTGTTTGTAAAGACAAAGTCGTTGGTGCCGTTTCGCTCAAAAAATTGAGCGAAGGTGGTGGTCTGAGCTCCGACATTCAGCGTTAAAGCAGCTGCCGATATTACAAAAACGCCAAATAGGCGAAACAAAATGCCGAACGACGATTTCAAAGCAATCGATTTCATAGTTTGATCATCTCCGTTAAGTGTCTGAGCGTGACAGATTAGAATTGGTGAATGCGGTTGAAGTGAATTAGATCCAAGCGTTGCAAGTTTAGATTAGTACTTCGGTTCTCGAATGTAAACGCTCTATTCATAAGAATGGCATTTTGATGTATCGAAATACGCGTAATTGAGACCGAGCCATTGCATCCGGTTTTTCGTTTCTGTTAAATTCAGCAGATATGGCCACAATATCATTCTACGGCGGCGTCGGAACCGTTACGGGATCTAAATATCTTCTTGAGCATAACGGTAAGAAGATCTTGGTCGATTGCGGTCTGTTTCAGGGACTCAAGGAGTTTCGCGAGAGGAATTGGCAGGATCCGCCGTTCGATCCGGCAAAGATCGATGGGGTGATAATTACGCACGCCCATATCGATCATACCGGCTGGCTGCCGAGACTTATAAAGCTCGGGTACACCGGCGAGGTGACTACGTCCCGCGCCACGGGCGACCTGATGAGGATCCTTTTGCCCGACTCGGCCCGGCTGCAGCAAGAGGAAGCTGATTATCGTAACCGCCACGATCTGACAAGTCACACGCCCGCGTTGCCTCTTTACGATGAGGACGACGCCCGCACAACGCTTGAGCGGCTGCGTCTGGTCCCCAACGGCGGCGATCCTGTCGAGATCTGCGAGGGTGTAAAGGCAAGCTTTTTGGTCGCCGGTCACATCATGGGAGCGAGCCTCGTGTTGGTCGAGCTCGAGAACGCCCGACCAGACGGCTCCTCAATAAAATTCCTATTCTCGGGCGACCTTGGGCATTATGACCAACCGATCGTTAATGATCCGGCTTCGCCACCCGACTGCGATTATTTGATGTGCGAATCGACGTACGGCAACCGCCTTCACGGCGATGTTGATTCCGAAACGCAGATGGCCCGAATTATAAACGATGGTGCCCGTCGAAATGGCCCGATGCTGATACCCGCCTTTGCCGTCGGACGAACGCAGGAGGTGCTATACATGATCCGCGAACTCGAAGAGCAGAAACGCATTCCCGTGCTGCCTGTCGTCGTCGATTCGCCGATGGCCTCACAGGCGACCCAGGTCTACAACCGCTGGAACGAGGAGCACGACGAAGAATACGCCTCGATCCTTGCACGAAAACAGCATCCTCTTCGTACGGGTTCGATGACGACGTCATCGAGCCGAGACGAATCAAGACGGCTCAATGAAATGAAAGGTGCCCGAATAATCATCTCTGCATCCGGAATGCTTTCGGGAGGACGCGTTCTGCATCATGCAATGCGTATGCTCCCGAATGAAAATGCGACTCTCATTTTCGTCGGGTATCAGGCGGCGGGCACGACCGGCCGTCGGATCCAGGACGGTGAGCGGGAAGTCAAGATAATGAAACATTGGATCCCAGTAAAATGCCATATCGAAAAGGTCGAAGGATTTTCGGCCCACGCAGACTGGAAAGCCGTTATCAAATGGCTTCACGGTCTGCGAAGCACGCCGAAACTGGTCTTTACCACGCACGGTGAGCCCGAGGCAGCCAACGCGATGGCCCAGCACATTCGCGATGAGTTCGGTTGGAATGTCGAGGTTCCTGAGTACGGCGAGACCGTCGAGCTTACCTAAAGCCGTCGATCGACCAAATTCTTTTTGCGTTGCAGACGTAAAACGTACGTGTGTGCATGCAACACGTGTGGTATAATTAAGCCTGCTTTTGATCTTTGAAAAACCACTCGGTTGGGCAGGAACGTTGACGGGAGTTCGAGCTCAGGAATAACTTTTGTAACTCAAACGAAAAGTTTTTTGCGAAAAGTGCGGTACAAGATACACGAAGCACCATTTGATCTATTGTTTGCAATAGTTTACATGTTCCGACCAGGTGTCGAACACGTGCCGAACACGCATCGAACAAGCAGGACGTGAGCGGTGCAAGAAATGGCGTAAAGTGAACGGTATCAAGTGTATAGCCCGTTCTATCGCGTATGACGCTTAGACGAGCGTTCGAACTGGGTTTTGGCCAAAAGTATGGCGTTGACGATGTCATTCGTACCGCAGGCATTCGATCGGATCGAGCTTTGACGCTTTTCGGGCGGGCAGAACTCCAAAGATGAGTCCGACGCCGATCGACGTTCCAAGGCCCGCAAGCACTGCCCACAACGGTACCTTTGCCGGTATGCTCGGGATCAGAAGCATTATAAGATTGCTGATCCCGATGGCTATGACGGTTCCTATGACACCTCCAAGAAATGTGAGGGTCATCGCCTCCAGGAGGAATTGCAGCACGATCGCGTTTTTGGTCGCACCGATAGCTTTGCGGATGCCGATCTCTTTCGTGCGCTCGGTCACGGATACGAGCATGATATTCATGACTCCGATCCCGCCCACCAATAGGCCAAGGCAAGAGATCGCGATCGCCGCGATCCCTACACCGCCGAGAATGCCATCGAACTGAGCAACAAAATTGTCGGCGGTCTTAACGTCGAAATTGTTGGGCTCGCCATATTTTACATCGCGTCGCTGCCGCAAGATTCCCTCGACCTCGGCTACCGCGTCGTTGAGCTGGCCGGGCTTTGCCTGAATTATGAGGAGTTCCTCCTCACGGTCCGGCGCGGCCTTTCGTGCCGTTCTGTACGGCATAAACACTTTGCGGTCCTCTTCGTTCTCACCGAAAAATCCGGCTTTGCGTTTTTCAAGCACGCCGATGATCTCCCAAGTTGTACCGTTCATTCGGACGACCTTTCCGATCGCGTCATTTTCGTGGCCCGGAAACAGTGCTTCGACGCAGTTGACGCCGACCACCAGCACGTTGCGGCGCTGGTAATTATCGGCTTCACTGATAAAGCGGCCCTCTTTGAGGACGAGGTTGGTTAATTCGAGTTGGTTCGGCATTACGCCATCGGTCAGGGCCCAGCGGTAATTCTTGCCTTCGTAGACCAGATTGTCGTCAAACCCGCCGTTGAACGAGCCGATGCTCGGAGCGACCGTCGCGATATCACGAACAGCTGACGATTGGGCGAGGATGGCGTTCGCGTCGTCATCGGTCAGCGGCTTACGATTTCGTTCGTCGCGGTTTCGAGGCCCGAATCCGGTCGAGAGGTGGAACGCATAGATGTTGTTCGTCCCATATTCCTCGACGATCGAGACGATCGAGTTTCGCATCCCGGTGAGTATCGAGGCGACTACGATGGCTGTGATCACGCCGACAACGATGCCGAGGATCGTCAGAAACGAACGGAACTTGTGCGAATAGATCGAATCCATCGCCATTTTGAGCACTTCGCGGGGTAGTGATGTTGAAAAGCTCATATTTCTGGATCGCGAAAGACCTCGGACGTCATTCTAGTTCTGAGTTAGTGCGACGATCGGATCGAGCCTCGATCCTTTCCACGCTGGGTAGAGTCCCGCGACAACGCCGATCGCGGTTGAGACGGTCACGGACAAGAGCACATAGCCGATCGTGATCGTCATCGTCATCCCGGCGAGCACGGTAATGATCTGAGTCACGGCTGCGGCCAAGATCAGGCCGATGATGCCGCCGATCACGCACAACAGCGATGATTCGATCAGAAATTGAAGGAGGATCTGTTTGCGCGTCGCACCCAGGGCCTTGCGTAGTCCGACCTCGAACGTGCGTTCGGTTACGGAGACAAGCATGATGTTCATAACGACGATGCCGCCGACGATCAATATGATCATCGTTATGGGCACGACCACGGCAGCGATCGCTCCGGTAAACTGATCCATCTGTGAATTGAATTCGTCTGTGTTGACCACGCTAAAGGTCTCTTCCTGGCTGCCGATCAATTGCCGCTTGTTTCGCATCAATAAGCGGGCGTCATCGATGGCGGCGGGAAACGATTCCTTATTCAAGGCTTTTCCGTGGATCTGAATGCCGCCCGTCCTGCTAAATATCTGATTGTGCAGTGTGATCGGGATATAAACGAGCCGGTCCATCGAATTACCGAGGAATGAACCGCGTTTCTCTTCCATCCCGATGACCTGCAGCGGGACGCCGCGGATCTTCAGTATTTTCCCGATCGGCGAGCCGTTCGGGAAGAACTTTTCCTTGATGTCGACGCCAATGACACAGACGCTGGCGGCTCGGTTGACCTCGTCGGCGGAGAAAAATCGACCTTCTTCGAGCGTTTTGTCCGTAATGTCGTACATGCTGTCCGTCGAGCCAAAGATCTGGGTCGAAGGCATTTCGAGTCCGTCCTGATCGATATCAGCGTTAGCACCGATCTCGGCGCCGACGTAGAGGCAGTTTTTGCAGTTTGCCTTTACGTTGAGATACTCGTCCCAAGTCACGTCCTTGTTCAGGCGGTTTTTGCGCTCAAATTCGTCGTCGGTCATTCGTCCGGTCGAGGCCATGCGAGTGATCATGAAATGATTGGTGCCGAGTACCTTGCCTACTTTGTCGACAACATAGGTCTTAAGGCCGCTGATCGAGGCCCCAACTACTACGACCGCGGCGACACCGATGATGATCCCGATCAGTGTTAAGAATGCACGTAGTTTATGCTCGAGTACCGACCGTACTGCGATCCAAAACGCGTCAAAGTAGAATGTGTATAACTCTCGCATGTGAAATGGAAAAGGTGGACTCTGAATTGCAAACGTATCGGCATGCGGTTTTGTTCAAGAAAACTTAAATACACCGAATTGCCAAGCAAAACAGGCATCGTGATATACTTTCAATTCGCTTTATTTAGTTAAGTTTCAGGAGATCTCAATTGAGCATTTTAGTCGATAAGTCCACTCGCTTAGTTGTCCAGGGCATCACTGGAAAAGAGGGTACATTTCACACGATCCAGATGATCGAATACGGAACGAACGTCGTTGCCGGTGTAACGCCGGGCAAGGGCGGCACGACGCACGAAGGTGTTCCGGTATTCAACACCGTCGCTGATGCTGTCCATGAGACCGGAGCGAACGCTTCGGTTATTTACGTGCCGCCGGCGTTTGCCGCTGACGCGATCATGGAAGCTGCCGACGCAGGGATCCCGCTCGTCGTTTGTATCACGGAGGGTATTCCGGTCGAGGACATGGTGAAAACAAAGGAGTATTTGGCGAGCCGGAGTACGAGGCTTATCGGTCCTAATTGTCCGGGAATCATTTCGCCCGGCAAATGTAAGATCGGGATCATGCCGGGACATATTCATAAGCAAGGCCGCATCGGTGTCGTTTCACGCTCAGGCACGTTGACCTATGAGGCAGTGGGACAACTGACGGCTCTTGGCCTTGGCCAATCGACAGCGATAGGCATCGGCGGGGACCCGATCATCGGAACGAACCACACGGATGCTCTAAAGCTATTTCAGGAAGATCCGGACACGGACGCGATCGTGATGATCGGCGAGATCGGCGGGACCGCAGAGGAAGACGCTGCCGCCTACGCGAAGGAGCATGTCACCAAACCAATCGTGGCATTCATCGCCGGCCAGACCGCACCGCCGGGACGCCGCATGGGCCACGCCGGTGCGATCATCTCCGGCGGCAAGGGAACGGCGGCTGAAAAGATGAAAGCCCTGACCGAAGCGGGGATCCGCGTCGTCCAATCGCCTGCCGATATCGGTCAGGCGATCAAAGAAGTTTTGGCTCAAAAGGCCGCTGAGGGTTCAAACCGCAATTGATTCCAGGAAGATGTACCCGCGGGTCGGTGGATTGACGCTCGGTCTACAGTGAAATTTTCGCAGCAGTTTACCGTGTCACTCGACGATGTCGACGAACAGGGCCACGTTAATAACGTAACCTATCTTCGATGGATCCAAGATATAGCTGTGGCCCATTTGCGCGATGCGGCGACCGAAGAAATGCAGGCAAACTTTGGATGGGTCGTCGTCCGACATGAAATTGATTACAAAAAGCCTGGTTTCGAGAATGACAAGTTTACCGTATCGACGTGGGTGGGCGACTGAACGACGGTAACATGCGAACGATTTACCGAGATCCGCCGAAATGGTGAATTGGTGGTCAAAGGAAGGACGGTGTGGTGTATGTGCCATCGCGGATCGACAAAGCCCGCACAGATAACCGGTGGGCTTCGAATGAAATTTGTTTGACTGGAAAACTTTAGTAAATCAAAACGACGGAAATAAACAAATATAATTAGATAATGAGCAATTTAACATTTGGAATTATTAAGCCCGACGCGGTTCGGGCAGGAAATGCGGGAAAGATAATCGACCGAGCCCTAGGTGCGGGATTTACGATCCGCGGGATGAAGCTGATCCGTCAATCACTCGGACAGGCAGAGGGTTTTTACGCCGTGCATGCCGAGCGACCGTTCTTCGGCGAATTGACGGAATTCATCTCGAGTGGGCCTTGTGTCGTGCTTGCTCTTGAGAAGGAAAATGCGGTACCGGCTTGGCGTGACCTCATGGGAGCGACCAACCCTGCCGATGCTGCGGAAGGCACGCTCCGCAAGGACTTCGCCGCCTCGATCGGTGAGAATGCTGTTCACGGTTCTGATTCAGACGAAAACGCTGCGATCGAGATCGCGTATTTCTTTAGCAAACTTGAATTAGTTTAACGTTAGGCGTATAAAAGTTGGGAGTTAAACAGGCATATTTTGCAAGCTTTAGCCTGTAATCCTTACAACGAACGGTAGCTTTGAAAGCTTGCTCTCAACTTAACAAAAAGGACGGCCCACAATGAAAAAATGCCCGAGTTGCGACAAGACGTTCGAGGATTCGATGCGGTTTTGCCAGGTTGACGGAACTCCGCTCGTTGACGATGCTCCGCCGCTGGACCCCTACAAAACAATAGTTGCCCGTCCGATAGATCTAGCCGCGAGTGAGCCTGCGTCCCCGCCAGCAGCCCCCGCATCCCCGGCTTTTCAGGCGTCTATGCCCGCTATCGAGGAGCCCGAGGATCTTCTCCATTTGCCGGTGGCTGATCCGCTAAAAACGATGTACGTCTCGGACGAAGAGATGCGGAAAGCAATGGGCGGAGGCGGCAATTCCGGAGATCTCCAAATGGAGATACCGCCGATGCCGGCTCCCGAACCGCCCAAATTTAGCGAGCCGGAGATACCGGCGCCGCCCTTTGGTGATCTGACGCCCGCTTCGTCGTCCGCTCCTCAGAGAGAACATGCTGAAATCGGCACCGCGAGTCCGGCGATCCCATCGCCATTTGACGATGCTCCCGCACGGCCGTCGTTTACAGAGCCCGTTCAGCCTGAGCCGGCATATAACGAGCCAGCAACGATGATCCAGGATTTTCCGCCGGCATCCCCTTTTGGTTCGTCTGAATCCGCTTTCACGCCGCCGCCGCCAACGTATCAACCGACAACATCGCCGGCAGAACCCGCGTTCAAGGAGCCGGAGCCCTATCGCCCGGCACCCGTCGCAACGACTCAGCAGGACAATTCACCTGCCGCCTGGACGCCGCCGCCGGCGCCCGACGCAGGTTGGCAGAATCAGGAGATCGGTCAGAATACGCCATTCCAGCCGCCTGCGGCAGGTGGCGGAGTGAATCAAACACTTCCGATAATCTCGCTCGTTCTCGGAATAATGTCTCTTTGCTGCTATGTATCGCCGGTAACCGGCATTGCTGCCTTGATAACAGGATATCTCGGACTAAAAAATATTAAGAAGGACCCTGTGAATTTCGGCGGTAAAAACCTCGCGATCGCAGGAATGGTTACTGGCGGTATATTTCTACTCGTAGGCTTGGCATACTGGATATATATTATCTTCGTCGTCGGGATAGTAGCATTGGGAAATTTAGGCAGGTAGCTTTACAGGAAGTAACATATGTCCTTAATCGGAGATGTAATCCAATCCACCGTCGCAGTGGTCAAGGGAATGCGGCGGACCCTGGCCGAGATCCCCAGAGAAAAGTGGACGGTCCAGTACCCCGACGAGCCGATAACAGTGCAGCCGCGGTATCGCGGGCAGCACCTGCTACATGTGGACGAGAACGGAAAAGAAAAATGTGTTGCGTGTTATCTCTGCGCTGCGGCGTGCCCCTCGGACTGCATATACATTGAAGCTGAGGACGATGCTCGGCCCTACGCCGAACGTATTGGCCGCGATGAGCGATACGCCAAGGTTTACAACATCGATTACGGACGCTGCATTTTTTGTGGATATTGTGTCGAAGCCTGTCCGAAGGATGCCATCACGCACGGATACAATTTCGAGTTATCAGTCTATAACCGTGCTGACCTCCTGAAAACAAAGGACGATCTGTTGATAACAAAGCAAAAACAGTCGAAGAACTACCGAGTTGCAATGTCAGCAGAGGATGTCGACTCGGAATATAAAGAGGTCTAACGTCCGATAAGCTTCGAGTAGGAATGCTTAATTGAGGCATGAATTGTGGATCCGATCGATATCCCTCCAACGCAAAAGGGGCGGCACTACGAACTCAGGGCCCGCGGTCTAAGGGAATTCGCAGGCCTGAAGCGTGATGACGAGCGTCTTGACCCCTTCGCACTTGCTCGCTTTGCCAAGCTCTTGGTAGCTTCCTACGACCAGATAGAACCACTTCTGAGCGATGAAACAAGAGCCCACTTGGTTGGAAAAGGCAAAGATAAATGGTCAGGTGGGGCTGCTTCGCAAACTCTGCCGGACGGCCGCAAACTTATAATACTCAATCCGACCCACGGCAAAAATCGTCAAAACGCGACTTTGATGGAAGAGGTCTGTCACGTATTCCTGGGACATAAACCGAGCCGTCTGGCCATAAAAAATACGAATAAAAATGGTGAGACGATCGCACGGGATTACAACGAGGCAATCGAGGAAGAGGCATATTCAACAGGGGCCGCGGCGCTTGTTCCGTACACTGCCTTAAAGCGAATGGTGTTCGCGGGCATGCCGATCAACGAGATCGCCCATAATTTTGATGTCAGCCGCGCTTTGATAGAGTATAGGATCAAGGTTTCGCGTCTTTGGGAAGAGTACAAAAAGAATGTGTTTCAGGGTAGGCAATAGTCGATGACGAGTAATCCGAAGAACGATCAAGTTCAAAACCTCGATCTAACAACGGTCGACAAGTTGCGCCTTCTTCTCGACATAACCAAGACGATCAGCACATCACTGGATCTCGACGAGGTGCTCAACCTGGTGATGGACACGCTCGGTTCGCTTTTGCCCTATGACGCGGCGGGTATCTATCTGATCGATTTTGATTCGACAAATTCAGGTCCATACGTGTTTCAGTCAAAGGCAATTCGGGGTTATGAGATCAGCTTCGACCTTATCGAGCCTCGACTGAAGATGGGCGAAGGTTTCCTGGGAACAGTCGCGCAGACGTCGAAGGCGATAATCTCACAGGATGTCAGCAAGGACCCACGTTACTTCGCGGCACGTGAAAGAACCAAGTCCGAAATGCTCGCGCCGATAATCTCGAACGACCACATAATCGGTGTGTTTGACCTCGAAAGCGACGTCGTCGATGCCTACACCGAGGACGATCTGGCGATCCTTCAGCTCCTGACGTCGCAGGTCGCGATCATTATCGAAAAGGTCCGGCTTCATGAACAGGTCGTAGAAAAAAAGCGGATTCAGGCACAGCTCGAGATCGCCCGAAAAGTACAGCTCGAATTGCTTCCTGAGGCTGATCCGGAGATCGAGAACTTTGATATCAGCGCATATATTTTTCCGGCTGAAGAAGTTTCCGGTGATTACTACGATTGGGTAAAGGTGTTTGACGATCAGATCGGAATTGTAGTCGCCGATGCCGTTGGTAAGGGAATTCCCGCCGCACTATTGATGTCGTTCCTGCGTGCATCGCTGCGATCATGCATTCAGATCGGCTATGCTCCGCACATTGCATTTTCTCTGGTCAGCGAACTCTTGCGTGAGTCGATCAGAGACAATCAATTTATTACGGCAATATACGGGATGCTTGACTCGACGAACAAAACGTTCGTTTTCTCGAATGCGGGACACAATCCGCCTTTGCTGATCAAATCGAACGGCGAATATCGTTTTGTTGAGTATGGAGACATGCCGCTCGGAATGTTCCCGAAACTCCATTTTCACCAGCATTTCATACGGTTTGAACCGGGTCAGGTGATGGTGATCTATACCGACGGCATTACCGAGGCGACCAACCCCAGCGGCGAAGAGTACGGTGCCGATCGGTTTGCGAAGCGTGTCCTCGACGGGATCGAACTGCCTGCCAAGAAGCTGATCGACCACATCCGCAAAGGCGTGGCGGATTTTAGTGAAGGTAAGTTCCTGAATGATGATGGAACTCTATTCATAGTTAAGGCCCGCTAATCAGCATCGTGTAAAATCGAAAACGCGGAAGACTCCTTTTAAGGCAAAACCTTCCGCATTCCTTCAGTTGTGAACTTATGGATTCTAGTGTGCCGTAATGGACATGTGATGATTATCACCGCCCGGCACTACGGGCGAGCGATAATCATCGTAATTGATCTTGTCGTTATCAGTTGAAAAAGCGTAAATATCAAATCCGAAAGCGTCAAAGAAATCGGTGAGTTCCTCGGAACGGACCGCATAAACCGTTTCGCAAAATCCCAATTCCGCGCGGATCTGAAGTATCCTTTCGATAACCTCGATCGGTGCAAAACATTTTTCCGGATCTTTGAAGGTCGCCATATTTTTGTCTCACGTCGCAACTTGCGTTACCACTTCCGACATTCAATTAGATAACGATCGTGGTGGGATGGTTGTTCGCAATATTACATTGCTGGGCAGACGTATGACCGCGGAGCGGAGATGGTAAGAATTGATTGATGTTTATTTGAAAATCGAATACTATGAAGAAAATCTGTTTGCACAATGGAGGCGTTCGTATGACTGGTAATTTCCTAAAACCGATATTCGTGAGCTTGTTCGCAATATTGGCTTTCCAGAGCATTTCCGCTCAGACGGATCGCGATGCCGCTGTCGCCGCAGCGGGCGACAAGTACGTCATTTCGGCAAAGGCCGGCGGCGTAAATTATGTCGAGGGCTCGGTAAGCGTGCTCCGCAAGGATGGAAAGAGTGGATACCTTACGCGGCGTGATCAGATCGATGTAGGCGACGTTGTCACGACCGGGCCGGATTCCAAGGCTGAGATCCTCCTGAATCCTGGGTCTTTCCTTAGACTTGGATCTAACTCGTCGTTTGAATTCAAAACCACGTCGCTTGACGATCTACGAGTTCGCCTGGACAGCGGGTCGGCTATCTTTGAGGTATTTGCAAGCCGGGATTTTAAGGTGCGTGTAATCACGCCAAGGGCGAAGCTGCTGCTGATCAAATCGGGTGTGTTTCGCATCGACGTCATGGCGAATGGCGGGGCGAACATCGAGGTGACGGACGGCGAGGCATTATTGGGCGATAGCAACGCGACGTTGCTCAAGAGCGGCTTCGCGGCGAAACTCATGGATCGAACCGCTACGGTTCAGAAATTCGATCGTAAGGACAGGGACGAATTCGAAGCATGGAGCAGGACTCGAAGCAAGGAACTTGCCAAGCAATCGGCTAGGTTGAAAAATCAGTCACTTAGAAATTCATTGCTCAATTCGTTCAATAGCGGCGGATGGGGAATGTATAATTCTTTTGGGCTTTGGGTCTTCAATCCATTTTACGGCGGATATTGTTTCCTTCCGTTTGGTGATGGATGGGCGTCGCCTTATGGTTTTGGATATGGCAGCTGCCTTTGCAACTATCATATGCCGATCATCGTCTATCACCCACCGACAGGCGGATCTGGTGGTGGAAGCGGCGGTACCCCGACGGCTACCCTTACACCGATCCGAACCCAAGGCGACCGCTCTCCGACGCCTCCGTTCGTGCGGATGCAGCAGGGCAGCTCGGGACGGGGCGTAATCGACTATGGTGGTCGACCGGCGGACAGATCACCGCAGTATTCGGATGTTCCAGTGTACACGCCCCCGCCGCCGCCCGTTGTGGTTTCGGCACCGTCAGCGGATCGAGCGTCGACCGGATCTCGGCCGCATAACTAATAGACGGTTTCTGAGTTTGAAAACGATGAAAGGCGGGAGTATGTCTCCCGCCTTTTAGTGAAAAAGTCGAAGGACCGCCGCAGCTTTTTCCGGTATTGAATCTGGTGCGCCAAAAGACTGCTGAAGGATCGATATAGATTGCAAACCATTAAACAAAAAGTGCAGGATAATGCACGGTAGAAGATTGCGGGAAGTGCTGCGAACGAGGGTCAACGTCAGTGATAGGATCGTGATCAGGATGATCGTACCGGGGCTGCCCCAATACTGGAGATAATGCACGCCGGCGAACATAAATGTGACGATAATAATCGCGGCGACTGTCCCGCGGCTTCGCTGAAACGCCGAATATAAGACTCCCCGATAAACTACTTCTTCGACTATTGGGGCAGTGAACGTGGCGAGGATCGTGAGTAGATATACCGCGGTACGTGAGGATCGGAGCATTCGAATAACGTCATTGTCCTGTTCCGGGAACACGCTTCCTACCGCCAATATACAGATCAAAATTCCGAGAATTATCAAGATGAAGTGCCACCACCGATAGCCGCCCATTTTGAATCCGAGAGTTTGAAAAAAGGGATATTTTCGAACTCGAGTAATGACGAGCCAACATAGTGCAAGTGTGATCAGATGGGCTGGAAGGATCGATACCAACTGAAGAATGACCGCCGTCGGATCAGACGTGGCAAATTCCTTGAGACTTTTACTATCGGTGAGCTGAATGCCGCTCGACGTAAGATAGGGCAGCAGGAACAACGTGGGCAGGATCAGAATAAGCAGAACGCTGCTGAACCAAACTATCAAAGCGACCCAACTATTCCACGGCGGATCGTTTGGTGACGGGTTTTCGGTCAAATTCGGTGAGCCTGAAACAGGTGTGAGTTCAGGATAAAGACCAGTGAATTCAGGATTTTGCACTTGATGAGTTTAGCGAAACAAGGTGATAGTTCCAAGTTCTTGTTTTCGTTCTTGAGTTTTGAGGTGAATGAGGCTAACCTAAAATCCCGTGGAAGTACACGGCAAAAGCCCCTTAAAATTAGTGACTGCGATCATACCTGCGAGGTATGCGTCTACGCGTTTGCCAGGCAAGCTTTTGCTGCCGATTGCGGGCAAACCGCTCCTGATCCACACGGTCGAGCGGACTCTTAAAGCCAAACTGGTGGACCGCGTCATAATCGCGACCGACAATAAACGTATCGCTCGTGCGGTTCAAGACGCAGGTTTCGAAGCGATCATGACATCGGCGGAGCATCGCTCCGGCAGCGACCGGGTCGCGGAGGTTGCGTCCGGCCTGCCGGCCGGTTCGATCGTAGTTAACGTTCAGGGCGATGAGCCATTGATCTCGCCGGCTACGATCGATGCTGCCGCTTCGGCTATGCTTCGATCGTCTGACCGCGAAATCGTGACGACGTGTGAACGGATCGACGATCCGCTTGATGTGCTGAGTCCCGATGTCGTAAAGGTCGTGACGGACGTAAACGGTGACGCATTGTATTTTTCGCGCTCTTCCATCCCGTTTCCGCGGGACGCGGCCAACCGCCATGGAAGCATCGAACTGGCTCTGGGCGCGGAACCTGCCTTGCTGCGTGACTTTCGGAAACATACAGGCTTATATGTTTACCGCCGTGAGTTTTTACTCGAATTTTGCCAAATGCCGCAAAGCTATTTTGAGCAGGCTGAAATGCTCGAACAGCTTCGAGCGCTTGAAAACGGCGTTCGGATCAGAGTAGTCGAGGTGGACGATAGTTCGATCGGGGTTGACACCGCTGACGATCTTGAAAGAGTTCGTCGAATCATCGAGAATAATGGCTGATTGGATCGGACTCATTCTTATAATTCGCGTCGCTGCCGGAGTTTTGATCGGAATAAAAATATCATCGCGGTCAAAGACTCGGACCTCGGAAGAATTCGAAAGGAACGCTGCCGATGGAACGACCGCCATTGGGGCCTTGATGAATGCTCTACAGGAACTGATGAATCCAGCGCGACTAAATCTAAGTAAGTGATAACACAATTGAAAGAGGGTCGTTATCAGAAAAGAAGCGTGAAGGAAAGGCAGGTAGTGACGACAGCCCGTCTGTCGAAGCAGAAGGCTAAAAAGGAAAGACATGACTAAGTATATATTCGTAACAGGCGGTGTGGTTTCAAGTCTCGGAAAGGGTCTCGCGGCCAGCTCGATCGGCTGTTTACTCGAAACACGAGGGATGAAGGTTCAAATGATGAAGCTTGATCCTTATATAAATGTCGATCCTGGCACCATGTCCCCGTTTCAGCACGGCGAGGTATATGTCACAGATGACGGAGCTGAAACGGATCTGGACCTTGGTCATTACGAACGTTTCACTCACGCGAAGCTGTCACAGGCCAATAACTGGACTAGCGGCCGCATATACCTTTCGGTGATTGAAAAAGAACGCCGCGGCGACTACCTTGGCAAAACGATCCAGGTGATCCCGCATATTACGGACGAGATCAAGATGGCTGTGCGAAAAGTTGCCGAGATGCACGAGCCTGACGTTTTGATCGTCGAGATAGGGGGAACGGTCGGCGATATTGAGTCGCTGCCTTTCCTGGAAGCCATCCGTCAGATGGGCAATGAGGAGGGCCGTAATAACGCTATTTTTATTCACGTGACACTTGTTCCGTTTATCGCCGCAGCCGGCGAATTGAAGACCAAACCTACTCAGCACAGCGTCCGCGAGCTCCGCGAGATCGGTATTGCACCTGATATTTTGCTTTGCCGCTCGGACCGGCCGCTTTCAGTCGATCTTCGCAAAAAGATAGCACTCTTTTGCAACGTTCAGGAAGATGCCGTGATCTCTGCTCTCGACGTCGGCACTATATATGAGGTTCCGCTAGCGTTTCACGAACAGGCTCTCGATGATCTGATCGTAAATATGCTCCATTCCCGCGAAGAATTTCCAACTTCGGACCTGAAGCAGTGGCGCGAGCTTGTATCGACGATCAAAGAGCCCAGCGTAGGCAATGTACGGATCGCGATCGTTGGCAAATATGTCGAATTAGAGGATTCATATAAGTCGCTTCGAGAGGCACTTACGCACGCCGGCGTCGCCAACGACCTCCGCGTGAACGTGTCGTGGATCGAGTCCGAGAATCTCATGAAGGACGATTTCGAGAACGAGCTGCAGGACTTTGACGCGGTCCTGGTGCCGGGCGGGTTCGGCAAGCGGGGAATATCGGGAATGCTGCGAGCGATCAAGTATGCCCGCAGGTCCGGCACTCCTTATTTCGGCATCTGTCTCGGAATGCAGACCGCTTGCATCGAATTTGCTCGCAATGTTTGCGGATTGCGCGACGCGGATTCGACCGAGTTCAGCGAGGACACTCCGTTTCCGATAATTATCAAGCTTCGCGATCTCGTCGACGTCGAAGAGCTTGGCGGGACGATGCGGCTAGGGGAATGGATGTGTGACCTGAAAGAAGGTTCGAAGGCTCGAGCGATCTACAACGACGCGGCTTCGATCGGCGAGCGCCATCGGCATCGATACGAGTTTAATCCGGATTACCGGACTGTACTCGAACGTGACGGCCTTTTTTTTAGTGGTATTTCGCCCGACGGTAAGTTCGTAGAGATGATCGAATTGTCGGATGAAGTCCATCCATATTTCATAGCCTGCCAGTTCCATCCCGAATACAAGTCGAAGCCGCTTGATCCCCATCCACTGTTTGTATCTTTCGTCCAAGCCGCTTGGAACAATCGTGTTCGAAGCGAAAATATGGAACATGTTGTAAAGAGTAAGTCGCCGGTCGAATTGCCCGAGCGCGTAGAAATGAATAACGAAGATCGATGAAAGCACTTTTAGGGCTGGCAATACTTATCTTCTTCTCAATGCAGGCATTCGCACATGAATACTGGTTTGAGGCGGACGATTTTGTCTTGACGAAGCGCCAGCCCACGTCAATTCGCCTGTTTGTCGGCGAATCGCTTAAAATGAGTGAGGAGCGGGTGTTCGACCCGTCGAAAACTAGATCGTTCGATCTCTTTGCAAAGGCTGGCAGATTCGACATGCGGACGATGGCAAACAATGACGCTCCACCGATAATGAGCTTTTCATCGAATTCCGAGGGTACCTACATGCTGAATATGGAGCGGGATTGGTCTTATATCTCGCTTCAATCCGACAAATTCGAAGATTATCTACGTGATGAAGGAATGGCTTACATTATCCAGGAACGAGCGCGGCTAAATGAATCCGCAAGTCCGGGCCGTGAACGCTATTCTCGATTCTTAAAGACTCTGATCCAGGTCGGGAACGACCGGACAGGTAATATCAAGACGCGCATCGGATCAAAGCTCGAGATCGTTCCTCTCGACAATCCATATACCAAGAAGTTCGGAGCAAGTGCGGCTTTCCAGTTTTGGTTCGACGACCGAATGCTAGCGGATTATACGGTATTTGCGGACAACAAAGATCGCGGGAAAATAACGACTCAAAAGCTAACGACAGACAAGGACGGCAAAGTCATCGTACGGCTCGATCGCAAAGGTGTATGGCAGCTTCGTGTTGTTTACATGCAGCGATGCCAACGAAACTGCCGGGAGGCCGATTGGGAAAGCTATTGGGGGTCGCTGAGTTTCGGAATGCAATGATCGTAAAGGTCTTTTTCGCGGCCGTAGTAAGGCTGTACTGTTCTACGATCGAGATTAGCGATGGCGGCCTCCATCCGTCCTTATCTATTCAATGAAACAATTAAGCTCAATTGATGTTGGCGGTGTGACCTTTGGCGACGGCAGCCTAACGTTTATCCTCGGTCCGTGCGTCGTCGAATCGGCGCAGCATGCATTGTTCATGGCTCAAGAGATACACGATATCTGCTCGCATGTCGGCGTCGAGTTTGTATACAAGTCTTCGTTTGACAAGGCAAATCGAAGTTCGATAGAAAGTTTTCGTGGACAAGGAATGGACTTTGGGCTCGAAGTGCTCGCACAGGTCAAAGCTGAGATCGGCGTTCCCGTGATAACGGACATTCATGAACCGTGGCAAGCGGAAAAGGTTGCCGTAGTCGCGGACATGCTGCAGATCCCAGCGTTCCTATGCCGGCAAACGGACCTGTTGATCGCGGCAGCAAAGACTGGAAAAGCCGTGAATGTAAAAAAGGGCCAGTTTCTCGCTCCGTGGGACGCCAAGAATATTGTGGATAAACTCAGCGAAGCCGGTTGCGAAAAGGTATTGTTAACGGAACGTGGCGCAAGTTTCGGCTATAACAACCTTGTCGTGGACCTTCGCTCATTCCCGATAATGCGTAGTTTCGGTGTTCCGGTGGTCTTTGACGTCACCCATTCGTTGCAGTTGCCCGGCGGCTTGGGCAAGGCAACGGGCGGGCAGTCGCAGTACATCGAAGAATTTGCCCGGGCTGGAGTCGCATGCGGCGTAGACGCTGTATTTATGGAGGTGCACGATGACCCTGCGAATGCGCCCAGCGACGGACCTAACCAACTTCCACTTGGCCGTCTTGAGAAACTTCTCGCTAAATTGAAGAGCCTTCACGAACTGGTGAACGTGGACTGATCAATCGACGCATATGTATTTAAGGTCTCTCGCGGTCGTATTTGTGCTTATTTTTTCGGTAATGGGCTGTGACTTTGCGAAGTATGTAACGAGCAGCGGCAAAGATAATACGAATTCCTCTCCGTTGCCTTTTGCTGTGCCAACGTCGACTTCCGCTCCGCTCAAGCCTGAGTCAACTCCGCAGACCGCCGAATTTATTGGATTGCTAGCCAATTCAGCTGGAAAATATCCTGCGGATATAAAGCTGCTGGAAAATGCCGAGATCCGTAACCGTCTCAAGAGTTTGCTCGGCAAAGACTTTGCGATTCTGAAGTCTAACTGGAACGTCGAAATGCCTATCGAGATCTCCGGCAACGTGTTCAAAGCGGAGGCATGCGAGGCACACAATTGTGGATCCAACCGCTATATAATTTTCTTTGATCTAAAAGGCGACAACTTCAATGTTCTTCACGTCCAGGACGAGGTGCCAAAGAGTTATCTCGAGCATGGCGAGATCAAATTACCTTCCAAGTTCTCTGACCAAATAGTTGCTGGCCAATAAGTTTGCTCTTACACTGAAATGAATAGACATTTTCCAAATTTACTATTTCTAATAACAGCTTTACTACTTTTGTCCGGGATGATTGAGGCTCAAGTTGATACGAGGGCCATTCAAACTTGGAAGGTTCAGAAATATGATCTGACGACTACTTTGCCCCCGACCGATGCCGATCGAAGCATGGCAGTGAAAGCGCTGTTGACCATCAGAAATATTTCGGGCAAGGATGTATCGTCCCTTACCCTCCGGATCAGTCCTCGTGCGACCGTTTCAACAGTCACAATAAACAACAGCGTGACAGATTTCAGTAAGAGCGAAGAAAAGATCGGCTCTGGCGGAGCATTGCAGCGTCTCACGATCAGATTGCCGGGGGTCGTTCCTGACGCAATACTGACCGTCAGCGTCGATTACAAACTTACGGTTAAGGAAAACTCAGGACTAGATAGCCTTTCTCCGAACTCATCACAATTTTTGCCGCTTTCATTCTGGTATCCAACGCCGACGAGCTGGTTTTTTGCCCGGGGAGCAGATTTTGCTCCGTTCAAACTGAAAATCAATAGCAGTAGCGGACAGACGGCGTTATCTTCGGGTACGGAAAGCGGAGGCGTATTTGAGCAAAAATATGGCGGGCAGCCTTTCTTCGCGGCGGGCAGTTGGGACTTGATAACTTCTAATGGTGTGGACGTGTACGTTCCAAAGGGTGTGGGTGCGGATGGTCAAAAGCGCGCTGCCGAACTCGCGACGATCTATTCTGAAGCTCGCAATTTCGCCGGTTCGATATTCGGTGCCGCGCCCGACTCGCCGCTGCGGATTATCGCCATGCGGCGAGGAGCGGGATTTGCAGGTGGGGGAACGGTCTTTGTCGACGAGGCGGTTTTTCGCCGGCCCAAATTGGATTCGCAGACCGTTATGTTCCTAGCCGAGGCCGCCGCAAAGGTGTGGATCGGAAATTCGGTGGCTGCAACGGGCGATGCTCAGGGCGTAATACTTGAAGGTCTGCCGCGGTATATCGCGACCGAATTTCTCGAAAGTAAATTCGGAAAGGACGTTGCTGATGTCGAAAGGCTTCGACATCGAACCGCGTATTCCGCTGTGTCGAAAAGGGATGCACCACTGACGCAAGTTTCACCGGTCGATGATTTTTACTACGGCGAGGTCGCCAATAAAGGTTCGATGATCTGGCGGCTGCTGGCACGGAAGATTGGGGCAGGCGAATTCTCCAGCGTCTTAAAAGCAAATATGCAGGACGGCACCTTAACGGTGAGCGAACTGCGCCAAGCCCTTTCACCGCAAAAAGATCTGCTCGATTACCTGTTCGACAAGACGACAGATATGAATCTGCTCGCAGGGTTGCCACAGGTTAATGGTGACGTGACACGGGTCGCGCTTCGAAACACGGGTGCCATCGATGCAACTGTGACAGTTAATGCGACGTTGGCGAATGGTCAGACGATGGAGGCCCAATCAACAATCAAATCCCTGAGCTTTGGCGACGTTGCTTTTAAGACATCGAATAAGATCACACGGGTCGAGATCGACAGCGAAAAACTTTATCCCCAGACCGACTATTCTGACGACATTGCCCCACGTGAAACAACCGATACTGACCTGCTGCTTGCGGTCAAGCGAAATTTCGATAAACAGGACTTTGCGGGAGCTGAGGCAACGGCACGCAAGGTCTTAACGTCAATGCCGCGGTACGATGACGTTCGCGTCCTTTTGGCCCGTTCGCTGCTGGCTCTTGGACGCACAGCCGATGCCGAACGCGAATTCCAAAATGTCCTGAATGAGAAACTGCCTTCTTCGCGGTCGATAGCTTGGGCAGACGTGGGTTTGGGCGAGGTGGCGGCTAAGTCGAATCAAAACGATCAGGCGTTGAAATACGTCGAGGCCGCAATCCAGGCGGATGCTGAGTATGGAGCAAGCCTTGCGGCACGCAATCTCAGAAATAAATTAGGAATCGTCACCGCAACCGACGCCGCCGCGAAGGCATTTTTTGCCGATTTCGGAAAAGCAGCTATCTCTAATCGGAAAGCGGATGTTGACGCCATGGTCATGCCGGGCGAGGTCTCGAGGTTTGCCAGCGGAATTTCCGGATCTACAGAACAATGGCAGGCCATTGTGAAACAGGTGGACCGACTGGATGCCAACAATATATTGGTGGAGGCAGACATGAGCCTTAAACTCCTAACTCGAGATCCGGCGAGCGGAATGGCAGTCTTTCGGCTTACGAAGGTAGGTAACGCGTGGAAATTAAGCGCCGTCGATGTCTTCGAGGTTAAGTAAACGGTAAGGTTCTCTGTTCGCGATCGTGTTGTGTTCGGCACGGGCCCAGATTGAGGCACGGCTATAAAGCATTGATTTTTAACTCTCGAGCAACAGCCACGAGCAGGAAACTGAGCGGTCTGGGCGATTTGCATGCTAATACTGGTACGGATCGAGAACTATCCCAGGAATAATTTTGTAAGATGAAGGCTGGGATAAATGGAAATTAGCGACGAACTCGCACAACGGTGCAAAAAAGTAAAGCTTCTTCTAATGGACTGTGACGGCGTACTCACCGACGGCCGTCTTTATTTTTCTGCCAACGGTGAGGAACTTAAGGTCTTTGACGTTAAAGATGGTCAGGGTTTGGCACTCTGGCATCAGGCGGGACGCTTGTCCGGGATCATTTCGGGCCGCGGCGCCGAGACGATCCTAAAGTCGCGGGCGCACGAGATCGGAGTACGATACGTTTATACAAGCTCCTCGGATAAAGTAGCTGACTTTCACGAGATAATTGCCGACGCTGGTGTCGGACGAGAAGAAGTAGCGTTTATCGGCGATGATATCGGCGACCTGCAGCTAATGAAGATCGTTGGGTTGCCGGTTGCAGTCGCAGACGCTGTATTCGAAACCAAATCCGCAGCATTCTTCATTACTGAGGCTTGCGGCGGACGGGGTGCCGTGCGGGAACTCATCGATCTGCTGCTGCGCGCCAGATCCGCTTAGATCTCAACGTATCAAGATCCCTGCCTTGGCGAACCTGTCGAGCTCTGCGTCGATCATTCCGGGCAACATCGCTCGAAACTCTAAAGCCTCGTCTTCGGGTACGTCTACAAGTT
>JBDTZO010000074.1:0-2546 GCA_040005135.1 Acidobacteriota bacterium | reverse complement strand
GTTGACCGAGCGTAGTCACTCAGCACCATGACCACATTCGGAATATCGATGCTCGGCAAAATAACGTCTGGTGCCGCGAGCGAAAGTGGATCGATCTTTTCCGGTTGCAAAATCTTGGCCAACAACGACGGACTGATCGTTCGAAAGAATTTATTCGCACTGCCGTAATTTCCCATCGGTGCCGCCAAATCGAGATACTCACCCGCGTCGCCGGTCAACTTGACCATCTTCTTCTTAATCTTTTCGTACTCGGTTCGATTGTCGGCTTCGTTTTCGTCGCCGTACTCATAAAAGTTGACGCTTGTGCTGAGGGTTGATTTACCCTTTTTATCGTACGCGCTGAACTCGATCGTCTGATTCTGCAACTCCAATGTCATCGTGACATTGTAAAAATCCGTTGATTTAAATGGCTGACGATGCTCATTTAAATTTCCGAGGTAATACATCCCGCCAAATTCATCGTCTCCCACTTTGGGACCCGGTAACGGATCGCCGCTTGCATAGCTTGACCATTGATTTTGCTCGTCCATCGCTTGAGCGAGCAGATCGTCGATCCGGAATGGAAACGGCTGCTGCATGCTGTTTGGCCGAGTGCTAAAAACGATCCGAGGATTCTGCTCGGTCAACTTCATCCAGACTTCGGGGGTGATACGAAGGGCAACTCGGTACCCGAGCCGACTATTGGGACCTTGCTCGTCGATCTTGCTGATCCTCTGCCAAAACGAATTGTTGCTTCTACTAATTTGGGCACCCGAGAGATCTTTAATCTCCTTCGCCATACGCTTGCATTCAGCCTCATCCAACGGCTTTAATCCGGCAATCTTCTTCTTCGACTTTTCGATCATCTCGCTGAAAAATAGATAGCGGTTCTTGTTGTACGTCTTTTGGTCCTCGATCTTTTGCTCAGTGCTTTGGGTGAACCACCATCCGTCACTCCGCTTCTCCCAAGACGCATTGAGGACCTTGGCGAGATTTGTTTTCAGGACTTCAGGGTCGACATCGTTAGCTCGAACCAAGACTACGTCATTCTTTAGAGTCGGACCGATGGAAAGAGAATCCATGCCGAGCGATTTCGCAATGATGGGAGCCGCGTTTTCCATGCGTACTCCGCGAAGTTCGAGTGATACTTTTGGCGCTTGCCGAGAGCTAACCAATAAACCGATTAAGACTGGAAAAACCATTATTAGACACCTACGTTACATGTAATTGCTATTCTACCGAGGGGGAGGATTCGTACGAGTTTGACCGGGTTGTACATTGTAATATTTGTCCGTCTTCTGAGCTTCCCCGTATCCTTTTTTGACTTCATCGAGAACGCTCTGAGGCAACGTCTTAGACGTGTAAGTTTGCGGATCGGTCGTCACCGTTTGCCCGATCCCCCAATTGATGTGGAGGTTGTCGCTGATGTTCAACTTAATCGTAATATTTCGAGCACTTGCCAATCGAATATTATTCTCGTCGATCTTAGAATATTCTTGGGCGTCCCAAGGATACTTGGATGCGTTGGTTTTTCGGAAGAGGTATTGCCCCAAGCTAACACCTGTCATTGAGCGCCCGCCCCCATAATTCTGTCCACCCTCTGGACGGCCACAATACAAGCTGTCGGTGGCTGATTCATCGATGGAAATCGAAAGTCCGTTGGTGAGACCGTTGGGAAGCAGGAACGTTTTCTCTCGATAGAGTCCACCATAAATCAAGTTCTGCAAATCCTGCATTTTCTGTTGTTCTGTGGGCGTCGTCCGACCGTCAATTCCCTGCTCTAATTGAACTTGAGCCTCATATTCCTGAGAATAAAAGAGGGATCGGAAGAGTTCGAGTTTGGTTTCCTCTGATAGCGCCGAAACAGGCAGCGGACCCTTCTTTGCCCTTTGTCTTACTCCGCTGCTCATCGAGCCATAGATTCGCATTCCGGCGCGATTGCTATTGTTTTCGACGACCGACGTTTGTAAGGGCCTCAGGTGGCTTTGATAGTTATAC
Source organism: Acidobacteriota bacterium (assembly GCA_040005135.1). Taxonomy (GTDB): domain Bacteria; phylum Acidobacteriota; class Blastocatellia; order Pyrinomonadales; family Pyrinomonadaceae; genus OLB17. The sequence goes on along the minus strand of JBDTZO010000074.1, from coordinate 569 downwards.
TCCGACTGAGAATCCCAAGGTAAATCGAACGTGAATCCCGCCTGTTCTTCTAGCGTCATTGGTCGTCGATTGTCATTGATGAATCGAAGCAATTTCCCAAGCTTCTGGCGATCCGGCATCCGCTTTCGAGTCGCGATCGGATCATTAAAGCTGACCGTGGTCCAACCGTCGGTGCTCGAAAAACGAAACATATCCTGCTTTCGCAATAACGGGCTATTAAAATCGATAAAGCGCGTCGTTCGAAAATCGTCGGTCATGATCATCAGCACATTAGGCGTATCGGCACTCGCCAAAAAGACGTCGCCCGCCGCAATTGAGAGAGGATCGATCTTTTCGGGCTGGATCAGCTTGGCAAGTAAAGATGGGCTGACCGCTTTAATGTTTCTTGGCGCCCCTCGCATCGGATCGCGTGAGGCAAACAGATCGAGATACTCACCAGCATCGCCAGTCAGCGTGACAGTCTTCTTTGCCATCCGGGCGATTTCAGTCTTGACCATATCTTCGGTGTAGTCTTCGCCCAAGTCTGGAAAGTAAACCGAAGTATTCAGGGTCGATTTCCCTTTCGCATC
>JBDTZO010000195.1:0-27748 GCA_040005135.1 Acidobacteriota bacterium | reverse complement strand
GTGCTAAGATTCTTTCAACGACTTTGAATGAGCCCGATCGCCGAAAAGCACAAAAATACGGTCGATGAAGCGATAGAGCATTTGATCTCTCGCGCTGAGAATGCTCGCGGGTTGACCGGAGATGATCTCCGCACGCGTGTCGTGCTGACGCTCGAAAAATACCTTTTACGCGATGAGCCAAACGCAGCGCACACCGATATTGAGCAGTTCGTACATGATGTGCGGGCCGATGATCTGTGCCTGATCATTGCCTGCGAAAAGGGCGATGAAAAGGCCTGGGAAGATCTGGTCGCGAACTTCGACGGAACGGTTAAGTCCGCCGCTCGCAAGATCACGGCCAACAGCGAGGACGCCGAGGATCTGGCGAGCTCGATATGGGCCGAGCTTTACGGCCTGAGGCTGGACGCCGACGGTAACAGGAAAAGCAAGCTCGCCTATTATTCCGGCCGCGGATCGCTTGCCGGATGGCTGCGGGCGGTTGTTTCGCAGCTTGCGATCGATCAGCACCGCAAGGATTCCAAATTCGTACAGATCGAAGAAGACCGCGAATTTGAGAATCTCGCGAACGAGGCTTCAATTAATTCGAACAACGGCCTCGTTTCGCACACCGACGATCCCGAATCGCAGTTGATGAACAAACGCACGTCCGACGACGTTGCGAACGCCCTTCAAGCATCGATCGCTGCTCTCGAACCCGAGGATCGGCTGATCGTTAAACTGTATTATTTCGACGACTTGAAATTAAAGGACATCGCCGCCGCCTTTGGTTTTCACGAGGCAACCGCCAGCCGAAAGCTAGTCCGCGTGCAGACCGAGATCAGGAAAGGTGTCGAAAAAACTCTTCGCGAACAGCACGGATGGTCTGACGGCGAGGTAAAGCGGCACCTGAGCGAGACCGCTGCTGGCCTCGGGATAAGCTTTGAGACCATGTTCGCAGCATTAGCGGTTTTGGCTTTAGTGCAAGATATTTGGCCGGGAGGCGTTCTCTAGATGGGTTACGAAACCTCGCCACAGCGATATTTGAAATTAACAGGGATGCACGGGATGGGCAGGATATTTTTGATTTTTCCTGGATCCTGGTCCATCGTTTTTATTCCTGTTAATTTCCTCTGTGGCCGATAGATCTTGATGGAACTTGAATTCGACAAAGAGATAAACGCCATCTTGCGGAAAGCGCGAGACAGCGGAGCCGTAGAGGCCATCGTTCCGACGGGCCCTCACGTCGATGCCGACGCCATCGCGGCCTTTGCCGAAAACGCGTTGCCAGCTAAGGCCAGACTGCTCTACATGGAACATTTGGCGGACTGCGGCCGCTGCCGGACGATGCTTTCAAGCTCGATCTCGCCGTTGGAAAGCGAAGCAGCGGTTGCTGCTCCTTCCATTTCGGATGTTCCGATCGTCGAGCGCGTCATCCCGTGGTACGAACAACTCTTTCGGACGCCGAACCTGGCGATGGCAATGGGAGCCCTCGTCCTGGCGTTCTCAGGACTGCTTGGATACCTGGTCATCGACCGCGTCGGAAAAAGTAACGAGACCGACGTTGCACAGATGTCGAATTCGGAGCCGCGTCTCAACGGGCCGAGTTACGATCCAAACGCTCTGTCGACCGCCGCAAACACAAATGCCGCCGCAGTTGCGCCAGCCGACAATGCCCTGCCTGCGCCCACGGTCGCTTCTAATACAATGACCGCGTCTAACTCCGCAGCTAACAAAGCGGCGAGCCCATCGACGAGCGGGATCATGGGCCCCGCGGCAATCGATCGCAACGAGGACACCGTCGGCGCTGCCCCAGGCAGCGACGCTCCGAGGCCGGTGATGGCCGCGCCGCCGCCGCCGGTGAGCCAGCCGCCGGCCGCGGCTGACGACCGAAAGAAGGAACTTTCGAAATTGAAGGACAAGCCTACCGACTCGTCTCTCGCAAAAACTGAGGATATGGCCGAGAGTCGTGCCGACGCGGCTAAACCAGCGGCGAAACGAGCCGGTAGCAGTCCGGCGATGAATTCGGTTCCAATTGAGCAGCAGCGATCGAGCGCAGCGGGATCGGGCGCCGTCGAGAATACGGCGCGAAAGCATGTCGGCGGCAAGACATTTGATCATCGTGAGGGCGTCTGGTACGACACGATGTACCACGGATCTGCGACACGAAACTATCGGCGCGGTACCGATGAATACAAAAAACTCGATTCAGGCCTACGGTCCATCGCCGATTCTATCTCAGGTACGGTGGTGCTAGTTTGGAAAGAAAGATCTTACCGGATCCAGTAATTACGCCATTTGAGCTCTCGGACGGTTATCATTCCAGAATGAAAGTCGCTTTTCTACTCCTGTGCCTGACTTGCGCTCTGGTCTCGTCCGTACCTGCGCAGGCGGCGTGGCAGACCGATCTCGGTTCCCGCATTCGGTTCTATCAGACCACCGATCTAGGCATTATTTTGGCCGGTACGGAGAGAAGCGTTTTTGCTATAGATGACCAGACGGGCGAGCGAATGTGGCGTGTTGATACCGGCAAGCTCAATGAGACCGCTGTAACGCCGATCCCGGGCCCCGATGTGGTCCTAATGTCCCGTGACCTTGGCGGAAAATCGAGGCTTGACGCGATCGACGTGCTGACAGGAAAACGGATCTGGCAGAGCGATAAGGTCAGGGGCGACGTAATGCAGCTCGCGGTTGACCCTACGAATGACCTCATCGCGCTTGTTTTAGTCAAGGATGCACGCGCGGACGCGGGCAGCACGCTTAAGCGAAAACCGGTAATTCACGTCCTCGAGCTGTCAACCGGCAACGAACTATGGAAGCGTGATCTCGAAGATACCATCCAAATGATGCCCGCGAGGTTCGGTAGCGACGACGGCGATGTCGACTTTACGTTAGACAATTATCGAGCCCCGCTGCTTTTGGATGGCCGTTTAATGCTCTTTTACGATGGAGCGACGAGTTACGACGCCCGAACTGGCAAGGAAAAGGAGCGTGATAAATTTAAGATCAACGAGAGCGGCCTGGCCCTTACGGACGCAGATCCGGTCTATGACAGCGAACACGTTTTCGTTTCCGGACGTGGCCGGATCCGCGCAATAAACCGTAAAACAGGCGATGTCGATTGGAAGGCGGATGACCTGGGAACTTGCGCCGAAATGGCCAATATCGGCGGTATTCTGTACGTCCGAACCGGCGGTCAATTTACGCGGCTCAAAGATGGTGAGGCCGAGAGCAAAGGACCGTACGGCATTTCAGCTATCGACACCCGAACCGGCAAGACGCGCTGGCGCTACAAGGGTGCGGATAAGGGGCTGACCAATTTTGTATTCGCGGACGCCGCGACGATCGTGATCGCGGACCGTGACGACCTGATAACGCTCGACGCCGCAACCGGAAAGGCCCGTTCTAAGCTCGCTCACAAGATCGACAAGGCTCAGTTCGTGCTCGTTAACGAAAACGCACAGGCTATTGTCGGTGGCCAGGAAGAGATCGCGGCATTTCGGACAGATGAGAACAAGGGCGCGGAAATTTGGCGGGTGCGGCACAAGGCACCTGCCCGCGGAGCTATTCGCATCGTTGCGGGCGTCGCTCTGCGGGCAGCCGCCATCTATTTTCGCTACGGCGGTTTGGCGACGTCGGCGATCGGCCTCGCCCGCAGCGGGATAGGTCTCGCGGGAACTATTAACTCATTTCGAGTGTCGGGCCTGCAGTCGAGATATGGCTCTTTCGATCTCACGACATTGGCGAGCAGCGTAGGACGTGACTATATGTCTCAACAAATTTACGCTTACGGTTCACTCGCTCGAATGCCCCGTTTAGCGACCCCTGGATCAATAGATCTTCGCGGCACGATCGTTCAGCGAGGGGCCGACCGCGCCATACTATCAAGCGAGGAAGTTCACGACAGCATTTTCGAGCAAGCCGACCCTGTCCGTCTGGCCGAACGCTTTTCGGACTATCTTCTCCGCCGCAAACGCGTTGCCGCATTGCGCTCGAACTACATGTATTTCTACACCGACCTGCCGAGGCCTATGGACAAAAAGGGTCTTGTCGGTGTCAATATTCACACGGGACGGGATTCGAGATATGCGCTGGTCTCGGAGCCCGACCCGCAGTTCGTCACGGATGAGGTCTCAGGATTGCTCTATTCGGCTAATGGGACTAAAATTCAGGCATTTGAGATCGTCAACAGGTAAATTTTCGCCGGTATCGATACCTGGCGAATGATAAGTGAAAAGGTCCATTGCGGGATCTATCTTATGAAAAACAAATTGTTTCTCTCCGCTGTCCTGGTCTGCATTTCGGCCGCCAATCTTATTGCCCAAAAGCCATCGAAACCAAACCCCGAGATCACCAAGATGGTGAAAGAGGTTTCGGCGAAGAACATCGAGGCGACCATCCGCAAGCTCGTGTCGTTCGGAACCCGGAACACTCTGTCCGCACAGGATGATCCGGCCCGCGGCGTAGGTGCGGCCCGTGACTGGATCTACGGCGAATTTCAGCGGATCAGCAGGGAATGCGGAGGATGTCTGGACGTTCAGAAACAAGCATTCACCCAGCCAAAGGCGAACCGTGTCCCCGAGCCGACCACGCTTACAAATGTTTTCGCCGTACTCAAAGGAACGAGCGACCCAAGCCGCGTTTACGTTGTATCGGGCCATTACGATTCGATGTGCTCAAGCCCTACGGATGCAAAATGCGACGCTCCCGGAGCGAACGACGATGCTTCAGGGACCGCTGTATCGATCGAGCTTGCCCGCGTGATGTCCAAACGAAAATTTGACGCGACGATCGTCTTTCTGACCGTTCCCGGTGAGGAGCAGGGTTTGCTCGGTTCTACGTATTACGCCGAACAGGCCAAGCAATCGAAAATGGACATCGAGGCGATGTTCACCAACGACATCGTCGGCGGAGCAACGTCACAAAAGAATTCGCCAAATCGTAAAAAGGTACGTGTCTTCAGCGAGGGCGTCCCGACCAGCGAGACCCCGGCCGAGGCAGGAACGCGGCGAAGTGTCGGCGGCGAGAACGATTCCGCCTCCCGCCAGCTGGCACGTTTCATCAAGGAGCAGTCGGACCGGTATCTAAGGGATTTTGGCGTGTGGATGATCTATCGCCGCGACCGATATCTTCGCGGTGGTGATCACATTCCATTTCTGGAGCGTGGATTTCCCGCCGTGCGTGTCACCGAGTCGGACGAGGATTTCACTCACCAGCATCAGAATGTACGGACCGAGGGCGATGTTTTTTACGGCGACACCCTCGAATTTGTCGATTTCGATTACGTTGCCAATGTCGCCAGAGTTGACCTTATCGCTCTCGCGAGCCTGGCGTCCGCCCCGGCCAAACCAAAGGGTGTCGGCATTTTAACCACCAAACTGACCAACGATACGGACCTAAAATGGGACCCAAGCCCCGACGCCGACCTTGCGGGTTACGACGTTGTTTGGCGGGACACGACCGACGCAGAATGGACCCACTCGCAATTTGTCGGCAATGTCACGACCTTTTCCGCAAAAGGAATGTCTAAGGACAACTATTTCTTCGGTGTCCGGGCCGTCGATAACGAGGGGAATAAGAGCCCGGTCGTCTACCCCACACCGGTTCGCAAATGACATTGCGGTCGCCTGCGAGCTTTTATTTTGATGTCTTTTTCTGCCACGGATCATAACGGCGAACCACTCGCCGTTTTTAGGCGTCGAATACTCAACGTTGTATTAAGCATTTCCGAATTCGGGTTCGTGGCGGGAGTGTGTTAAATATATAGTTTATCTTTAGTCTCCTTTCTTTCGACCGTGACCTCTTAGGAATAGCATTAATGAAGAAGTATTTTTTGTTCGTCGCCCTTCTCGCTGCCGCATCCGTTTATAGCATCACCGATCCGATCGCTCACGCTCAAACTAACGACACCGCTCCACAATCGCCGCTCGTCTCGTCGACGATCGTCGTGTCCCAGTTCCAGGCAGGCGGCGGCGTCGCCGACGACGAGTTCATCGAGATCCACAACGTAGGTTCAGCTCCGTTCGATCTGAACGGATACCGCCTCGTATATCGTTCTGCCTCCGGCTCTTCGGATGTCGGGCCGTTTGCGGTTTGGGCCACGTCGACCGTGATACAGCCAGGTCAGTTCTATCTGGTCACCTCGACGACGTATACGGGCAGCGTTGTGGCGGATATGACATATAACCCGTCAACCTGCTCATGCTCAATGGGTGCAGCCGGCGGAGGCCTTGCTCTTCGCAATGGTGCTCAGAACACGGGCGCGATCGTCGATTCGGTAGGTTGGGGCTCAGCCACTAACGCGTTCGTCGAGACAACCCCCAGCGGCGTTCCAGGAAACTCGAACAGCGAAGTTAGAAAACTGGGCGGCTGCCAGGACACCGACAATAATCTCAACGACTTTCAAAACTCGGTTCCTAGTTCCCCGCGAAATACCGCGAGCGGGCTGATCCAGTGCAGCGGCGGCGGACCTAGTTCGCTTTCCGGCTTTGGCGCGGCAAGCCCGAGTTCGGTTGCTCCCGGCGGCCTGACACTTTTGACAGTGTCGGTCATCCCGGCTTCGGCACCCGCGAGTACTGGAATTACAGTTAACGCTGACCTAACGAGTATCGGCGGATCGGCGACGCAGCAGCTCTTTGACGACGGGACGAACGGCGACGAGACGGCAGGCGACAATCTGTTCTCGTACTTTGCCACAATACCTGCGACCACCAGCGGCGGGATCAAATCCAATGCCATCTCGATCGCCGATGCTCAGGCCCGTACGGCGTCAACGACGATCAATATTACGGTCACCGCACCGGTCGACCCGGCGGAACATTTGGCTCTCGGTAATCCGTCAGGTGCAACGACCGACGTCAATAATCCCCTAAATTATTTGCTCGTCAAGTCGCAGTATGTCGTCTCGTATAATCGGGACCGCGGGACACCGAATTGGGTCGCGTGGCATCTTGACACTTCGTGGCTTGGGTCCGCCAATCGCCAAAACGACTTCCGGCCTGATCCGTCGCTGCCCGCTGGTTGGTATCAGGTCACCGATACAGACTACTCCGGTTCTGGGTTCGACCGAGGCCATCATTGTCCATCGGGCGACCGGACGGACACCGTTACGGACAATTCGGCGACCTTCTTCATGACAAACATGATGCCGCAAGCCGCTAACAACAATCAGGGGCCTTGGGCGAATCTTGAGATCTACGCTCGTACGCTTGCTGGACAGGGCAATGAGCTGTATATCATGGCCGGCGGCACAGGCGTGGGCGGTACAGGACTCAACGGATTTACTACGACCATCGCCAACGGACATGTCACCGTACCAGCGACGACGTGGAAAATAATGGTCGTGCTTCCCGCCGGATCGAACGATCTCGACCGCATTACAAAAAATACGCGAGTGATCGCCGTGATCATGCCCAATGCTCAGAGCATCGGCATCAACACGCCTTGGCAGAATTTCCGAACGAGCGTTCGGCAGGTCGAAAAGCTGACGGGATATTCGTTTTTCACTAATGTCCGGCCAATGGTTCGCTCGCTTCTGAAATATCGCGTAGACACACAATAATCCTGATCAAGTAAGAATGAAGACCCACAATTCGCGGCATCGCCGCATCCGCCTGATCATCGGCGCCGCCATTATTTTGGCAGGCGCCGTTTCTACCTTTGCGCAAAAGCCATACGCGATCTCCGAGATCCAGGGCGATAAGCCGACACCATTGTCGTTTTCCTGTCGTTAGACGAGCAGGCACCCAAGCCGGCACCGTATTGTTTAGGCACGCTCGAGTATGATCTGGGCGATAGCGTGATCCGCGGTATGAGACAGCGAAATATGAATGGTATCGGCTCCTGACTTCTCGAGCAGAAGCCCGGCCTCGCCCGTTACGCTAAGCGATGGTGATCCCGCAGCCGACGATACGACTTCGATGTCCTGCCAGGTTATCTTTCCACGCCAACCTGTTCTTAGCGCCTTTAGGAACGCTTCTTTAGCAGCAAACCGGGCTGCATAGCTCTGATATTTGGCGACGCCCTTCGCCTCACAATAGTTACTTTCGCCTTCGGTATATACCCGAGCGGCGAACCTGGGCGTTCTTTCCATCGTTTCCTTGATACGATAGACTTCAACAATGTCGATGCCGATGGAGACGATCATAAATGGAGCTGAGGAAACGGATACTGAAACCTTAGCAGATTCGGGCTTTTATTGGCGACAGCGTGGCGATATTAAGGTCCTTGTCTGCAAGCCGCTCGAAGTCGCGGGCTTCATAAATGGCTTTTCGACGCGTCTCGGAGGCGTTTCACCTTTTCCGTCTGGCGATCTCAATCTTGCCGGCTTCAATGAGGATTCGGCAGAAAATATCTACGAAAACCGGCGTCGATTCTTGTTGGCGTTCGATGGCGAACGACGACTTGCAACGGTTTGGCAGGTTCACGGCGACTCGATCAAAACCATTCGCACTCTTGAGGACATCGGCGATTCCGAAGACAAGTGCGATGCAATAACATCGGACCTCGCGGGCGTCCTTGCGGGCGTAAAAACGGCGGACTGCGTGCCGGTCCTGATTGGCGATCCAGTGAATGGTTCATTTGCGGCGGTTCATGCGGGTTGGCGGGGGACGGTCAACTCGATAGTCGCCAAGGCGGTCCGTGATCTTGTCACCCAATTCGGCTCCGATCCGGCGAGAATGCTGGCGGCGATCGGCCCGGCGGCGTGCGGCCGAACCTATGAGATAGGACAGGACGTGATGGACCAGTTTGCCTCACAATTCACGGACTCCGACAAGTACTTTCGACCTACGCGAAATGGCCATGCGCTCGTCGACCTTCACCTTGCAAACCGAGATCAGCTCATCGATGCGGGCTTGAGTGCCTCAAACATCTACACTGCTCCTTACTGCACGATGGAACGGCCGGATCTATTCTTCACGTACCGTCTGGAAAAAGCGAAGTACGGAAAAACGGGGCGATTGATGTCCGTAATTGGCCGAGAGTGACGGCTATTTCACCTTTGCTTTCAGGGTGATCTCTTTTGTTCGCGGTGGGTAGCAGACCTCCTCGGTGCACGCCTGATATTTGACGACAACGCGGACGGAGATCGAACTTCCATCATATCCCGCCGGCACTGTAACGTTAAATCCGAATGTCGTCCGGCCTTCATAAACGTTGATCGAGTTTTCCGAAAACGAAAACTTACGATCTTTTCCACGTGGATAGCTCACGGGCCCGATCTTGGCACCTGACGCCGTAGCACGGACGCTCGTCGGAACAGAGTATTCACTATTCGGATGAGCAGAGTTCACATGAAGTCCTCCGGGGATGCTCAGGACGACGCTTGCCCTTACTGTCTTTCCACGCGTGATCGATCCATTTCCGATCGAGCCCGCGACGGTTTGAGCTCTGAGCTCCGTTGCGAAACCGGCAGTGAACAACAGGACCATGAGCACGGCCAAATTAATGAAAATTTTTTTCATATCTAATTAATGATGTCGATCAGCCGCCGAAGGGTGTCTCTATTTGATCTCGAAACTCGCACACATCCGATCGGCCTTTTGATTAAGCTCCTCGTTCGCATCCTCGAGGATCTGCAGTTTCAGTTCGTAAACGTCGCCCTCTTTTTCTGCGAGCTTGTACAGTTCGCGAAATCCAGCTCCTTTTTCGACAGATTCGGCTTCGATAACACGATATTTTTTACCGTCGATCACTTCTGAAAGGGTCGAATTAACCTTTACGGCCTCGCCAACCGCGTCCACGGCCTGCTCTACCGTCCACCCTTTATATCTCCGTAATTCGGCTTTCGCCATTCTAAAACTCGCCGCGTGGTCGACGCCAAAGTCTCGCGAGTAGATATCGAGCTCCAACAGAGAGTTTGGATGCAGCACATTCAGAAAGCCCTCGGGCTTTTCGACAATATAATCCGCCGTCTCGATCCGTTCCTGCTCGAATGCCTCGGTTGCGGTGCGCTTTATCTTCGTCGAGGCATATACCATGAGCGCCACCAGCAGTATTCCAACAATTAAAATTTCCATAAGGATGGTCGGTCAGAGCGAGATCAGCTGTTTAGCTCGCAGTTCCCGGCTTACTCGGCTGCTGTCTTTCCGGATTCCATAGCCGCAAGCTGGCCGCACGCGGCATATATGTCCCGACCGCGCGGCTGCCGCACGTACGCTGAAATTCCACGAGATTCGAGTATCTTTTTGAAGCGGTCGACACGCTCCGCCGTAGACGCGTTGTAGTCCAATTGTTCTGCGCCATTATGCGGGATCAGGTTGATCTTGACCCGCGAAAGCTGATAGCGGTCAACCAGCTTCGCCAGAGAGTCAGCATCCGCGTCACTATCATTGACGCCGCCAAGCATCACGTACTCAAACGTGAATCGTTCACCACGGCGAAGTGAGCCCTCAAATTCCTTCGCCGCCGTCATCAGGTCTTCCAGGTTCCAGCGTTTGTTTATTGGCATCAACTTGTCGCGAAGCTCGTTACGGGCGGACGACAGCGATATCGCCAAATGTGGTCGATTTTCGAGCTTCGCAAATTCGTAGATCTTCGGCACGACGCCGGCCGTCGAGATCGTTACGCGATTTGGCACGATAAAAAGGCCTTCTTCCGCAGACATGATATCGAGAGCGGCGATGAGATTCTCAAAATTGAGAAAAGGCTCGCCCGCGCCCATACCGACGAGGTTAGTGCCGTGCGGAGTCTCGCCGTTGACGCCGTAGACGTCGTTTAGCACAATGATAACCTGCTCGACGATCTCGCCGGCGGTGAGATTTCGAAGCAGGCCGAGCTTAGCGGTCAAGCAAAAATCGCAATTGAGCGGACAGCCGGACTGTGATGAAAAGCAGATCGTATCGCGCCCTTCGCTGGGTATAAATACCGTTTCGACCGGATAACCGTCTGGCGTCTTCATCAAATATCGCCGCGTTCCATCGATCGAAACGTATCGGGTTTCGACTGTCAGCCGCGAGATGTCGGCAGCGTCCTCAAGTTTTTCGCGCAGCTTTTTAGGCAGATCGGTGATCTCGTCGAACGTTCGGAGACGGCGTTGGTGCACGGCCTTAAAGATCTGATTCGCCCGATATCGCGGCTCGCCAAAATTCGCAGCCATATCCACAAGCTGCGCCGAGGTCAGCCCCGTAATATGTACTTTCTCACTCACTTTTACTATTTTACCGTAGTTTGTAATATTGCGCTTGGCATTGGCAGGGACCGTGATTGGGGATGATCGGAGAAACTGTTGTCCAATAGCTAGCGAATATAGTTCTGACCGCAAATTTCGAATTGCTGTATCCGCATATGTCCGAACACATTCTTAAGCGAGTTCAAACGCTTGACCGTCCCGTCGAAGAGGTCTTCGAGTTCTTTGCCGACGCTGGCAATCTGGAGAGCATAACGCCGCCCGCACTGAAATTCCGAATAATTACCGACCTGCCCATCCAAATAAAAAAAGGGGCCTTGATCGATTACAGCTTACGAATGCGGGGATTTCCGATAAATTGGCGGACCGAGATCTCGATGTGGGATCCGCCAAACGAATTCGTCGACCAGCAGATCCGCGGACCATATCGCCAGTGGATCCACCGTCATACGTTCACCCCGCTCGGCCTAGACAAAACGCTGATGGAGGACGAGGTACGTTATCGACTGCCGATCGAACCATTTGGTGACATTGTCCATTTTATTGTCCGCCGTGAGCTAGACCAGATCTTCGACTTTCGCCGGGACGTGGTCGCCGGCATCTTCGGCGGCTGATGGCCTGATACTAAACCTCGGGATCACGCTCAACTTAGATCTGGCCAGCCTGGAAATTGATCGATCTATTTGATCGGCCATTCCCCGCTGTAGGCAAGATCAGCCCGGCCCGTAAGCACGATCTGATCATCTTTTCGCCAGTTTACCTTCGTAACGCCGCCGGGCGAATGGACATTTACTTTCCGCTCCGTTTTCAGCATAAACGCAGACAGAACGGCGGCACCGCTTGCACAGCTGCCTGACGCGGATGTCTCGCCGGCTCCGCGCTCCCAGATGCGAATCTCGATATTCTCGCGATCCAGGATCTTCACGATCACAGCATTAACGCGCTGCGGAAATTTTTCGTGGTGTTCGAGCGCTCGTCCCAACGACCGCCAGTCGAAATCGAGCTCATCTACAAATATGCACGCGACCGGATTGCCGATATTTACAGCCGAAACGGCATAGAGACGGCCATCCAGGTTGATCGGTTCGTTGACGACCGCTACGCGGAAACCACCAACAAGTACCGGCACCTTGTCCGAAGAAAACTGAGGTTTCCCGATCTCGGCGTCAAACCAGAATGCCTCGTTTCCAATGCGTTCAATTAAACTGAAGTTCTTAATTCCGCTGCGTGTGCGTAACCGGAGCTCGGGCTTCGACCAGAGGCTCTTGAAGTACAAATAAGCGGCCGCGCATCTTGTCCCATTGCCCGAAAACTCTGCGATCGAGCCGTCCGGATTGATGATCTCGCAGTCGTAATCGGAGTCGCCATCGCTCGGCCGCCCAAGCGCAGCGATGCCGTCGGATCCCGCGCCGGTATGGCGATGGCACATCTCACGTGCGAGCTGTTCCAGCGATAGATCTGCCGGAATGTCGTCGCGTTCAATAACGATGTAGTCGTTACCAAAGCCGTGAAATTTACAAAATGGGAGAGTGCGCATTTACGTTTTGAGCTGCGATCCCAAATCAGTTCACCCAATCCGCGATAAACACATTGGTATCGCCGGCTTTCGCGTCGTTCCGGTTAGAAGCAAAAGCGAGCTTTTTACCGTCAGGCGAGAACATCGGAAAGCCATCAAACGACGCGTTGTATGTGATGCGTTCGATGCCGGTCCCATCAACATTGATCAGGACCAGATCGAAATTTGGCTGCTTTTTCTGATCGCCTTTATTCTCGTCAAAATAATTGGTGCAAAAAATGATCTTCTTACCGTCAGGTGTAAAAAACGGTGCAAAACTGCCCGAACCGAGATTCGTAACCTGATGCTTATTCGAACCATCGGCGTTCATCACCCAGATCTCAAAGACGATCGGAACGATAAGATGACGGGCCAGCAGACCCTTATAGGTCGCGATCGCCTCGGGCGTTTCCTGGGCAGACCGACGGTAAACGATCTGTTTCGAATCCGGCGAAAAGAATGCTCCGCCGTCATAACCCACGGCGTCTGTCAGACGCTTAACGTGCTTGCCGTTCAGGTCCATCGAATACAGATCGAGATCGCCGTCACGTTCCGAGGTGAAAACGATCGTTTTGCCGTCCGGTGAGATCGTCGCCTCAGCGTCGTAACCCGGAGAATGAGTCAGGTTTTTTATATTTTTTCCGTCCGGCGTCGCGGTATAGATATCGTAATCGGCGTAAACCGGCCACACATACCCGTGTGATCTGTCCGGATCGGGCGGACACTCGCGACTGCCGCCAAACGTCGACGCATAAAGCACCTTCTTGCCGCCCTTGAAAAAATAGGCGCACGTAGTGCGACCCTCGCCGTTAGAGACCATTTTTACGTTTGAACCGTCGATGTTCATCGAGTAGATCTGGTCACAGGCCCGGCCGTCGCGCTTCGATTGAAAGATCAGCTGCTTTCCATCAAACGAAAAATAAGCCTCGGCGTTTTCGCCTCCGAACGTCAGCTGCTTAATGTTTGTAAGATGCTTTTCACCCGGAGCCGCTAGCCCTCCCGTTTGAGCAATTACGCCTCCGTACAACGCGAGAATTATCGCCATCAACTGTAAGAATGTTTTCATATCTACCGAATATATTACTAGCTAAAGATTCCCTGTGCATCCGGAAAAAGCCGTTCGGCGAAAATAAGTACAGTAGGCAAATGCGTCATGCGAGACAGACGCCGCTATCGGACAGGGAGAAACAGGAATGGTATTCGAAACAAAGAAAGAAGTGCTCGATTGGTATGAGCGGCAGCCGCGGGCACTCACGCCGCAGTTCCTAAGTGAAATACCGTGGGACTCGGTCAAAGATCATCCGCTGAACCCGAAGTTAGTTCCGGTGCTTTTGTACATGCGCGACGTGGAGCTACTCACCGATATGTATCACCGCCAGATGCTGCGCACGCCGACCGGTCGCGATCCGGTGATCAAAAAGTTTATGGAGCGTTGGGGTGTTGAGGAGATCGCCCATGGCGAGGTTCTCGACCGATTTCTAAACGAAGCCGGCTACAGCAGCGGCGAGGGGTGGCAGGATTCGGTGAGAGGCAATATCTCGAGGTTTTACCGCGCTCATACCTATTTCATCACCACGTTGACGAATTTGATCGGCCACAAATTTACGGCCACGCATATGACGTTCGGCACGATACACGAATTGTCGACTGCCCAGGCCTATCGGCGTCTTGCAGAGATCGCGGATCATCCCGTGCTCACGCATATCTTAAACGGCATTCTGCGAGAGGAATCCGCTCATATGCAGTTTTACCGAAGTGTCGCGCGGATCGAACTGCGAAACAATCAGTTTGCGCAGAGATTGGCACGCTTTGTTGTCGAGCATTTCTGGGCGCCTGTCGGGCAGGGCTCGGTCGCTCAGGTCCGGACCGACTACCTGATCGCAACCTTATTCGGCGACAGCGGCGGCCAGGAATGTGTGGACAACACGCTTTCTCAACGAGTTCGCGGCCTTCCGGGTTTTGCCGATCTGACCAAAATTAGCGAAACGATCCGCAGCATCGCCGCACGATCCTTCGATCAGTCCGAGATCGCCCTGATGATGCCTTAGGCCTAAAGGCTGCGATAGAGTTCGATCCCATTGCTGAGCTCGACCGCGATCCTGCCCTCAGATTCGGCATAATCGAGATGTGCGATCGATTCGGAAATGGCCAGAAAACGATGAACGTCATGGTCGAACGAATCCGGAAACAGCCTTTCGGCAACTGAAAATGCGGTCGTTCCACCGTTTCCCGCGACGAGCGATATCACGCGCTTTTGGCGATCGTCGATCGACCGCACGTACCGGTTAAATATTTCTTCAAAATCGGTGACCGCTTCGCCATGGCCGCCATACGCGAGCGTCGGAGAAAAACTTCGCAGCCGGGCAAGCGAAACGAGATACTCGGCAAGCGATCTGAATCTACGGGTAGGATCGACCGGATCCGGAGCGAGGATCGGGTTCGGCGTTATTCGCTTGAGCACACAATCGCCGCAAATAATAGTGCGGTCCGCTTCGCGAAGGAATGAACAGGAACCGGGCGTATGACCCGGCGTGTGCAGAACGCGAAGCGATCCGCTTTCGAACTCGATCTCCATTTCATCGCGAAGCACACCGTACTCACCGTCCGCCAGCGAGTCGGTCAGCAGACTGATCTCCTCGTACAGCTTCTGCATGTCCAGAAAGACGGCCTCGGGGACGCCCGACCTAAGCAGCAGGCTGCGTTGAGCTTCGTGAGCGAGCCGGCCGAATAGATGCCCTTTTTCCCAGTCATGGATCAGGACCTCCGCATTTTTTGCCTCGTCGCGGATCTGCTTGGTCATTCCGCAATGATCCTCGTGGGCGTGCGTCAAAACTATCCTCTTTACGTCAGAAAACTTAACTCCTTCCCTTCCGAGCTTTTCGCGCAAGACACGGGCCGCTTCGGTTGTTTTCGGACCGACGTCGATGAGCGTCAGAGGTTCGTCCTTGATCAGAAAGACATTGACGTCGCCGACATAGAACGGAGTAGGAATAGAGAGCGGTATTATTTTCATAAAACGTACGGACCGTGCCTGTCGTCAATTGTAATCTAAAGCATTCCCGGCGTCATACGAGTGGCCCGGCTGCGGTTTGGCCGTTCGCCGGGCAGCAGGCATGACCGCAGGCCAAAAAAATTGTCGCACACGCGTGCGACGTCGTGCTATACTTGAAACGTTGGTCTTCGGCTTTTCGGCGGACGGAAAGGAAATTAAACACTACGGACGCGGATGAGAAACGCAGGGTTCGCAAGTGATGTAGACATGTTCGGTTGGAATATTCTGCTCCATTTGCATCTTCCATAGCGTTCTTTGTGATAGTTCTACCGTCGGCGGCAAGGATCGCTGCGAGGCAGTTGAACGATCGTTCTTGGCTAACGACGTAAAAATGAGGGAAATATCAAGTTAAATTATTATGCTTGCATTATTTAGGGTGGCCGCTAATTTCCAAATGTGGGGCGCCGTTCCATTTAGCCTGTTCCAAAACACTAATGGAACGAAATCGGCGTTAAGTACACTGGATACAACAATTGACCCGTTCCATTTAGCTGTTTTACGTGGAACGATATCAGGTTAAGGTTCAAGATCGGGCATTTTGGCTACGTATATTCCTATGTCGTTTCGACGTTTGCCGTCGGAGTCATAAAAAGCTCGGCAATTTCGACGGAGGATTTTTGGTAAAAATCTTGTTCATTTACTTGCCTAAAAGTTGTTTTTGGGTTAAAAAATTCAAAGCAAATCTTTATCAATTAAGTCTCTGTCCGTTAAAGCCTTAAATTTTTGCTAGCCATGTACCGGCTTCGCTTGGATCGCCCTGGCTTGCAGTCGGCACTGACCCTCTAGATGGCATGTGCGCTTCATTCGACGGAGACTGATCTATCAATTGCGTTAAGGAGACAAAATAAATGAGAGTATTTCCGACCAAGGCCGTCGCTCTGGCAGCTCGACTAATGCTGTTTGGTGCCGCCGTGCTCGTCTTTTCCATCTCAGCGATGGCTCAGGCACAGGCAACGGCTGCAGATCTGTCCGGCACCGTAACCGACCCGACCGGAGCAGTCGTAGCGGGCGCAACTGTGTCCGCTAAGAACTTGGGCACGAATCTTACACGTACCGTCATTTCCGCCCCGGACGGAGACTACTTGTTCATTGGCCTTTCACCCGGCGATTACGAGATATCGGCCCAGGGAGCGACCTTTAAGAAGGTAGTGATCTCCCCGGTCAAGCTCACCGTCGGTCAGAGTGCCGAGCTAGCGATCAAGCTTGAGATCGGTGCGCAGGATGTGGTGGTGAATGTCTCGGGCGACGATGTACAGTTGATCGAGACCACCAAGACGACAGTCTCTAACACGATCGATCAGGCTCGGATCAACAATCTTCCGATCAATGAACGATCCGCAACGGGCTTTGCACTTACGATATCTACCGTTGGACGCGACAACGGCAGGCCGGTCGGACCGGCCCCGACATCGGGCCTCAATATTGGCGGCCAACGCGGCCGCTCGACACTCGTCCAGGTGGACGGCGCCGACTTTACCGACAATTCGATCAATGCCGCTCGCTCGACAGTATCGATGGAAGCGGTACAGGAATTTCAGGTAACGACCAATTCATACATGCCTGAATTTGGACGCGCGACCGGCGGTATCGTCAACGTCGTGACCAAACGCGGCGGCAGTAAATACAGCGGCAATGTCTTCGGCTTTCTCCGCGACAAGTCAGTTCAGGCCCGAAACGCTTTTGCTCCGATCATCGATAATGACCCCAAAAAGCGGCCGCCATATACACGCGTTCAGTACGGTTTTACACTCGGCGGCCCGATCATCAAGGACAAAACCTTCTTTTTCGGATCTTTCGAGCAGAGACGCCGTCAGGAATCCGGATTCTTTACCGGCGACATCATTGGTGGTGCCACGTCAAGCGTTACGATCGGTGCTCCGTTTCTGCCATTCACGAATGTCTATAACGGACTCACGCCTGCCCAGGCCAGCTATATAACCGGACTGCTCGGCACGGGAATCCCGTTAAATATCAGCACCGCCATCACGTATGCAACGATGGCGTCAGCCGGAACGCAGACGGCCCTCAATGGCGGATCGACACTTATCAGCCCGGGCGGAGCAGTACTTGGCGGAACGGTCATCGGCCAGCGATTTTTCTTGTCCGGAGCTCCGGTCCCACTGACGCGAAACGCAAGCGGTCAATACATTGCTTTTCGTCCGTTAGCTCAGCTTCAACGGATCTTTCCGATCTCAGAAGCGTCAACCTATACGTCATTCCGTGTCGATCATTCGATCAATGCGGCGAACCAATTGAGTTTCCGCGTCGGTTACAACCCGAGCCGCATTAACGGAATTCAGGATGAATCGCAGAATCAGACACTCGGACAAAACGACTATTCACGTACGGGCATTCAGGATCTCAAGGATACGTCGTTCGGCATGTCGGCAACGAGCATTCTTCCGCATAATTTGATCAACGAAGGTTATTTCAATTATGGACGGCGTGTCGCATCGTTCGATTCGCAGATCCCGAGCATCGCTCTGCAGATCGCCGGAACCGGATTTATCGGCTCAAATCCGTTTTCACCCGTGTCGCGTACAGAGAACCGATACCAGCTGCGCGACAACATGACCTACGCGATCCGCTCGCATACGATCAAGTTCGGCGCTGATTTTAATTGGATCTCCGGAAAGGCGAGATTTGACCTTAACTTCCCGGGGCTCTTTAATTTTGGCTCACAGTCTTGTTCGTCACTCATTCCCGGCAGTGCCACGCAGGCCACCTGCACCGGACCCGCATTTACGCCTATCCAAGCCTATGGACTCGGATTTCCAAGCGTATTCATTCAGGGGTTCGGCGATCCGAACAGTACGTTGTCTAATAAACCGATCGCGTTCTTTGGCCAGGATACCTGGAAGATCAATAAGCGTTTGACCCTGAACTACGGCATCCGCTACGACTACGAGTTTACACAGCAATTTGCTCCGTCGCCGTTCACTGATCCGCTTACTGGTATTAGACTTTCTGTCTCGGACATTCAAACTGCCCAGGACGCACTTAACGTTACGCAGGGATTCCCGCGTGACAGCAATAACTGGGCGCCCAGGCTAGGGCTCGCCTATGACATCATGGGCGACGGCAAAACGGTCATTCGTGCGGCGGCCGGCATATTTTACGATCATCCGCTGCTTGCGGTATCGTTCAATTCGAACATCGCCGACGGTTCGCAGCAGCAGCAAGCGACGCTTTTGCCGATCGGCGGCCCGGCGTCAAATGGATTGCTCAACGCATTTCAGGTGTTCCACGGAACTGTCTGCGGCGTACAGGGTTCCAACCCGGCACTATGTGCGGGCGGAAATACGGTAGGCATCGCGAGCTCGGCCCAGTACATTTACGGCCAGATGCGATTCAATCCGAGCACCTTTACCGGCTTCGGTCCGATCCTTCCGTTCACACTTCATGTCGGCAAGAATTTCCAATATCCGCAGGCCGTCCAGATGAATTTCGCGATCGAGCGGCAGCTCACGCGGGATATGTCGTTCTCGGCCAGCTATATTGGTGTAAACGCTCACTTCCTGGCACATCCGCAGGACGTTAATACGGTGAACTCGGCAGCTTTGATCGAGAATTTCCGTCGCTTCGCCGGACGTGCACCCAACAACTTGACGGAAGCTGCATTTTTCTCAGTGCCGCAGTCATGTGCGGTGGCCGGTTCATGCCCTCCCGGATATACAGTTGTAGTTCCGGGTTTCATAGGTATTAACGGCCTGGGACAAAAAGTAGTTAGCCCGATCGCGGCTGATTTCTTTCGTAAACTTGGCCCCAATTACTTCTTCGTCCAGGCGCTGACGGGCCTCAACAAAGCAACGTTTGACGGACTGCTCGCCGGCTCGGTCCGCACGCCGGGCCCGATAAATCCGTATGCTGATGTGAACGCTCAGCTCTCGGATGGAAACTCGTCGTACAACGCACTCAACCTCGAGTTCAAGAAGCGTTTCTCGAATAATATTCAGTTGTTCGCGACCTACACTTGGTCACACTCGATCGACGATTCGTCAGACCTGCAGACACTGCTCAAGCCGCAGGATAATACGAATTTCCGTGCGGAACGATCGGATTCGCTATTTGATCAGCGTCACCGTTTCGTATTCAGCGGTGTCGTCGGAGCACCGGAAAATTGGAAGTCGCAGAGCGGCTTTAAGCGGTTCATGTATGGATTCTCGCTGGCTCCGATCGTCGAGGTCAGCTCGGGACGTCCGTTCAACATCATCGCTCCGGGCGATGCCAACGGCGATTTCCAGAGCACGAACGAACGACCGTTCCTGCTGCCTAACGGCCAGCTCTGTCAGGGCGAAAATACAGTCGCTGATACCAACTCACCGGCATGTGTGACCGGCTTCCCGATCAACGGTAATCTCGGCCGCAACATGGGGCTCACGCACCCTTACTTTACCGTCGACGCTCGTCTCACCAAAAAGATCCATTTTGGCGAACGGATGAGCTTGGACCTGATCGCGGAGGGCTTTAACTTATTCAACCGATTTAACGAGGCGGCGGCAAATCCGTTCTATACGGCTGTCAATGCATACGGAAAGCGAGCTGGCAACAAATTCTACAGCAGCTCGACCTCAGCGTACGACCCGAGGCAATTCCAGTTCGGAGTCAAATTTAACTTCTAAGCTGATGGGCTTAGTCGACAAAAAGGCCGGATGGTTCAGACCGTTCGGCCTTCTTTCTTTTTAGCGGTTAAGTTGTTAATTGTAGAGTGATGGGATTTGCAGCTCAGATCAAGGAAAAGGCTCTCGCGATCGGTTTTGACAGGATTGGGATCGTGCCTGCAGTATCGCTGACGGCAGAAAAAGACCGCTTTAGCGAGTGGCTCAGACGCGGGTTTCACGCCGACATGGCTTGGCTCGAACGCGAACCGGAAAAGCGTACGGATCCGATCGTCTTATTTCCCGGAGCACGCTCGGTGGTGGTTGTGGCGGCAAATTACTTTACCGACCACAAACATTCCGACGTCGCTGCCGAAGGCAAACTTTCACGATACGCATGGGGCGACGACTATCACGACGTGGTCGGGGACAAGCTCCGTGAACTGCTCGCCTGGATCAAGTCTGCGGATACCTCGGCCGATGGCAAGGCGTGCGTCGATACGGCTCCGATGATGGACAAAGCGTGGGCGGTGCGGGCGGGCCTCGGCTGGATCGGAAAGCATTCCAATGTCATCACAAAGGAACTTGGCTCCTGGGTATTCCTAGGCGAACTGGTCCTCAATATCGACCTGGACTACGACACCGCGATCGTCGAGGACCATTGCGGTACTTGTACGGCGTGCCTCGACGCATGTCCCACGTTGGCGATCGTCGAGCCATATGTCGTTGATTCACGAAAATGCATCTCATACGCGACGATCGAACTGCGTAGCGATGAACTGCCGCCCGTGATCGTCGACAATCAGGAAGGCTGGCTATACGGGTGCGATATCTGCCAGGATGTGTGCCCTTGGAATCGCTTTCAGGAACCAACTGCGGAAGTCCGTTTTGAGCCGCGTAACGGGGAAACCGCGCTGAACCTCGAAGCTGTGTCGCGGATGGACCACGACCAATACGTCACGCGATTTCGCCGAAGTGCGATCAAGCGTGCAAAGCTTCCCGGCCTTAAACGCAACGCAGCGGCCCTGTTAAAACGCTTATGAGTCGGCCGTTGATGTATCATAGACCTATGCCGCTCCGCGACGCTCACGATCGGATAATTAGAGATCTACGCATCTCTGTCACGGACAGATGTAATTTCCGCTGTTTTTACTGCCTACCCAACGGCGAACCACCGATGGCCCGCAAGGACACACTGCTGACCTTCGAGGAGATCGCCTATGTTTCGGAGATATTCGTCTCGCTCGGTATCGAGAAGATCCGCCTAACGGGCGGAGAACCGCTCCTGCGAAAGGACATTGCAACGCTCGCAGCCGGGATCTCACGCCTAAAGCCAGCCCTAAAGGACCTGGCCCTAACCACGAACGGTTTCATTCTTCCGTCGCTGGCGGCGGGCCTTCGCGAAGCCGGCGTCGATCGTGTGACGATCAGCCTCGACAGCCTAGATCGCGCCAAATTCGCAAAGATCACCGGCATTGACGCTCTTGACAAGGTTTTCGAGGCGATCGAATCGGCAAAAATATGCGGATTTCATCCAATTAAGATCAATGCCGCGGTCATTCGCGGACACAACGATGACGAGCTCGTGGACTTTGCCCGTTTCGCCCGTGAATTCGATATTGGAATGCGTTTTATCGAATTTATGCCCCTCGACAGCGGCCATGAGTGGAAACGCGAAATGGTTGTTCCAGGCCGCGAGATCTATGAGACGATCAACGCTGTCTATCCGCTGGAATTGGCCGACGCCTCACGCGGCAGCGAGACGGCATGGAAATATAAATTCTCTGATGGTGCTCCGGGCGAGATAGGTATCATCGCTCCGGTCACCGAGATGTTCTGCGGCGCTTGCTCGCGAATCCGCCTCACCGCCGACGGCCAGATTCGCACTTGCCTGTTTTCGACCACCGAACACAACCTCCGCGACATCCTCCGCAGCGGAGCCGCCCGTGGTGAAATTGTCGAATTTATTGAAGCTGTAGTCCTTAAGAAAGAAGCTCGCCATTATATAAATGACGCGCAATTCGTGCGGCCGTCGCGAACAATGAGCTTTATTGGCGGCTAGGCTCTGCGACTGGCCGGAACCAGCAATGAATGTTGGATTGAAAAAGTTACGAATCGGCCGTAAAGGACCTTTTCGATTTTGGTCGCCGACCGAGTCCGCCTTTCAACTTTGCCGTCGGCCGGCCATGTCTAGGCCGACTGCGGCGACGAGAATAGAACCTTTGATGATGTCCTGCATAAAATCGCGCACGCCGAGCAATGACATGCCGTTGTCGAGGCTTGCCATGATCAATGCTCCAAGGCATGCGCCGAATATGGTTCCGCGGCCCCCGACGAGCGAGGCTCCGCCAATAACGCAGGCCGCAATGGCGTCAAGTTCCTTTAGCGTGCCCGCGTCCGGAGTGGCGCTGCTCGTACGGCCGGCATAAATGAGGGCCGCAAGGCCGGTGAGCGCCCCGAGAATAGCGTAAACCTTCAGTATGTTGCGCTTATTATTGATTCCTGACAGTCTGGCCGCATCCGCGTTGCCGCCGATCGCGTAAAGGTACCGTCCAAATGTCGTCGAGGTAGTGAGGAACGCTCCAAATAGTGCGACCGCGACAAAGATCAGCACCGGCACTGGGACACCTCGGTCCTCGTAGGCATTCATCACGGCGATAAACGCGATAATGACGCCGATCGGTAGGATGGATTTAAGCAGTTCGCTCGTGTAGTTTGCCTCTCCAAGGCCAAAGACCTTGACCGAACGCGCCCGGCGGATAGCAAAAATAATGACGAAAGCGATCGCGACCGCGGCGATCACCCAACCGGCTGTCGGGCCTACGAAACTTTGGCCGATCGCTTTGAAAGTTGGGTCCGCGATCGGGATGGTGCTGCCGCCGAGAAGCCATTTTACCGCTCCTCGCCAAGCAAGCAGGCCGCCAAGCGTGACGATGAAAGCAGGAATATTTAGATACGCTGTCAGTGTGCCATGAAGCACGCCGATCGCAACGCTAATCACGATCGCAGCAATTACCGCCACGGGAAGACCATATTCGAGCGTGGTCACCGTGAAGGCAGCTATGCCCGCCGCAAAACCGAGGACGGAGCCGACCGAAAGATCGATATTACCGGAGACTATGACCATCAGCATCCCGACGGCGAGCACGCCTGTCACCGACATCTGGGTCATTAGGTTGGATAGATTACGCGCTGTTAAGAACGTGTTGCCCGGCGTGGCCCAATGGAAATAAAGCCAGATCAAGCCGAGCACGGCGATCATCACGTATGCACGAAGTGCCTGGCCGGACAGAATCGATTTTTTTTCTTCGTTCATTAATTAATTGTTGCCGGTCGCAGCGGCCATCACTTTCTCCGGAGTGACCTCGTTTCGCAAAAATTCTCCCGTAACTCGCCCCTCGTGCAGCACCATAACTCGATCCGACAGGCCGAGCACCTCGGGCAGTTCGGATGATACAAGTACGATGGCCATTCCCTCTTTTGCGAGTCGGTTGATCTCGGTATAGATCTCCTGCTTTGCACCTACATCAATTCCGCGGGTAGGTTCGTCGAGGAATAAGATCTTTGGATTTATTAGAAGCCATTTTCCCAAAACGACTTTTTGTTGATTGCCACCCGAAAGCGTGCCGGCTACCGTTATACAAGAATTTGCCTTGATCCGCAGGCTTATCATTGGGCCGGCCGCGGCCGTCATCTCACGGTCTCGGTGGGTTATGAACCGCCCGGAGATCCTTCGCAGTCCCGCAAGGGTCATATTATCGACGATCGTTTGTTCCAGGATCAGACCAAACCTTTTTCGGTCTTCGGTCACAAATCCAATGCCATTTTCAATTGCGTCCGCTGGCGACGCGATCGTCACGCGATTCCCGTCGACCTCAACGCTCCGCGAGTATCTGCCTTGCCATGCACCAAATATTGCAGACAAAAGCTCGCTGCGTCCGGCGCCCATCAGGCCTGCGATTCCGAGCACCTCGCCCTGCCTAACACTAAATGAGACGCCATTTACAACCTTCTTGTCCGTCACGTCCAACGAATAGACGTCGAGGCCGCTAATCTCGAGAGCTATTTTACCGAACTCATGCTGAACCTTCGGAAAAATATCGCCAACTTCTCGTCCGACCATCGCTGCGATTACCTTTTCACGGTTCATATCCGACGCCGCGTTGGTGCCGACGGTCTTGCCGTCGCGCAAGACGGTGATTCGATCGCTCATTGCGAAGATCTCATTTAGCTTATGCGAAATGTAGATCATCCCGACGCCGCGTTCCTTTAAATCCGCAAGAATCCCGAAAAGTGTTTCGACCTCGTATTCCGTCAATGCAGCCGTTGGTTCATCGAGCACCAAGATTCGAGCGTTTTTTGATAGGGCCTTGGCTATTTCGACGAGCTGTTGCTGGCCAATACCGAGGTTTCCGACTTTCACCCGCGGATCGATAGGCAGACGCAGATCCTGAAGAAGCTTGCTGGCTTTGTGATAAAGTTCGGACCAATTAATAATGCCAAAGGTGGTCGGCTCCCGGCCCAAAAAGATGTTTTCGCCGACAGTTAGTTCCTTGACTAGCGACAGTTCCTGAAAAATAATTGATACGCCGGCATTTTCCGAATCTCGTACGGTCTTAAATTGCCGTACCTCTTCGTCGATCAGGATGTCGCCCTCGTACGATCCAATGGGATATACGCCCGAAAGCACTTTCATCAACGTTGATTTCCCCGCCCCATTTTCGCCCACGAGCGAGTGAAATTCACCCTTTTCGACGGTGAAACTAACGCCATCTAACGCCCGTACACCCGGGAACTCTTTGACGATGTTGTTCATCTGAAGGAGCGACATTTTTATACTAGCTAAGCGTCAATCGAGCTTTTTGCAAGGCATTTTGAATCTCACGTTCAGGATAAACCAAAACTAATTTTTTCTCGAACGCAGATTTTCAGCGCTTCAATGTTCACGATGGGATCGTACAATTCATCCTATTGGGAAGAGTTTAGTCCAGCAACAGCTTCAGTGAGCTAACCGACTCGTAGGTTACGAAGTTTCGACGAAGGGGATAACGGTAACTCTCCTTGAGAAGTTGAACATTATTTGTAGACTACCCGCGATGTTCTATAATCGATAAAGATCCGACCAGATTTAGCCTATGCCCGAATCAAACTCCATCGAATCGTACTCCAACGAAGCTCGTCTATTCCCGCCTCCGACAGATTTTTCTGCTAATGCTGAGGTAAAGACTCTTAGTGAATACGAAGCCCTATATGCCGAGGCCGAGGCAGACCCTGAGGCGTTCTGGGCTGAGCAAGCGGAAAAAATGTCGTGGTTTCGGAAGTGGGATAAGGTACTTGAATGGAACGAACCTCACGCGAAATGGTTTGTCGGCGGCAAGATCAATGTCTCATTTAATTGTCTGGATCGACACATAAATACCTGGCGTAAGAACAAGGCTGCAATCATATGGGAAGGCGAAACGGGCGAGATCAAGACGATCACTTATCTCCAACTTCACCAGGAGGTTTCGCGTTTTGCTAATGTACTGAAAAAGCTTGGCGTCAAAACCGGCGACCGGATTGCCATTTACATGCCGCTGATACCGGCTTTGGCGGTAGCTATGCTCGCTTGTGCTCGCATCGGTGCGACGCACACCGTCATTTTTGGTGGTTTTTCAGCCGAGGCGATCCGCGATCGCGTGAATGATGGCCAATGCAAGATTATCGTTACCGCCGACGGAGGTTATCGTCGTGGTTCCGAGATCAAGTTGAAGGACACTGTTGATGAAGCCGCCGCCGAATGTCCGTGCGTCGAAGATATTGTCGTTTTTCAAAGGACGAAGTCCAAGGTAACTATGCGTCCCGGTCGTGACCATTGGTGGCACGAATTGACGAAAACGGTCGGAGCCGATTGCTCGGCGGAAGAACTGGATTCCGAGCATCCCCTGTACATACTCTACACGTCCGGAACGACCGGGAAGCCAAAAGGAATCCTTCATACGACCGGCGGTTACCTTACGCAAACCGCCTATTCGACCAAGCTCGTTTTCGATCTCAAAGACGACGATATCTATTGGTGCACAGCTGATATCGGTTGGGTTACGGGCCATTCCTATGTCGTATATGGCCCCCTCGCAAACGGAGCCACCGTATTTATGTACGAGGGTGCTCCGAATTACCCCGATTTTGACCGTTTCTGGGACATCATCGAGCGTCATAAGATAACGATCTTCTACACTGCTCCGACGGCTATCAGGGCGTTTATAAAATGGGGTGAGCAATATCCGCTGAAACATGATCTGTCGAGCCTAAGACTGCTCGGGACGGTCGGGGAACCGATCAACCCCGAAGCATGGATGTGGTATCACGAAGTGATCGGCAAACGAAAGTGTCCGATCGTTGACACTTGGTGGCAGACCGAAACCGGGGCTATTATGATCGCGCCGTTGCCGGGGGCGACTCCGACTGTGCCCGGCACGGCCACTCGTCCTCTGCCCGGAATAATTGTTGATGTAGTTACCAAAGCTGGGGTCCCGGTAGGCGTTAATGAAGGGGGCTATCTTGTGATCAAATATCCATGGCCCGCGATGCTTCGAACTCTGTGGGGCGATGATGAGCGATATAAGCAAACGTATTGGTCGGAGATTCCTGGCGTTTATTTCGCCGGTGATGGTGCCAGGCGCGATGCACACGGTTACTATTGGATCATGGGCCGCGTTGATGACGTTATCAACGTAAGCGGTCATCGTCTGGGGACTGCCGAGATCGAATCTGCTCTCGTTTCGCACGAAGCCGTGGCCGAGGCGGCCGTGGTTGGCCGGAGGGACGAGTTAAAAGGCCAGGCCATATCCGCGTTCGTTACGCTTGAAGGCTCTCGAGTCGGAAACGATGCCTTAAGAGACGAGCTCCGGGCTCACGTAGCTCATGAGATCGGATCGCTTGCTAAGCCAGATGATATTCGATTCACTGACACTCTGCCTAAGACGAGGTCGGGCAAGATCATGCGGCGGCTCTTGCGAGAGCTTGCTGCTGGCGGCAAGGTTTCGGGCGATCTTACAACACTCGAAGACATGTCGGTTCTCGAAAAGCTACGCGTTGACGAGGAGTAAGTCTCATGTCCGATAATCCTGCACCGATCAGTCCGACGCAAGAACTCACGGAGACTGGCCGCGATTTCTATAAGCGAGGTTGGGCTCTCGGCACGAGCGGCAATTTCAGCATACTCCTCGCTCGAAAGCCGCTTCGGCTTTTCATCACGTCGGGCGGAGGCGATAAAGGCACCTTGGACGAGACGAATTTTCTCGAGCTCGATGACGACGCTGAAATTTTACAAGGCTTCGGGCGGCCGTCGGACGAAACTCTGCTCCACCTGGCAATATATCGTCTGCGGCCGAGAGCCCGCTGTATACTCTATTCGCATTCCATCTGGGGCACCTTATTAGCGGACAGAATGTTCGTCG
>JBDTZO010000065.1:0-8586 GCA_040005135.1 Acidobacteriota bacterium | reverse complement strand
TCCTTTTCTGCCCATCGCAGAATGGTTCCAACACACAACAAACGGGCTTGGTTCCTGGCTCTGGCGATCGCGTTTCAAAGCATTTGCGTTGAGACGTCTCGCTTCACAGTTGCGTGGGCAGCGTTGGCTTTGCACCAAACTTCCCCTGCGTCGTTTGTCCAATATTTAGCTGCGAATGCCATTCGTGCAATTCGCGGCTAACTCCTAAAAAATTGCCGTAACGCGGACCTTTCGGCTGGCCGGATTCTCATCCAGCAAAACTTCCACGCCGAAAACATTTCTTACATTCTCAGCAGTCAAAACTTGGTCCGGCGTGCCTTTGGCGGCGATCCGTCCGTTTTTCAGCATTATGATCTCGTCCGCGAATTCCGACGCGAGATTGAGGTCGTGCGTTATCACAACCGCTGAGCAGTCGCGGGTTATGCATCGCTCTCGTACCAGCCGAAACATCATCGCCTGATGCGAGAGATCCAGATTGGCCGTCGGCTCGTCGAGCAGCAGGATATTTGCACCCGCCGCCAAAGCACGTGCCAAAACCACCCGCTGCCGCTCGCCGCCCGAGAGGTGATTCATCAGTCGCGTCTCAAAAGCCGTAAGGTCGCATTCGACAAGTGCTCGGTTCGCGCTTGCGAGATCATCGTCAGATTCCCAGCCGAATGGGGTGCCGTAAGCAAAGCGTCCGGAGAGCACAAATTGCAGCACGGTGACCGGAAAGCGCGTTTCGTTTTCCTGTGCTACGACCGCGATATTCCGGGCTGTCTCACGCCGCGACAGACTCGACAGCTCACGTCCGTCCAGCGTGATCGAACCGGCGGCCAGCGGCAAGGTGCCGTTCAATGCCCGTATCAATGTCGTTTTGCCCGCTCCGTTCGCTCCCAAAAGTACGATCGTCTTGCCGCCGGCGAGATCGAACGACACGTCGTTCAGGACCTCGCACTGCTCATATTTGATCGTTACTTCCCGTACTTCTAACATTTTCACGAACGACTAATTTTTCCTCAGCAAATAGATGAATAGCGGTGCTCCGATCAATGCGGTGATCGCCCCGACCGGCAATTCCCGAGGTGCGATGACAGTCCGGGCGATCGTGTCCGCAAATACGACAAAGATCGCGCCGACGACCGCAGACAAGGGCACGACGAGACGATTATCGCTGCCGATACTCAGCCGAACCAGATGCGGAACGATCAGGCCGACATACCCGACCGATCCGCTGGCCGCGACCGCCGCTCCGACGACGAGGCTCGAAGCAGCAAAAACCAGCAGCCTCACGCGGCCGACCTCGACCCCGAAGTCGAACGCGTCACGCTCGCCGACCATCATTAGGTTCAATGCTCTCGCCTGAGACATAAGGATCGCCGTTCCGATCAACATTGCGACGAGACTGATGTAGACACCGTTCATCGTGGACTGTGACAGATCGCCGAGCAGCCAAAATGTAAAACTGCGAAGTTTGGCAGCATCTAGCAGCGTCGTCATCATCACGATCACCGACGACAAGAACGTAGTCACGATCACGCCCGACAGCACCAGACGTTCGACGTTCATACCCGACCGGCTTTGTGCCATCCGATAGACCGCAAATGTCGCAAGCCCGGCACCGGCAAAAGCCAGAATTGGACGTGAAAACTCAAACGCCCCAAAAAACACGAACGCCAGCATCGTCCCCAAAGCGGCGCCGTTCGAAACTCCTAATAAGTACGGTTCAGCCAGCGGATTCCGAAGCAGCGACTGCAATCCGGCGCCCGCAACCGCCAAACTTGCGCCGACGCACGCACCGAGCAAAATACGCGGCATCCGAATATCAAAGAGGATCGATCGCTGCTGCTCGTTAAGGTCAAACAGCGGAAGCCGCTCAGCCCCAAGCATCGCCGCCGCGATCAAGACCGCCGCGAGAGCCGCGAGCGATACCGATCCTATAATTACGATCTTTCGTTTCAATATTTCCTCTCTGGAAAGGCCCAGAATCTTACTGTCTGTAAATTAATGCGGAAACTTCTCCGGATGCAGGTCCCGCGCGATCGCCTCCAACGCATCCACCAACCTCGGCCCCGGACGTGACAACAAGTCGGCGTTAATCCTGTAAACATGGCCGTTTTTCACCGCCGGCGAATTCCGAAAGACCTCGTTCGGCTCGCGATTGTCTTCGCTGTCGGAAAGGATGATCGCTTCCGGCTGAAGAGCCAGAGCGGTCTCTTTGCTCAATTTTGGAAATGCCGATCCCACGTTTTCCGTGACCGAACGGCCGCCCGCACTCTTTATCAGATCGTTTAGAAACGCACCCTTACCGATCGTAAACAGCGGCTCCTTTGATATCTGAACAAAGACCTTCACCACGCCGACACGTTTGTCATGTACGGCCGGCAATTCATCGTTCACGATGGGCGATCCGACAGCCTTTTCGATACTTTGCTCACGCTCTGCGAGGCCGTCGACGAGCCTTTCCGTCTCCGCAGTCGTGTCAAATATGATACCGAGCTGATGCAGATCCTTATAAACGGCTTGAAGCGAGTCGGCACTCAAAACATAGACGGCTATGCCGTTCGCCTCGAGCGTTGTCATGAATGTCTGGATCTGAGACGCCGTCGAGACAAAGACGATGTCGGGCTTAAGAGCCACGATCGATTCCATGTTCGGGGTCATCGTGTCACCGATCTTCGCGATCGCTTTCGCCTCGTCGGGATAGTTGCAGAATGTCGTCACACCGACCAAACGGTCGCCCGCACCAACGGCAAAGATGCTTTCGGTCAGATTTGGCGCAAGTGAAATGACGCGATTCACCTTGGCCGGAATCTTAACCGTGCGTCCGAGATCGTCCGTCACCACGCGCATCGGCGTTGTAGTTCGAGCAGCGGCATTGAAGCTAACGTCCGTCTTGTCGGCCATGCACGCGGTCAACGTCAATAGAACGCCCAATAGCGCCGCTCCCATCCTGGACCTTTTAATTATTACTTTTACTATCACGACTTTCCCTCTCGCCAAACGTCAAACGCCCTGTTTTCCAATGTCGGTTCATCGACAAGAAAAACAAGGCGTTCCAAATTTAAGGATAAGAAAGCTCGTCTGCCTGCGATGTTTTGACGCGAAACATCTGTTTGGCAATAACATTCGAGGCAGGTGTCCTGACTATGATGCGATCAAGCTCAAAAATTTGAACCCGTTTCGCCTCGTCACAGTGACGCGATCGTGCGGGAGTTTCACCCGGCTTTCCCTGTTCGGCCGTTCCTTGAAAGAACAGCACCTCAAAGTTACAGATTGATAAAGACCAAGTGCCCGATTATTGCCTTTAACCCACCATAAGTCAATATTCCATCTCGGCGATATAAATGGTTATCTTGCGACGCCATTCGAAGTGAACGTTTTCGAGAGGCTGGGCCGAAAGCACGAGCTATAAACGGAAGTGCGGCCTGAGTTCGGGAAACTCAGGCCGTATACTATCAGATAGGCTTTGCTGTAGGTCTTGCGGAGAAGAAGGCAAAAGGCGGATTATTAAGTGGCAGGCAATTGTGCTGGCGAACAAACGTCTCCGCGTTGTTCAGTTCGTCGGCACGGAAACTCTATTAGTTCGAACGATCCCTAGCCGTTGGGCTTCGCGTTGGATCACGCGGGCGTCGCTCTTCAAACTGTGTATCTCCTCCTGGAGCTGCAAATTTTCATCCGTGATGCTCTGGATCCTGGTCGTCAACTGATCATTTTCCGAGACCTCTTCGTGCATCGCCGAGAAAGAACGGTAATTGATCGAAAGGCACAGCATCAGCGAGATCGATATCACGATCGCAAACGCCGCCCACGTCGGCAACACTCGCCGGTTCACCGTCTTAACTTCGTTAAATCTTGATCGCGGTTTCATCGTACTTCTATAACCCCATCAAATGTTCGCGGCCAGTTTCGAGCAGCCACTTTAGATCGTCAGCACTTTCGCTTTCGTCCGGCGATCTCGTTGGGCATTTAGGCCCGCCAATTTTTCAATTTCGCCGAAACTTCCGACGATGTATCTAAATCCCACCAGCGTCTCGTAGATCTTTAGTCCGCGTATACTAAGTACACGGTCCACGAGGTGAGAAGTTGCAGCACTTCTCGCCAAACCGAGCGTCCCACCTCGGCT
This sequence comes from Acidobacteriota bacterium, assembly GCA_040005135.1. Lineage (GTDB taxonomy): Bacteria > Acidobacteriota > Blastocatellia > Pyrinomonadales > Pyrinomonadaceae > OLB17. Next base: position 4,481 of record JBDTZO010000065.1, on the reverse strand, counting down.
TTCGGACAAATAATTTGTCAATAATGCGGCCAGTTGATTGGGCTCGATGAACGTTCCATCCGCATCGATCACGCCAAATCAGTCTGTTAAAATATCCGCACGCCTACCTGAGGTTCCGAATCGTATGGTCATTAACGGATCTCACGAAACGGCCGTAATACTAGCCGGGCATTTCCTAAATGCTTTTGTAAAAATTCTATCTCCGATAAAGAATTGGGAACGACCAGTTCCCTTGGAGTGGTGAAAAGTTATCACAGTATTAAACGGAGTGTAAAGAGTTCATTTTGATACCCTAAGGCCTTATTTCTGTAGCTCTTAGTCGCTCTGAATTAAAGTGCATAATTATTATGCTGCTTAACAGTGTACTTTATGTGTACTTTAAACGCAAAATGCATATTATGTCGAAATTACCGCTATTTTACGGTATCGGTAGCATTTGCGGGACTCCGACCGATCGATTGCGACTTAAGCGCAATTAAGCATGTGGGCAAAACGTGCCGGTTTCCTCCGTACGCCGTAAACCGAGGGAATTGTGTGTCAAAAAGGGCACCAGACTTGCTATCTATGCCCACTGTGTCACAATGAAACAGCGGACCGATCTCCGCCGGATCGCCATGGAATGTGTAAACCGATGGAAACAAAGAGGTTTGCCCATGACCATCGGCCGACTGGCCGTGGCACGCGTCTTGCTTGGTATGCTGTGACTAATCGCAGTTCGTAATTACCCAAACTAAAGACAGTTGAGCGCGCGATCACTTATCTAAGTGGAGAAAATATATTCATGAGACCTATTAAACATTTCGAAAAAGGTTTGTCGTACGTCGCAAGTGGCGTATTCAATGCAGTTAAGTCTGTAAACCAATTCAAACCCAATCCGTCCTTTACGCCTAAGTGGTCGGACAAGCCGCTGTTGAAGTCGTGGCAGAAGACAAAGCCGACGCTCGGATTTCCGCGTCAGACCGACAGCCTGTGCCCTAACTGTGTCATAGAGGCACGCGAAGACATTCTGGCCGGCAAGCAGGACGTCGCCATTCTCATTAATGAGAACGTCGGCGAGATCAAGGCTCAGATCATCGAACGCGACGGTGAGGTCTGGATGATCAAGGATTGCCCGAAGCATGGCCATTTCGAAGACATGATGGCAATGGACTCGAAATTCCTCCAGCACATCGAGACTCTTTTCCCGGGCCGCGACATTGATTCGCACAATGACGAAAAGCTTCATAATCACGGCACGTCGTCGGTCAAATATGGCCGCGGAGCCGTTTTGACCGTCGATCTTACGAATCGCTGCAACATGATGTGCGATCCGTGCTTTATGGACGCCAACCAGGTCGGCTTCGTCCACGAGCTGTCGATGGAAGATGTCAGCGAGATCCTCGACAACGCCATTCAGATCAAGCCGCGTCGTCAGATGTCGGTCCAGTATTCGGGCGGTGAGCCGACATTGTCGCCCCATTTCCTCGATTCGGTCCGTTACGCACGTAAGGTTGGTTACAACTCGGTGCAGGCCGCGACCAACGGGATCGAGTTCGCTAAATCTAAAGAATTTTGTAAAGAGGCGGCTGAGGCCGGCCTTCGGTTCGTTTATCTGCAGTTCGACGGCATCGGCAACGACGCCAACTCGCACCGCCAGATCGGCAACCTGTTCGACGTCAAACTTCGTGCTATCAATAATTTGCACGAGGCCGGCGTGGACATCATTCTCGTAACAACGCTGGTAAACGGCATCAATAACGATCAGGTCGGCACGATCATCCGGTTCGCTCTCGAAAATCCTAAAAAGATCTCGTTCATCGCGTTCCAGCCGGTTTCGTTCACGGGCCGCGACGAGCACATTACGCCGGAGCGTCGCCTGCAGCAGCGTTACACGCTTGCTCACCTTGCACATGACGTGCAGAAACAGGTCGGCATCACCGAGCCGACGCGTGACTGGTTCCCGCTCAGCTTAATGGGAGCGTTCGCCGATTTCGCGGACGTCGTCCACGGGCCTGAGAGCGATTGGGGCCAGGTCTCATGCGGCTGCCACCCGAATTGCGGTGTCGGCACGGCCGTCATGGTCAACAAAGAGACCAAGGAAATGGCTCCCGTTCCCCAGTTCCTGAACATTCAGGGCCTGGTCAAGGACATGCAGCACATCACCGATACGAACCGCGGCAAGTGGTTCTCAAACATCATGATGGGCCTCGCACTACTCAAGAACTACGACCCGTACGGAGCACCGCACAGCCTAACGCTCGGCGGCATCTTTGCTAAATTCGACAAATCATTTGGATTGTCCGGCAAAGATTACGGCAAGGTCAGCGGCGATCGGACGGCTGAGGACATCGAAAAACGTCGTCAGGACCCTTGGAACTTCCTCTTTATTGCAGGTATGTGGTTCCAGGACCTGTTCAACTACGATTTCCGACGCACCGAAATGTGCATCATCCCGTATGGCACACAGGAAGGCGAGATTTCCTTCTGTGCATATAACACCGGCATCGGCTGGCGCAATATCATCGAGCACATGCACCAAAATGCTACGGTCGCTCAGTGGTACAAGGATCACGGCCGTCACGAGGTGTTCGCCCGCGGTAAGGAAGTCGAGCTCGGCGACGCGTCGCACAACCTGAATCTCAACGAGGTCGACCTTTCCCGTCCCAACAAGCCGGAAATGGAAGGCCCCAAGACAGCCGCTGAGGAAATGCAGATGATGCGTAAGCTCTATCAGCAGATGGTCATGGACAAAGCCCAGATCAAAGCCGAACCGATGATCCAGATCGGCGGCCTCAAACGCGAAAAGAAAGAAGACAAATCAATGGCCGTCGCTGAATAGTCCTTAAGCTCCCCGCCTTGATTAGGAGGGGTGGCACCGCCTCGGTGACGGGGTGGTAGACTGTCAGTACCGGGAGCGAAAGCGACCGGGTTCTTGATCTCGAAAAGCCTCGCCGAGCGATCGACGAGGCTTTTTCTTGCTCCCCGCCTTGAACAGGAGGGGTGGCACCGTCTCGGTGACGGCGTCGTAGATCCTTGTCCGCCACCTCACCACTCATCACTTTTCTCAGAACGCGGATCAAACGGATGAAGCGAATTGGCAAGAATTTTATTACCGATCCCGCCTTCATCCGCCCCGATCCGCCCGATCCGCGTTAAAAACACCTCGTTCCACTTCACTTTTCACTTGTTACTTTTCGCTCATCAATGCTCTCGGTGTACTTTAATCAGGAGAGGTCAAGAAAGTAAGTGAAAGCCAACACCATCATCATCGGCGGAGGCGTTGCCGGGGCGTCGGTCGCGTACCACCTAGCGGAGCGTGGAATGACGGACGTGATCGTGCTTGAGCGTTGCCCGGTGACAGGCCTTGGCTCGACCGGCAAGGCGACGGGCGGCGTTCGTGCGCAGTTTGAGACGGACGTCAATATAAAGCAGTCGCTTTACTCGCTCGACTTTTTCCGCGACTGGGAATGGAACGCCGAATACGACCCCAAAGGCTACATCTTTCTTGCCACGAGCGAACTGCACCTCGAATATCTGACCCGCACGCTTCAGAGACAGCGTGAGCTCGGCTACAAAGAGGTCCATCTCGTCACCCAGAGCGAGATCGCCAAAATGGTGCCGGGCCTCAATGTCGAAGACATCGTCGGCGGCAGCTTCGGCCCGCGGGACGGCTTTATCGATCCGCTCGCAGTGCTTCGGGGCTTCATCGCCGGAGCGGAGCGCCGCGGCGTCCGCCTGCTTACTGGCGTCGAGGTCCAAAAGCTAGTTGTCGAACGCGATCGCATCACCAAAGTGCAAACGCAGGATGGCGTCATCGAATGCGAAAATGTCGTTCTGGCCGCCGGTGCCTGGAGTTCGCCGATCGCGGCGAGTGTCGGCATCGACCTTCCAGTCCGCCCGCAGCGTCGCCAGATCGCCTGGGCACACGCTCCCGAGCCGCTGCCCGTCTCTACTCCGATGGTGATAGATCTAACGGACGGATTCCACTTTCGCCCGGCCAAGGACTTCACGCACGGGGCGGCCGCCGCTGGTCCGCACGACGTCCTCTTCGCCTGGCCCGATCCGGACGAGCCCTCGAGCTTCTCGACGAAATTTGACGAAGGGTTTTTAGAAAAGGTCCGCGACCGGGCCGCTCACCGTGCTCCCTTCCTGACAAACGCGCGCATCGTCCGCGAAAAATGCCGTGCCGGCCTCTACGAGAACACGCCCGACCACCACGCCATCCTCGGCCCCTCGCCCATCCAAGGCCTCTACCTCGCCACCGGCTTCTCCGGCCACGGCGTCATGCACTCCCCCGCCACCGGCCGCGCCGTAAGCGAATACATCCTCGACGGCAAAGTAACCTTCCTAGACGTAAGCCAACTGTCTTTTGAAAGATTCGAGAAGAGTGAATTACTCCACGAGACGAGTTTTATTTGAATCTGCTTAGTGCCCAGGCGTCCGTTGTGTCTAAAGGGACAAATTCAATAGCGTCGGGATCGATCCCGACGAGTGAACGTCTC
>JBDTZO010000192.1:0-2574 GCA_040005135.1 Acidobacteriota bacterium | reverse complement strand
ATGCGGACCTTGTCGTCGACCAACACGTATTGCTCCGCTGGATATCTCCGCTCGACGTCCGCGAGCTCGTCTTCCTTGTGAACGTAGATCAGAATGTTGCCGCCAACAGCCTCGAACAGGCCCGAACGCTCGATCTTGCGCGGCTGAAAGACGACATCGCCGTCGGTCAGGATCACCACCTTTCCGCGAGTGCTGCAGTACTCGATGACATCCAGCGAATTCGGAAACAAGCGATTCGCGAACGGATAGTTGATCAGATACGTCGACACCGCCAGCAGGTGCGAGTCATACAGATGCCCCAGCCGATACCGCTGCAGAGCTCCCAGATAGTCAGCATAGCCAAGCTCGTTTCGAAGCTCCTCAAAAATATTCCAATAAACCTCGCTCCGTTCGGCACCGACTTCTTTAGCCAAAAAACGCCGCAGGTCCTCGGTCACGCGGTCGTTATCGAGCAGTGTATTGTCGACATCAAAAAGGTAAACAGTTTCCATATTCCTCTCAACAGAACTCCGAAGTTTGACGGTGCCATTATCAATAGATATCGAGATCGCTGCCGCTCACGACCCGACCGCTATACTTTGAGCGAATCTCTTTTAGCATTTCTTCCACTGTCGAGGTCCAGATCAATTGGTGATAGAGGACCAGCAGCTTCGGTTTGGCTCTATTTGCGATGTCGGCCAGCTGATAGGTGGAGGTGTGAAAGCTCGAATGATATTTCTGCCATTCCGGCGACCGCTTTAAGAAACCGGCCTCGCTGTAGACCTCATGTACCAAAACGTCGCAGCCGTTACAGTTATCGACGACGGCCTGGCTTGGAACAGTGTCGCCCGAAATGACGATCGTTCGATCTGCGGTCTCAAATCGATAACCAAATGCCTGTTGCCACGATCCGTGCTGGACCAGAAAAGCCGTGACGGTGACATTCTTATCTTTATAGATCACTCCCGGCTCGATCTCGTGCACGTCTACGCGATAGGCCTTTGGGTCGCCGTGCTCCAATCCCTTGACGCGAATGTCGATGTCCTCTGAATAAGCTTTGAGAATATTGTTCGTCATCGCCTTTAGGCCCTTCGGCCCATAGACGGCGAGCGGAGCGTGTCGGTCAAGCACAGCAGGAGTCAAAATGAGATCGGGATATCCGATCATATGGTCCGAATGTAGGTGCGTGATGAACGCGATCTTAAGGTTCTGCGGTTGAAGAGCGCTGACGCCGTTACGAGCCGCTGCCGCCGCGCGGCGCACGACACCAGCGCCACAGTCGACAAGGTATGCCGAACCGTTCACGACGATCGCCGTGGCCGGGCCCGCACGGTCGGGATCGGCGTTAGGAGTTCCAGTACCAAGCAGGACCACTTGGGTTCCTGCCTGAAGGACAGCCTGTGACGGCGCCCGAATCGACACCAAAAATATGACTGTCAAGAGTAGTGCTGCCCGCGCCATAAGTCGCGAACTTTTCATTTTCTCGCTCCCTTAATATGTTTTGCAGGTAATGTTATCAGGTTTAGCTGGTCAATCTCCGATAAATATTGGGCATTCGCTCTGGCAGTGACAGCACGTCGTCGATGATGGTGTAGCCGACGTTGCCATAGAGGTCTTTGAGCTCGGCCTCGGATTCGCGGTCGACGGTGATGCAGAACGGCGTCAGGCCCATTGCCTTGGCTTCGGTCAGGGCTTCGCGGACGTCCTCGCGGGCGTAGCGGGCGTCGCCGTAGTCGTGATCGTAGGGACGCCCGTCGGTCAGGATGATAAGCAGCTTGGTTCGCGATTCCTGTTTGAGCAGCTTGGCGGCGGCGTGGCGGATGGCCGCGCCGAGACGCGTGTTGTTTTGGAACGTGATGCCGCCGATACGCCGCTCGATCACCTCGGAATATTTCTCGGCAAAATCCTTGATAATGTAAAATTTGACGTTTCGCCGGCCTTCGCTGGTAAAGCCATAGATCGAGTAGACATCGCCGACGGCCTCGAGTGCTTCGCTCATCAATACCAAACCTTCTTTTTCGATCTCGATGATCCTCCGGCCGGGATGTGTGTACGGCTGGAGCGGATTTCGTGTGATCGTTCGAGCGGTCGAGGACGACTGATCGAGCAGGAGCGAGACGGCCACGTCACGCTGGCGTCGTAATCGTTTTGTATAGATGTTCTCGGACTGCTGCCCGTCGGCCTTGCGGTCGACCACAAAATCGACGAGGGCGTTGAGGTCGTAGTCTTCCCCGTCGAGTTCGCGGTTAATGCGCGTCAGATTTTCGGGCTTCATCAATTGAAACTGGTATCGGATCGACGAGATCACGCCGCGGTAACGCGAGCGAGCGAGCTCGACAAAGTTGCGGTCGCCCAGCTTTACCTTTTTCTCAATCACGCGGCTCCAGCCGACGCGGTAATCGTTGAGTTCGCGGTCCCATTCGTCGTAGGCGAACGCCTCATCGCCGGCCTCGAGCGGCTGTTCGGGCACCTCGCTTTGCGACCAGGCCTCGGCACCCTGCAGATCGTCGGGTTCGCCCTCATCGTCGAGGCTGTTCCAGGCGTTGAAAAGGTCGCTGACGTCTTGAGGGTTCTTTTTCTGTTCGCGTTTGACCT
>JBDTZO010000198.1:0-2614 GCA_040005135.1 Acidobacteriota bacterium | reverse complement strand
GGCCCGACCAGCGGCCAAGTCGGATAATTGACAAAGCTCTCGACAAAAGACGAGCCCATGCCATAAAACATAAGGGCAAATGTGAACAAGAAAAGCCAGATCGCAAATCGGGAGTTTGATGACATATGTAGCTTCGCGAAATTATCGGCGCAGGTATGGATCTATCCGACGACATCACCAGCATGGATCCAAAAGTTTTGGCGATCTGCTTTATGCCGAGGCGTGTACTCGCTACTTTAGATGCTATTGGCTCGCAGATTCTTCGATCAGCGGAGCGTTTACCGCGGCTTCGCGTCCGCCACGCTGCTGTACGACATGAGCGATCTCGTGGCTGATCAGTTGACGTCCGCTGTCAGTGTGCGGATCAAAATGTCCGGGAGCGAAATGTATGTCGTCGCCCGAGGTATATGCCTTCGAGCCGTTCAGCGTCGGTACGTGGCTTTCCATAATGCGAACTGACGAAAAGTCCGCGTTATACGACTTTTCCATTTCCGCTCGCAGCGGCTTGGGCAAACGCGTTTCTCTCGCACCTTCATTGATTGACGGCGGGACGTTGAGCATACTGAGCGGGTTTTCGGGCATTCCTCGTGACCTCCAAACTGATTTTTTATTGCAATACTCTGTTACCACAGAAGCGGCGAGCGCAGCAAGAAAAAAATGCGAAGCCATCGCGATCGCTCATCATACATTGAAAACGACGGGACGCTCGATTGCGGCCCGCCGTTTTATTCGCTTATACCGGATTATTTCGACCGGGTTACTTCGATCTCTTTGCCGGACGCATCGACATACTTGTTGATCGATCCGTCCTGAGCGAGTACAAACTTGCCGCGGCGTCCTTTTTCATTTGGGTTAAAGGTGCCGAAAGTAAGCGATTCGGTATCGATGATCTGGAAATTTTCCTGATCGTCACACTTTACGCGGGCCCAATAGCCGCTCTTTACGGTTTCGACATTGCATTTGACACCACCGATCGTGTAATCGCCATCGAGAGCGATCTTTTCGGCCGGTTTGCCGTCGTCATTGACCGAGTAGCTCAGTATGGACGCCAGGTCCTCGGCATCGCTGTAGACGATCGAGTCAATTTTGTAGACATTCGACGATGTGTTCTTTCGGACAAAGCCAAAGTTTATTTCCTCGGGATGGCCCATATTCACGAACGTAACGCGGACCATATTGTTCGTGTCAGCCTTGTGGATGACAAATTTGGTGATCTGAGTGTCCTGTGCGTAAAAGAGTGGGTCGAAATCGAGAGCGCCGACCTCGCCCTTTTTTACAGAGACAGCGTCTTTCCAGATCAGGTCGGCAAGCTCGCCGGTAAAGTATTTGTCGACGAGGACACGGCTCTTTTTCTGAAAGAACGGGCCGCGGCTCGTCTTTTGGGCGGCGTAGAGATCCTTAACGATCGCGTCGAGCGCTACAGTCTTTTTCGTTTGGGCCATGCCCACCGAAGTCAGCGCGAGCGTCAACGCAAACAAGACAACAAGTTTAATTTTCATAATTTGGTGTGAGAGTGTGGAACTTGCCTTATTATAACTTAAACGCAGCACGGGTGCCGCTCGGTCGTGAGATCGCGATTAACCGGGAATGTCGGCCTCGACAAGCAAGGCCAGCAAATTAAGTGATTCCTGCCACCCTAGGTAACACATTTCGGTCGGGATCATAGCGGGGATGCCTTCCTGAGTAACGTTAATCTCTGTTCCGACCATGACGGCCCTGAACGTGATGGTCGTCGTCATCTCGCCGGGCATATTGGGATCGTCGAAACTATCTGTGTGAACGATCTTTTCGCCATGGATCAGTTCGACGTATGAGCCCCCGAACGAATGGCTCTGCCCGTTACCGAAATTGGTGAACGACATTTTATATGTCCCACCGACGCGGGCGTCTACGTGATCGACCGTCCCCGTAAACCCATTCGGCGGCAGCCACTTGCACATAGCAGCAGGGTCCAAAAAGGCCCTGTAAACCTTTTCGGGAGATGTTTTAAATACGCGGTGTAGTTTTACTGTGTTTGTTTCCATATTTCAATTGTAGTTCAGAGCGTCTGTTCCTATTTCCGCATATATTCAAGGAATTTCCGAGGATCGAGACAACGCTTTCCGTCATCATCCATCATCCATCGTCCAGCGATTACTATGCCCACGAACCCTCGGAAAACGACCGTTGCTGTCGCGGGTTTGAAAAAACATCCGACAAGCACGCCTATAGCGTCGATCGAATAAACGCTTATGGCTCTAGCTCTCCATTTTCAGAATTGATCCGCTCGAGCACATCCGGCTGCTCGCCTTCGAACTGCTGATATCGCTCGACGTCCTCTTCACTAAATTCGACCGCGAGCTGCAGATGCTGGCAGTGGACGCAGCCGTACGCACGAATTTTTTTGCGAGTGCCAATTCCGAGCATAGTCTTCCAGATCGAGACGTCATCGATCGCGAAACCAGTCCCGCCGCCGTTCGAAATATCGACCAACGATCCGCTAACCATTGCACTGCTGCCGCATGCTATACAGTTCATTTCTACTCCATGTTCCGCAGTCTGAGCCTCAGTGCCTGCAGCTTAATAAACCCTTCGGCGTCGTGCTGGTCGTAGGCGCCGGCGTCGTCTTCGAATG
>JBDTZO010000162.1:0-2633 GCA_040005135.1 Acidobacteriota bacterium | reverse complement strand
GGAGCGATCTACAATCAGGGAACGTTGAACCTTACGGCCAGCACGATTACGTCTAACACAGCGAACTATGCCGGGGGACTTTACAATGAAAGCACAGCAACACTGACAAGCAATATCGTGGCGCTCAACTCGGCGGCCTCGGGGAACGATCTCATGGGAGACGGTGTCTGGGGTAATCCCTACACCGGCGGCTATAACCTGATCGGCGATGCGGATTACAGTGCAGGGCTTTTCGAAGCGACGAATCAATGGGGAACGTCCGGAGCGCCTTTGGATCCGATGCTCGGTCCGCTTCAAGACAACGGCGGTCCGACGTTTACGCGTGCGTTGTTACCGGGCAGCCCGGCTATCGACCAAGGCAATAGCCCCGGAGTTTTGACCGACGGACGTGGACGTCTGCGGCCCTACGATAATCTTCTGATCGCTAACTCCGGCGACGGTTCAGATATCGGTGCTTTCGAAGAAATACTCGGGCCGTCAGCTGCAAAGGTCTCGGTCAGCGGACGCATTGTAACGTCGGGCGTCGGCGAGTCAATCGGGATCTCGAACGCGGTGATCGTGATAACCGATTCGCAAGGCAACAATCTGATCTCGCGTAGCAATGCATTCGGCTATTTCACTCAGTCGGACGTCTCGACCGGCACCGGCGTGATAACCATCACCCATAAGCATTATCAGTTCGACCCTCATTTGTTAGCGGGTCTCGCCGACGACGTCAACGGCCTATTGATAGTCCCTACTAACTAATACGGGCGAATCCAAAGAACGGTGCGGGCGACCCAGCAAAGATCGCCCGCACCGTTCTTTAGAACACAGCAAGAAGGCTCAAAAGCGATCTCTCTAAAAAGCCGTGGGTTGCGACCTACGGTTCGCTGACTTCACGTTCCTGCCTCGGCAGGATCGTCCAACGTTTCAGCGGCCGGCATTATTTGGCTTTTTTACTTTTTGGCGATGTTTTGACCTCGCCTTCGGTTTCGCCAGCTTCTCCGTGATCGAGGGCGACGCCGGTCTTATTCGACTTTTCGATCAGTTTATCATGCATTTTTTGCATTTGTTTCTCGTCCATGTCCTCAATGTCCATGAACTCGTCGCTTGTCTCTCTAAGAGAAACGATAAGCTCGTCGAGCTTAAGGTGGAGAGCCCTGGTATCTCGATTCTGCGTATTTTGGATCAGAAATACCATCAGGAACGTCACAATAGTTGTGCCCGTATTGATCACCAGCTGCCAGGTGTCGGAATATTTGAATATTGGCCCTGTAGCTCCCCAAACGACCACGGTCGCACACGCCAATACAAATACGATCGGCCGCCCCGTGTATGTCGAAACGGTGTGAGAGAACCGGGCAAACAGAGAGACCTTTTCGCCATTCGACTTATTATTTTCGATCTTTTTCGCCATAATTTTTCCAAGGATTACATACGGTCAAATCGAAAAGAGTATTCCACCGTACCGAGCCGATCGCTGGTGGATTGAACACATCGCTTGCCTACCGCAATTATGCGGAAACACGATTGCGGCAGGCCGTCCTTATTCATCAGTTGCGCGCTTTTTTATGAAGAGATCGTCGACGATCAGTTTTCGTATATGCAGCTTTCTGATCGAAAAAAGTATACATCAAATAGATCCGCAAAATTCGAAAACAAAGGGCGGTGAATAGCGAAGATCTGTCAGTCGTTCCCAATTGATCGGCTGGCTTAAATTGCCATGCAAATTCATAAGATCACACGAATATCGGCGGCAGTGTTCTCTACTTTACAAATGTCGCGGCCTCAAGTAATTTTTAGGACATTATGAAGATCATCTCGGTATTTTTTGCGATTATCATCGGTTTGGCAGGTGCTTCGATTGGACAGGTCAATACTGCCGAGGTCAAAAACCCTTTTCCGGCTGCCTTGCAGACATTCCAGATCCCGAGCCACGGCTCGCTGCTCAATGCTTTAGTCTATGTTGCCGAGGGTGAAGGGCCGCATCCTGTGGTCGTCTTGCTGCACGGATTCCCTGGCAACGAACGAAACCTCGATCTTGCACAGGATATTCGGCGTGCAGGCTGGGACGTTTTGTATTTTAATTATCGCGGCTCGTGGGGCTCGCCGGGCGATTTCTCATTCTCCCATGGGATCGAAGACGTCGCATCGGCGGTCGCCTATTTGCGACAGCCCGAAACCGCAAAACTCCTACGCCTCGATCCTAAACGTGTCGTGTTGATCGGACACAGCATGGGCGGATTTATGACCGTCCAGGCCGCTGCCGCCGATCCGACGATAATGGCCGCTGGTTTGATCTCGGCTGCGGATTTGGCCGCCCGAGTGCCTCAACCGCTCCCAAAAGAAAACGAGTCAGCAGTTATAAAAGGTTATGCGGCTGCCTTAGCAAATGAGGGTATGTCCCCACTCGCAGGCTGCACACCTGAGGGACTCGCACGTGAGATCATCGACAATGTATCCCGATGGAGCTTTGTAACTAAGGTCGAGTCTTTGAAGGGCCGACCGATCCTTATCATCACGTCGGACGATGGACTGGCGACCATGGGACAGTCGTTCGCGGCAGGCTTGGTCAAAGCCGGAAATAACCGCGTCACTACGACCCATTTCGCAACCGATCATTCATATTCGGATAAACGCCTCGAACTCTC
>JBDTZO010000018.1:0-8845 GCA_040005135.1 Acidobacteriota bacterium | reverse complement strand
ATCGGCTTTGGCGAATGCCGCGGCCGCATCCTTCCGGCGGATTGATCTTTTTCAAACGCTTTTTCGTATCCAGCTTTTATGGACGAAATAAATGGATTGATCTTTGGCATATATCCCTTTGCCAACGCCGGTATGGCTAATGGCGTCGCGACCGGGAAACCCGACGATTTTAATAAGATCGGTGCAAGCATAATAGAGCTTAGTGCCGAGACACCCGAATTTCTGGTCCGTACCTACGCCCACTTCACCGGCAATAATGGTTCAGATGTTTTGCGCCAGATAGAGCAGTTATTGCAGATTCCGGTCGATTGGGATCTGGTGCTTTGTTTTCGCAGCCCCGACAGCGATCTAAAATCCTGGCTCGAGTTAATTCGCGCGATCCTAACCCGGCACGGTGACCGGCTAAACACACTTCAAATAACGAACGAAGCAAATCTTAAGAATATGCCCGGCGTCGGCGATGGGTATTTCCCGGCCGCAAGCAAAGCTCTTGTGCAGGGCGTCATTGCGGCACGGGATACGGTCACTAAAACCGCGGGGATAACTAAGATCGGATTCGACGCCGTTCCCGCTTTCCATGCCGGAGATAATTTCTGGACCGAACTGAAAAGTCTTGGTGGCCGGGAATTTGCCGGTGAGCTGGATTACGTTGGGCTTAATTTGTATCCCGATGTTTTCGGTGATCCGGTCGCTCTCGAAAATATTCCAACGGCGGTGCGACAGATCCTGAAAAATTTTCGGCGCGAGGATATGACCGCGGCGGGCATACCCGATTCGACACCGATCCGCATCACGGAAAACGGCTGGCCAACCAACTCCGGCCGCTCGTACCAACGCCAGGCAGAGGTGTTGGAAAGCGTGGTGCGCACAATTTACGCACTTCGCAATGAATTAAACATTACCCATTACGAATTATTCGGCCTGCGTGATGCCGACAGCTCAAACGAAAATATGTTTCACCAATTCGGAATTCTCCGCGACGATCACACACCAAAACCCGCCTATACTGTCTATCAAAAATTGGTCCGCGAGCTTGGCCGCAAATAATACTGTGTTTGAGCGAATGGAGAACATTAAATTCAAGCCGGTTTTTCCCGCGCGAGCAGGTATGTCGCGGCCGCGGCTGAAAATTATCATTGAACGTGCGTGCCATCTATGAGACAATGTTACGTTGCTTGACGTGCGTCGTCGCATGTCGGCGGATCTTTGAAGATCTATGTGGTCTGCCGACCGGCTTGGAACATGGCTTTATTCGCGTTTCAGGTCCACATTGGTAACCGTGGTGGCGACTGTAAGTGTAAGTGTCACAACAGTTACAGTCATTCTGTCGTCGACGTTCGATACATTACAATGAAAGCCGTTCCATTTAGCTATTGTGTTTTTCAAATGGAACGGAATTTTCCCGTAAGCCACGTACTTGCAACGGTTAGCCGTTCCATTTAGGTAATTTTAAGTGGAACGGCTGAGGTCCCACTTGATACGCTCAGGGGTCGTTTCCGGGCCGATCTCGTGCTCAAATTTCTGCTCGGTCTGATAGAGTTGCATCATGGGATCGGCGCTTGCATTGTCACGTGTGACGGTCGGCAGAATTAGTGCCGACTGCGAAGATTACGTGTTTCCGGACGTTCTCGCGGTCGAGGAACCGCTCGAGATCCGCCTCGGGCTGCCTAAAAACGGCAGGATCAAGCATCATGCGATCTCGATCACGATGAGGACGCCCGGCGACGACCACGAACTCGCGGCCGGATTTCTATTCACCGAGGGCATTATCCACCGTCGAGACCAGATCTCTCGTATCCGCAATTGCGGCCTTCCGGCAAAGGGCAAAAGCCTCCAAAACACTGTCGTCGTGGAGCTTGCCGAGGGCGTCGAGGTCGACCTTAAACGCCTCGAACGTAATTTCTACACGACGTCCAGCTGCGGAGTATGCGGCAAATCGTCGATCGAGGCTCTCCATACGGGCGTCAAACCGATCGGCTCGGAACACAACATTCGGGTCCCGGCGGCAACGATACATCGGCTGCCGGAGCAATTGATGTCGCTGCAAAATACGTTTGAAAAGACCGGCGGCCTGCACGCGTCAATGCTGCTTGATCTCGACGGTGAGATCGATCTGATGGCTGAGGACGTCGGCCGTCACAACGCTCTCGACAAGGTCATCGGACGCAAGTTCATGAACGGCGAATCGCCGATGAACGACAGGATATTAATTGTTAGCGGCCGCGCAAGTTTTGAGCTTGTTCAAAAGGCGTTGATGGCCGGCATCCCGATATTAGCGGCGATCGGAGCACCGTCGAGCCTCGCTGTCGAGTTAGCTGCCGAGTTCGGCATGACGCTCATCGGATTTGTACGCAATGATCGGTTCAATATTTATACTGGTGAGTTTCGCATAGTCTGAGATCGATAAGAGGAAGATCGAAATGAGAGACGGTAATCAATCCAACGACGGGGTCTACGATCAGTCACCTGAGGAACTTGGCGATCTTCGTGTAACCGAACCGCATAAGACGGCGGCGGGCCTTCCGGCGGTTAAGGCCGCAATGGTCCATGCCTTCGGCAAGATGGGCGTGGTGCGGGGCACACGAGCGTTGCTTTCGATCAATCAGAAGCTAGGGATCGACTGCCAGTCCTGTGCCTGGCCCGACCCGGACGAAAAGCGTTCGGTCGCCGAATTTTGCGAAAGCGGGGCCAAGGCGATGGCCGACGAGGGCACGCGAAAACGAGTAACGGCGGAGCTTTTCGCACAATTCAGTATTCAGGAACTCTCACAGAAGGATGATTATTGGCTCGGGTCCCAAGGACGGTTGACCGAGCCGATGGTGTTGAGGCCCGGGGCCGAGCATTACGAGCCGATCGGCTGGGCCGAAGCTTTCGAACTCATAGCGGGCAAGCTCAACGGCCTCGGCTCGCCTGACGAAGCCATCTTTTACACTTCCGGTCGAACCTCGAACGAGGCGGCATTTCTCTATCAGCTCTTTGTAAGGCAATTTGGGACCAACAATCTGCCTGATTGCTCGAATATGTGCCACGAGTCGTCGGGGATCGCTTTGTCCGAGACACTCGGCCTCGGAAAGGCGACGGTCAGGCTGTCTGATTTTAACAGCACAGACCTGCTGATCATCATTGGGCAAAATCCCGGCACCAACGCCCCGCGGATGTTGTCGTCGCTGCAGGACGCCAAACGCGCCGGAGCCAAGATGATCGCCATCAATCCGCTGCCCGAGGCGGGACTGCTAAATTTCGTTAATCCAAACCCGCAGCATTATCCCAATCCGCTTAAGTTTCCGATCGCTCTGCTGACAGACCACGGAACGCAGCTTGCCGATCTGCACTTGCCGGTCCGCATCGGCGGAGATATGGCGGTGCTGAAAGGAATGATGAAAGTAGCGCTCGGCCGCGAGCGGGCACAGCCGGGCACGATCTTTGACAAGAAGTTTATCGACGAATGCACGGCGGGTTACGACGAGTTTATTGCCGGCCTGGACGCGACCGAGTGGGACGACATCCTTGCCGAAAGCGGCATTGCACGAGAACAGATCATCGAGGCGGCGAATATGTTCATCGACGCCGATCGCGTCATATCCTGCTGGGCGATGGGACTGACACAGCACAAAGCCGCCGTTTCGACGATACAGGACCTCGTGAATCTGCACCTGCTTCGCGGTCAGATCGGCAAGCAGGGCGCAGGTGTCTGTCCCGTTCGCGGACATTCAAATGTGCAGGGCGACCGGACGATGGGAATCTGGGAAAAGGTGAACGAGCCATTTTTCGATGCGATAGGGCGGGAATTCAGCTTTGAGCCGCCCCGAAACGATGGATTTTCGACCGTTGACAGCATCTCCGCGATGAGCGAAGGCCGGGCAAAGGTATTTTTCGCGATGGGCGGCAACTTTTTGAGTGCGACGCCTGACACAGATGTGGTTTACGACGCGTTGAAGAAATGCGAGCTTACCGTGCAGGTCATCACCAAGCTAAACCGCACTGCTCTCGCCACCGGCGAAACCTCGCTCATATTGCCCTGTCTCGGGCGCAGCGAGGTAGATCTGCAGTCGTCGGGAGAGCAGTTCGTCTCGACAGAGAGCACAATGCTCAATGTTCAAATGTCGAAAGGCATCTTTCCGCCGGCAAGTGAGAATTTGAGAAGTGAACCGTGGATCATCGCCCAGATCGCCAAGTCGACGCTCGGCGACCGTTCTACCGTCAACTGGGACGAGATGGCGGGGAACTACGACAACATCCGCGACTCGATCTCCCGTTGTGTCGACGGATGCGATGGATATAACGAGAGGATCCGCGAGCCGGGCGGGTTTTACCTAAAGAATCCGCCGCGCGAACGCGAATTCAAGACGAAGTCAGGCAAGGCCAATTTCACAACGTCGAAGCTTGAAAAGCTGGTCGTGCCCGAAGGAATGCTGCTACTCACGACGATTCGATCGCACAGCCAGTTCAACACGACGATCTATAACAAAAGTGACCGTTATCGAGGGATACACGACGAGCGGCGGGTCGTTTTTCTGAATACGTTCGATATGGAAGAGATGAAGATCGAAGCAGGCCGCGTCGTGGACCTAACGAGCCATTTCGACGACGGCGAGCGGCATGCGAACAGGTTCATCGCAGTGCCATATCCGATCCCCAGGGGCTGTGCCGCGGCGTACTTTCCCGAGGCGAATCCGCTCGTTCCCCTAAAAAGCGTGGCGGACCGGAGCCAGACGCCAACATCCAAATCGATCGTTATATCCATCGCCCCAACACCGGAAAAAGTTGGGCATTTTGACCTGATATGAGCCGCATAGGCCGGCCGAGCAATCGACGTGATCCCGGATCCTGTGGCGAAATCTGCCGGGCTCACCGCCGTGAGCATGGCTTGAATTAGATTTTGTTTGCCGCCCGAATATGTCAAAATAGACCACGCGATGGACATGATTTTAGATAAATTGCACGAGGAATGCGGAGTATTTGGGATCTTCGGTCATCCTCAGGCGTCGGCACTGACACAGCTTGGGTTATTCGCCCTTCAACATCGTGGACAGGAAGCATGCGGAATTGTCACGGCCGATGGCGGCGACCTGCATCAGTACCGTGACATCGGCCTTGTCGCCGACGTGTTGAGTCCCGAAATTCTCACGAAATTGACTGGTTCGAGTGCGATCGGGCATACGAGATACTCGACGACCGGAAGAAATACCATCAAAGAGGTCCAGCCTTTTTCGGTTGCCTGTCAGCATGGAAAGCTAGCTGTTTGCCATAACGGAAATCTGCCGTTCGCCGACAAGAGGCGGGCCGAACTTGAGCGGTCCGGTGCGATATTTTCGTCAACGTCGGACACCGAAACGATCCTGCACGGGATCGCCCGCACGCCGGCCGTAAGTGCGGTCGAGGCGATCGAAAAAGTACTCCGCGATACAGATGGAGCCTTTTGTCTGCTGTTTCTTACGCCGACGGCGCTAATTGCCGTGCGCGATCCGCGGGGATTTAGGCCGCTGGTACTCGGCCGGTTTCAGGACGCGTGGTGCGTTGCCTCGGAGACATGTGCTTTCGATCTAATGGACGCGGAATACATTCGCGAGATCGAGCCCGGCGAAATGCTGGTGATCGACGCGGACGGACTCCGTTCCTCAAAACCATTTGAGGTCAAAAAACACTCGGTTTGTACCTTTGAGCACGTGTATTTCTCGCGGCCCGATTCGACTATCTTTGGAAAGTCGGTCAACGAATCACGTCACAAGATGGGAAAACGCCTGGCCGTTGAGCAGCCGGTTGATGCTGACCTCATCGTGCCCGTGCCGGATTCGGGAGTCGCGGCGGCGATCGGCTTTGCGGCCGAATCTGGCATAAACTTTCGACAGGCGATCATTCGTAATCATTATGTCGGCCGCACTTTTATCGAGCCTTCGCAATCGATACGGTCCTTCGGCGTCCGGCTTAAGCTAAATCCGATCAAAGACCTCATCGACGGGCGTCGGGTCGTGCTCGTAGATGATTCGATCGTGCGCGGAACGACGTCAAAAAAACTCGTCGAAATGGTCCGCGAGGCCGGCGCGACCGAAGTCCATATGCGGATCTCATGCCCGCCGACGCGTCATTCGTGCTATTACGGGGTCGATACGCCCGACCGGAACGATCTGATCGCTGCCAAAATGACGGTTGATGAGGTCCGCGAGTACATCGGCGTCGATACCCTCGGTTATCTCTCGCTCGCGGGTATGCTCGAATCCATAGGACTGGAACCTAACTCAACCTGCTCTGCCTGCTGGACCGGAAAATATCCGACCCTTATAGCGAACGGCAAAGCGGCATGATCGCGGAAGGAATGTGGCTGCGGGATAAAGAAGAGGCCCTCCAGCCGATAACGACTGAAGGGCCTAGTAAAAAGATTCGAGCAAAGGCAGAACTTAGAATGATTTGTCGACGCCGCCATGGCCTGAGCATTGGCCGCTCGAGGTCTTGCTAAAGCTATAGGTGCCGTCCTTACATACGGCGGTCGCTCCCTTCGGCGGCTTTTGGGTCGTGGCGATCTTGTTTGTCGCCGTATTCGACATTGTGTTAGTGGCTACCGGTTTCGTAGTCATGGTGTTCGCGGCGGTATTTGCCGGTTTATTGGACGTCATGTTCGAAACGGTGTTCGAAACAGTGTTCATCGCGTTCGACATCGTGTTCGCGGCCGTATTGGCCACGTTCGACATCGTATTCGATAGGTTTGACATCGTGTTCGACCTATTGGCGTTCGTGACATTTACATTTGTCGTCGTTCCGCCGCAAGCAAACGTGAATGCCATCGCGATTGAAAGCGTAAATAATATCAAGATTCTGGTTGTCATAAATTGATTCTTCCTTGGTCTGCAAACCACCGGTCTTTAATTTTATCGTTTCGATCGAAAATATCGATCCACGATATTACATTCGAATCAATCACTGATGTCAATCCATGGAGAAGCTCGATCCAAACCGGCGGTAGGAACCTTTGATATTTCCAGGAGGCTCTGCCAAAGGACGCCCGATGAAAAGTTGGACGTCAGGCCGCAATGCGCTGGCCGGCGGGTCGCCTAAAGCTGTCGATAAAAGCATCCGCGCTCCACGGCCCGCCGCCGGCGACGGAGAGATAAAGGAACACGAAACAATATATGACCGCAAGCTCACCTTTATTGACGATCGGAAGAAATCCGCCCGGCGCATGGGCCGTAAAGTACGCGAATGCCATCATTCCGCACAAGATAAAGGCCGTAACCCTCGTAAAAAGTCCCATTACAATAAGGGCTCCGCCTACCATCTCAAGCGTGCCGGCTAATCCCATGAACGACATCAGTTCCACCGCACCTTTCTCCGTGGCGGGAGTGTTGAGCAGCTTTTGCGTGCCGTGAGCAGCGAACATAAATCCCAGAATCATCCGCAAAACTGAGAGGATTCGTGGACTCCATACTAAATAAAAATTTTCCATATTTCGAGTTCTGACTGTGCCCATAATGACTACCAGATCAAAAAATTATTACTTTATCCTCACCTTTGCCAGAAGTTGGTCAAGGGAGTCTAGTTCGGCGGGCGAGAGATGGCCCAGCTCTGACCGGCTTAACTCCGTGACCGGAACGTCCAGTTCGGAAAGTGCGGATAGCCCTGCGTTGGAGATAAAGGTCAGCACCACTCGTCGGTCGCCAGTCTGTCGCTCTCGACGGAGCAGCCCGAGCGCCTCGACGCGGTCTAGCAGCCGGGTAATGTCCGATTCCCGCGTGATCATTCGCTCGCCGATCTCGCGGCAGGAAATCCCACTTGCGCCCGCGCCTCTTAAGATACGCAGGACGTTGTATTGGGACCCGGTCAATCCTTTTGACTTGAACAGTTCGTTAAAACGGGATCTAAGGACCTCGGCGGTTCTCTGAATGCCAAGGACAACGGCCTCTTCGCGGCTAGAGAACGGTTTCGTCTGCTTAAGTTCGCTTTGAAGCTGCTTAGTCACGAAACAACAATAAATGTTATAACAGCTATTGTCAATATATTGGGCGTCAGCGAACAACGTGAGATTACGCCGACAACTTACACCTTTCATTTATCATCTGATTAACGTAGACTAGCTTTCCCGGGGATACGTCAGAAATGTATCTTTGATGTGGGGGCGACAGGCTTCGACAGGGGCTTGTATAGATCTTTGAATGCACGTCGGGCTTGTAGGTTAGCTCGTTAAAAAAACTTGCAAAAAACAAATGCTAATCAAGAATTAGCCCTTGCTGCCTAATTAACTTTAGCACCAGCAATGTCACCCTCGAAGTCCGCCTGATGCGACGAGACGTGGCATAACTCAGTTCAGGCTCGGGCCCGTTCACCACCTGCGAACGGGGCTTAAAGTTAGCCGGGTTAGCCTATCGCGAGGTCTTGTCGGTTCATCTGCTTGCGACGGGCGAAACATAAGTGAACTCGACTAAACGTGTAGATTTTACTGGTCGCAACCTTTGGATGCGGGTTCGATTCCCGCCGCCTCCACCACATTACCTTTGATCCTGGATCATTTTACGTTTCGACAGAACAAAGCTTTTCCTTATTGAAACTCATGGGGATGGAGCCATCTTGTGAGCGTCGTAATGCAGTCTAGTCCGTCCGGAGAAAGACTTGATCTCGGTTCGTGCTGTACACTTTACGCCTGTGAATTACCTCGAGCACATCGTAAGTCCGCAATACGAATTAGGTCAGGTAGCCGAACTCAACCGAAACCTAATATGGGCGCTGATTGTTATTGGCGTTCTGATCCATTTTTCGGGAGCCTTTAATACGATCTTTTCGGGCGACTCAGCCCTCTACGCCGTCATTTCGAAATCGTTTGCGACCTCTAGCGATTTCCTCAACATTTACGTCGACG
>JBDTZO010000259.1:0-2649 GCA_040005135.1 Acidobacteriota bacterium | reverse complement strand
CTTAATAGTAAGATCGCTATGAGCCACAAAAGAATCGCGGAGGCTTATAATTCGGTTATGAAGACTAATATGTTCGAGTGGAACATAATCAATACTAAGACCTTTGTGTCTATTTTTGACCTTCCCGTAAGAAATCTTATATGGCTTTGAATATTCAATTAGGGCGAACTGAAATGCTGTATAAGCAAGTGAATTCTTCTTCCTTCGCTTAATTTGTTTCAAAATCCACCATGCATCGTTTAAATCCTCGATACATGAGACAAAATGAATAAACCTTTCTTCTTGCTCTTCTGTTGTTGTCATTAGGGCCGCAACCTATTCAGCATCCTCGGAAACGGAATCGTCTCTCGTACATGCTCAATGCCGGCCATCCAGGCGGTGCAGCGTTCGATTCCCATTCCGAAGCCGGCGTGGGGGACTGAGCCATACCTTCGCAGATCCAGGTACCATTCGAAGGTCGCTTGGTCTAGTCCGTGATGTTTAAGTTGTTCTTCGAGATAGGTGAGCGAAGACGCGCGTTCGCCGCCGCCGATTATTTCGCCGTAGCCTTCAGGAGCGAGCAGGTCGATGCCGAGGGCGCATTCGGGGCGGTCTTTATCGACCTCAAAATAAAATCCCTTGATCGCGGCAGGGAAGTGATGGACAAAAACAGGCTTGCCATGCTGATTCGAAAGATACGTCTCGTCCGGAGCCCCAAAGTCGCCGCCCCATTCGAAGTTATTCTCAAGCTCGCCCTTCGCAAATCCTTCCTGCAGCATCTTGACCGCATCGTCATAATGCAGCCGCGGGAAAGGGGAATTGATCGCCTCGAGAATGGTGGTGTCGCGTTCGAGAGTTTTCAGCTCTTCCTGACGGTCATTTAGGACTCGTTCGACGACCGACAAGATCATCGCTTCGCCGAGGTCCATCATGTCCTCGTAGCTCGCATACGCAACCTCGGGCTCGACCATCCAAAATTCGGTCAAATGGCGCCGAGTCTTGGATTTCTCGGCACGAAAGGTCGGACCGAAGGCGTAAGACTTTCCGAAGGCGGCCGCGGTCGCCTCATTATAGAGCTGGCCGCTCTGCGTCAGATACGCTTTATCGTCCCCAAAATAATCAACCTCAAAAAGCGTTGTCGTGCCCTCGCAAGCGGCCGGCGTGAAGATCGGCGTATCCGCGAGCGTGAAGCCATTGCCGTCAAAAAAATCGCGAACGGCCTTGATAACCGTGTGCCTGATCTTTAGCACGGCGTGCTGTTTTTTCGAACGGATCCACAGATGCCGATTGTCCATCAGAAACTCGGTGCCGTGTTCCTTCGGCGTGATCGGATAGTCGTGCACGTTCTGCAGGACCTCGAGCCCGGTGACGTCGAGCTCAACGCCTAAGCTCGAACGCGTATCTTCCTTGACCGTGCCCGTGACAATGATCGAGCTTTCCTGCCCGAGCGAATCGGCCGTGTCATAGAGCGCCTCGTCATTTGGCTTAAACACGACGCACTGCACGATCCCCGTGCCGTCGCGAAACTGCAAAAAGACGAGCTTTCCGCTCGATCGTTTGTTATAAAGCCAGCCCTTTAATGTTACTGACTCGCCGATATGATCTTTAAGTTGGTTGATGTAAGTTTGCGGCATAAAGACTACAGTTTATTAGATATATCGAAAAGACAAAAAGGCAAGCGGAGCAAATGTGGAACTTTTGGCCATCAACGGCCGCTGCCGGCATTTGCCTTTACCTTCGAATAGCGGAAACCATTGTACTTATCTCATCTGTCCGGCTTTCCGCCGTTTTTCGCCGATCCCACGTCGAACACCCAAATCGCAGAACATAGCGTAAATAGCTGCAGGACAATGGTTTGCCGCAATCCTGCGAGATAGTTGTTCGGCACTGTTCGGACGTTGTTCCATGAACGTGCCGAACAAATAACTCATCTGTTATCAACACTTACAGGCACTCTGCGGTGTTGTTCGGCCACTTTGTAAAAAAGATAAGATTTTGTCTTACAACCTCCCGAAACCTCGAACCCTAGACGCGTCAGAGGCTCGTATACGTGTTTCACACGCAATACATCGTATCACATCCCGGATGCAAGGACAAGGTATTTTAGGCTACGAGAGCGGTATAGCCAAGCCGGACGCCAATTCGAAGGGTTTAGTCGAAGCGAGAGCCCGAGCTCTTTCTATATTGAATTGCCTCTAGCTTTAGCTAGTGGACCTGTCATCAATTTATCTCCGGCTTTAGCCGAACATTGGGCTAAAGCCGGGAATTCATTTTTATTTTTATCCAATAGCTGAAGCTAGTGGCAAATTATACGTATGCTTCGTCGGATCTTCGCTTTTGACGTTTGGATATTGAACAAATAGCCGACCATTCTGTGGGCGGCAAGACCTTTTAATGCTTTACAGCTATCGTGAAGTGACTCATTGGTCCGCGGGAACGATTTATCGGCACTCAGGAATGATCTATCTGCGCTCTGGAACGACTTATCAGCGCTCAGGAGTGATGTATTTGCGCTTAGGAATGACTTATTTGCGCTCCAGAATGATCTATTTGTCCTCGGGAATGACTTATCTGTACGCGGGAATGACTTATCGGCACTCAAGAATGACTTATTTGCGCTCGGGAACGAGCTATTTGTCCTCGGGAATGACTTATTTGTTTCGATCTAGT
>JBDTZO010000047.1:0-8926 GCA_040005135.1 Acidobacteriota bacterium | reverse complement strand
AGCCCGCCGCCAACCCCAGTGAGTTCGAACTCGGCTATCTGCTTGCCGTCCGGGGCTGCGAGCACCAGAGCCACGTCAATGCCTTTCTGCTCGACTGTAAAGTGCACGAACTGTCCCGCCGAAAGCGAGATCTGATACGTGTGCGACTCGCCACCCGCGATCGTTCGCTCGATCGGTTGGCCGGGGATAAGTGTGCTCGGCTGAGGAACGACCTGGGCCTGTATATCGACAGCCGACAAGCAAAGAAATATGAGTAAATAGCCTTTGAAAAACATAGGGCCTCCGATCCAATGGCACTGCGAGTCACCCTTCAATAACATCTGATATGCTCACATTCATGGAGCAGACTTGACGGACGGCTTCTCCGGTTTCGAACTGATAGACAATGGGATCGTCAACAGCAACGGCTGGCCGGGCTTTGAATGGACGCGATAGATAGTCTGAGGAGGCAGATCGTCCTGCGTTAGTTCCTTTTTTCCCGTGGCCGCCGCACGTTCCGCCTTGCTCATAGCCGTTCCCGCTCCGCTCTCGAGTTCAAGCTGCTGGGTCATTGCTCCCCATTGCTTCTGATACGATTCGAACTGCTCAGTGGAGATCTTTTGGGCGGCCATGCCCACCGATACATCCGTCAACGGCGTATCGGAGACGATAACCGTCAGCGACTCGCCGGTGTTATCGTCACGACTGCGCTTGAGCGTGTAATACGGCGGTTTGTCGTCCGATGATGGGATCTCGATAACCTTGCCCGCACTGACCTTATTGTCGCCCTCGTTAAGCCTGAGCGTTGGAAAGATCAGAACCGGGTCCCCAAACGTTTTATCGGCATACATCTCGCGGTCAAACACGTAAAGATAGCCGGTGCGCGGCGATTCGATCGTTAGCTGCACCTTCGAGCCTTCCATTAACGGCGTTGCGCCGCCGACGCGTTCGGGCGTCCATTCCCCCTCTTGGTGCACAAGCTGCCGGACCTCAGCCGCGTCCGAGGATTTTGAAGGCCGCAGCCGCCAGACAGTTACGCCGACGACGGCGGATCCGGCGACTGTTTTGTCCGACGGAGAAACCGGGCTCTTGCCGACGACCCGGTAACGCACCGGTCGGACGTGTCGAGCCGGGCTCTTTGCGACGGGCCGTTTCTTTATGAATCCGGTGTCCCACAGATCTCGCGTAGCGTCCTGGTCGGACTGAGCAAGCGCCAGCGCCGGAAAAATCAAGATCCCTATAAAAATAAATATGTATTTCAGCATGATTTCGTACCTCGTTCGTTTACTGATGATCAATGATGTTCAAGTTTGATAAGGTGAACGACGGTGTCACCATTGCCGTTTATATGTGATTCTTTTTTATTGTCATCTCGTTCGACGGATGCTTTGGTCGTCTGATACCGCTGCAGCATCGATTCGATCGAGTTGACCAACTGAGTATCTTTAATTCGGCCTCTGTCATCCGGGTTCGCGAACCGCTTTGCCGATTCGAGCTCGGGCAGCGTATTGGCCGACCAAACGAGCCAGACCAACTCCGCCCCCTCTTTCGCATCGAGTTCGAACCAGCTTTGCTGGGGAATTTGAATTTCCTGTCCTGCCGACAATTGCGCAGTGCCGGCGTTCGCGGTCGGTGACGGAAACAGAATGTTGTACGACGCTTCACCGTTTTCGTCCTTCGGGCCTTGATTCAAGATGTAGAGATAGCCTCCCTTGGGGCTTTTGATATTTAGCCGAATGCGGTCCCGGTTTCTAAACAGCATTTCGCCCGAAAGCGTGAACGGTTCCTTGTACTTTCCGTCCGTAAAGCTTTGAACGGTCAGGGAATAATTTAGGACTCGCGATGGCTGAGCGGGCGGGACTGGAACTGCAGGCGGAACAGACTCTTGTTGAGTTTTTTGTTCGGCGGCTGTGCCAGCGCTGGCCGATCGCCAAACGACGACACCGATAATTCCGGCCACAGCAATAAGGCCCGCGATCAGAGCGATCGCATAGGCACGCGGCATACCAGTCGACGTTGTGCTAATGGGCTCCGCGTCGTTCGCTGCATTCGGCTGTTGAACCGCCTCATTACCGATGGCGGGCATCATCCGCGTCGAAGTTTCTCGTGCTTCACCGGAACTGTCTGTCATGTGAACATCGCCTCGCGTCTGTTTTAGCGTGGCCTCAAACTCCAGGCGTTGATAGACGCGTTTCAAGTCGGACGCGAGTTCCTCGATATGCCGGTAGCGCTCGTTCGCGTTTTTCGCGAGTGTCTTTTCTATAATGCGCTTGAGTTCTGCCGGTGCATCGTTCATGAATATTTCGTTCATTGGTACGCTCTGGTTCAATATTGCGACTAATGTGTCGGTCTGAGTCGGCCCGGCGAACGGCAGTTTGCCCGTCGACATTTCGTAAATGATCACACCGAGGCTCCAGATGTCCGTTGCCGCGTCGACCTTAACACCGCGTGCTTGTTCCGGAGACATGTAGTGGAGCGTGCCCATCACCATGCCCGGTTCCGTCTTGAACATGGTTGCGGCCTCTCGACCGGACTCATCGTCCTCCACCGTCGGGGCAGAAAGCTTTGCAAGGCCAAAATCGAGCACCTTTAAGATTCCGTCGCGGCGGATCATTATGTTCTCCGGCTTAACGTCTCGGTGGACGATCCCGGCCGCGTGGGCGGCAGCCAGAGCAGACGCCGCCTGGCCCGCGATATCCAGCATTTCTTTGATCGTCAGGCTGCCTGCCATTTTTTGACGCAGCGTCACGCCATCGACAAATTCCGTAACGATATAGTTTGAGTCTTCTTCTGTCCCGAATTCGTGGATGGTCAGTATGTTCGGGTGGTTTAGGGCAGACGCCGCTTTGGCTTCCTGCTTGAAACGTTTCAAGCGGTCATGATGTTCGATCAGGCTTGGCGGTAGTATCTTCAACGCGACCTTGCGGCTGAGCAGCGTGTCGTCGGCAAGATAGACCTTGCCCATTCCGCCTTCGCCTAGGAGACGTTCGATCTTGTAATGTCCGACCGTGGTTCCGATAAGCTCGGGAACAACCTCGGCGGCAAACATTTCCGCCGCGATCGCATCCGGCGAACTGTCGATGAAACTATCCGAGATGTCGTCGTACGAGAGAAGTGCTTCGACTTCGAGCCGCAGGTCATCGTCGTCGCCGCAGCGGGAGCTGACGAATGCAGCGATATTTGATGGAGCGATTTCCGTCGCCGCGTGGTATAGCTCTTCGATTTGGATCAACCGTGCCGCATTCATAATAAAAGTACCGGCGCGCGGTTTCCCACTTTTTTGTCGCTACGGAAACGCCCGTCTACTAGTGAAAACGTAATTTGGAAGGAAATAGGAACATCGACAGGAAAAAATAACTCAAATGTCGGTCGCAAGTTCGCGCAGCAGCCAGTTTCGGGCAAAACGCCAATCGCGCTTTACCGTTTCCGCTGATATCTTTAGCACCTCGGCGATCTCCTCATTCGTGAGTCCACCAAAATATCGCAGCTCAACAACTCGGCACTTTCTTTCGTCTAGCGACTCGAGAATTTTCAGCGCTTCGTCCAATGCCAGCAGCTGACCCGTTCTATCGGAAGAGACAGCGATACCGTCCGCAAATGAAACCCTTTCACGTCCGCCACCTCGTTTCTCGCTATGCTTCGACCGGGCATAATCGACTAAAATATGCCGCATGGCTTGGGCAGCCACGCCAAAAAAGTGCGCCCGGTTCTGAAAGTCCCGCCCGGCTCCATCCGCCAATTTCATGTAGGCTTCATGGATCAGATCGGTCGTTTGGAAAGTATGGTTCGGCGGCTGGCGCCGCATATATCCGCGGGCCATCCTCCGCAGTTCGTCGTAGACCATCGGCAATAGCCGCTCAAGCGCTAGTTCATCACCGCCACTCCAATCCGCAAGCAATCCCGTGATCTGTTGAGATTCGTCATTTTTTATTGAATTTTCTGATTTAATACGACCTGATTATAGACCCAAAGCTCCAAAAATAAAATCATTTTGCGTTCCATTCCCCGTTTCCATGATCGTAGTCTGGTTGTGGAATACGAAGGAAAGCACCGTTCGCCATTACAGCAGTAAAGCCAAAAGGGCGATTTGCCGACCCAACCGGTGTTCATTTATTAAACAAAAATTAGTTGCGAATTACGATAAGGGGATAATTAGAGAAAACCTTAGCGGATTCAATAAGAAAAAGGCGTCAAACGACGCCTCTAACTTATTGATTTAATTGGCTCCGCAGGTAAGTCTCGTTCCTCACCACCGTTCCGCAAATGAGCAAACTCTTTCGGCCTGTCACCGGCAACTCCTGAGTTGCGGCAGATGAAACCTTCTGTCCGCAGGAGCCAAATAGCCGGTCTTAGGGTAAAAATGCTGCTTCTATCGGTCGGTCATTCGCCTGGCCGAACTGTTGATATCCGAACCCGTTGTTATCCCGAATGGGCAGCGATCTTTATCAGCTATCGACGACATTTTACTTGCGGTGCGATGATCGCCGCCGATACATTTTTTGTCGTGCTTCTGGCCGAGAAGGTTGGCCCTTACTATCGGCTAGACGTCCGGTGCGAAATTTCACAGCAAATTAACTTCCGACCTGGATCGCCTGTATTCTGCGTAAATTTGCTTCGGCAAATTGTTTTTTCTTCTTAATAAGTTTGAGCCTTTTTAAGGCGTCTACTTTTCTGCGTCCGGCGTACACAGCTACAAAACCGTGCTCGCGGTCTATGTTTTCGTATGTGACCGCATTGTCATCGCCGCCGCATTCGAATTGGGTCGCAAACACCTTGTCATGTGGAAATTCGGCTTGTATCTCTTGGCGCTCTTGCTCCGACACGCCACATGTCTTGGTCGTTTTGAGAATGATGGCGTAAAACAATTCGCTGCGGGACTCCTCTCGGGCGAGCCCATCACGCGGGGTATCAAAACAGATCGCGCTCTTACCACAGCCTGGACTGCCGTTGACTTTACCTAGGGTTGTTTTAGGCGGAGTCTGGCCGGAACCAGAGATAATCAAAAACGAGAACACTAGCGCAAACAAACAAAATATTTTGAAAGACCTAGAGATCGGCTCCCTTCGAATCGTCACTGCTCTCATGTTTATTCTCCTCGTTAGTCAGTTTATGTTTAAGACCGCCATCGGCAGCGACGGAAATTTTCTATGGACGCGTTTAACTTCCACAGCCGGATCGGTTCCTTCGACGTTTTTCAGTTCGTCTACTACTTTCCACTTGGTTCCGGTTTTACGAAGAATGACCTCAAATGCCTCTGTATCGACATCAGGATCTGAAGGGTCAGGGGCGGCGACAAAGGCCCAGTCTTTAGACACGCGAAAAGCTGTCGGTGAATAAATCTCTGACGAAGCCTTACGATATTTACGCACGGCATCAAGGATCGCCTTTCGTTCCGGCGAACCTTTTTCCGGCGTGTGAACACCCGTTTGGCCAAACGATGCCTGTGCGGCAATAGCCAAGAAGAGAGTCGCCACGCTCAAGATCACCAATTTTTTCATTTTTTGTTCCTGTTTATTTTCTTACAAGTTCGACGCGTCGGTTTTGAGCTCGGCCGATCTCGGTCGCGTTATCGGCTATTGGTTTTGTCTCGCCGAACCCGGCAGCAGTGAGCCGGTCGCGCGACACTCCTGCTTTGATCAGATACACACGAACGGAGTCCGCCCTCCGCTGCGATAGAGTCTGATTATAAGCGTCGTTGGCCACCGAATCCGTATGGCCCTCGATCTCGAATTTCCAATCGGGTTTGCCTTTTGCGATTTCAGCGATCTTATCGAGTATAGCGAATGATTCCGGTTTGACTACATCCAAATCGGTGTCAAAGTTTATACCGTATAGACGGACTCGGTCCGAACGGCCGAGTTCGTCGGCGAGAAGGGTTTAAGATTAAAATATGCGAGTAGGAATTTACGCGCGAGTTTCGACGCGGGATCAGCAAACCCTTCCAATGCAGCTCAACAAGATGAAAGAGTACATCAAGAATCGGGATTGGACGCTGACGGCAGACGTAGAGGAAATTGGCTCGGGGGCGAAGACCCGGCCAAAACGGGAGGAGCGAGCTTGGATACAAATACTGGTTGGGTCACCCAACCGACGTGTCTTTCATCGATCCGTCAATGAATATCGGGCAGTCCGTCATTTCTCGCTTTCCAATCAGCTCAGCTCGATTTATCGCCTTCATCGCGTGAGGTCATTTGAAGGCCATAAATATAAATATGAAGACAAACGAACGATTGGTGAGGACATTCGTCTCCGGAAAATACGTCGCACAATTTCCCTGTTCGGGTGTAACCGATCATTGATTCTTCAAGGTCGTCGTGCCTAAGCGTAACTAAAAAGAGTTATCGAAAATTTCCATTATTTGGTGATTTTGGCTACTTAAAACTCGGTTTATACTACCTAAGTATATTTGTAAACACTGTCAAGCTTAACGAAGGCGAAAGAGCAATGGGATCATCGTCGGAAACTGCCAATTTAGTAGTTAGAGGTGACGATTGCATTAGAACAATCTATTTGAGGTCCTCGGCGCGTCTCGTATGGGTTGTTTTACTTTGGTTCCTGATCTGTCCTGCAATATTTGCCCTCGATCGCGATCGGACCATCGATCAGTTTTACCACACGGCGTGGACTGCCAAAGAAGGAGTTCCTGGGGCAATAAGAGCCATCGCCCAAACTGACGACGGCTACCTTTGGCTTGGTAGTACTAATGGCCTCTATCGTTTTGACGGAGTTCAATTCGATCGGTATGAACCTCAGTCAGGCGGCAAACTTCCTTCTAACGAGATCTTTAGCCTGTTAGTGACTCCTGACGACGGGTTATGGATCGGGTATTGGTTTGGCGGGGCCAGCTTTTTGAAAGATGGAAACCTGACCAACTACGGCGAAGCTAATGGATTACCAGTCGGCAGATTTCCAAGCTTCGTCAAAGATGAAGACGGAACGGTTTGGATTGCTGCGAGTAACGGTCTGGCGCGGTTTGAAGATTCGCGCTGGCAACGCGTCGGTTCAGAATGGAATTACCCCGGAAAAGCCGCGCAGTCTATTTCACTTGATAAGAATGGCACCCTGTGGGTAGCGACCGAGGACACTGTAGTATTTTTACCAAAGGGCTCACGATCTTTTCAGCCTACAGGGGAACATGTCACCCAGGTACTAAAAATAGTTCAGTCGCCGCAAGGTTCGATGTGGATGTCGGAAACAATGCGGTCTGTCAGACAGATAAAATTGTCTGGAATCATTGGAGAACCGTTGGGTCCGGAAATTCGAGTAGGTTCGAAGGACATATTGTTTGATCGCGAAGGGGCTCTCTGGGTAACCAGTCTCGGCGATGGAATCCGGCGCGTACCTTATACTGACCGTCTGAGCGGACAAACATTTACAAAGCGAAGTACAAATATCGACTCATTTACCGAAAAGGAAGGTCTGAGTAGCGATTTCATTTTTACAGTTTTTGAGGACCGCGAAGGTAATATCTGGGTGGGCACAGCAAATGGATTGGACCGGTTTCGACAAAGCGATTTTGTACCGGTTCGATTTCCTCCGGGAGAACAGAATTTTGCGTTGGCTGCCGGACATGGCGGTAAGGTTTGGATAGACAGTCGGATGGTCTGGGAGATAAAAAATGGCGAATCCGTTCCGGTCAGAATTGGATGGGGTAGTTTTAGCGCCATTTACCGAGACGATGAGGATAATCTCTGGGTAGGTGGAGCGGTCGGAATCCATCGTATTCGGGACAACGTTTATTCAGAAACTTTAAATGCTCCAGTACCGAAATCCACCCAAATTTCTTCCATCTTTAAAGATCATCAAAATGTATTTTGGTTCTACTTTGGCGACGAAGGGCTTTTTAATCTTACCAACGGAGTTTGGTCGCGTTATGAGCGACAGTCCGAATTGCCGAAAGCGACACCTATAGTTGGTTCGATCGATTCACACGACCGAAAGTGGTTTGGATATACCAAAAATAGTTTGACGGAAATTGACGCTGAAAAAATCCGAACATTCTCGCGTGACGATGGGCTGGAGGTAGGCGACGTAAAAGCGATTCAAGAGGGCGGCGGGCATATTTGGGTTGGCGGGACGGATGGCGTAGCCGTTTACACAGGAGACCGCTTCTATATGATTACCGGGAAGGAATCTGAAGAGTTCGGTGGCGTTTCAGGAATTGTTATGACGCGCGACGGATCTTTATGGCTAAACGAAAGCCGTGGAATCGTCCATATCCCGGAAGAAGAGGTGAGCTTGTTTCTCAATGATCCTACTCAAAATGTACGTTTTCGACTTTTTGATTTTCTCGACGGACTACAGGGTACGGCGCAGCAAAACGCCCCATTTCCCACGGCGGTCGAAGGAACGGACGGCCGCCTTTGGTTTTCCACTTCCAAAAATGTAGTTTGGATCGATCCTAAGAAAATTTCAACCAATTCCATTGTTCCGCCGGTGTCGATCAGGTCGGTAATCATAGACGAAAAATCCTTTGAGCCAACGCCTTTCCTTCAATTGCCGAAAGGAACTACAAGACTTCAAATTAATTTTACCGCCTTGAGCCTATCAATTCCTGAGAGAGTACGCTTTCGCTATCGACTTGAGGGTGTTGATGAACAATGGCAAGAATCTGGTACCAAGCGCGAGGCAACCTATACGAATCTTGGCGCTGGCAGTTACCGGTTTTTCGTTATTGCGTGCAACAACGACGGTGTCTGGAATGACCAAGGGACGACCCTCGACTTTGAAATTCAGCCCGCCTTTTATCAAACGTATTTGTTTCGAACTTTAAGTATTTTCGTAATTATGCTGCTGTTTGGAGCTCTAATTTGGCTGTTCTATCAACGACGGATGTCTCAGGCAACCGCTCGCTTAAACACGCGATTTGAAGCTCGGTTATCGGAGAGAACACGCATCGCTCAGGATCTCCACGACACGCTTCTGCAAGGCGTTGTGAGTGCGGCAA
>JBDTZO010000100.1:0-2669 GCA_040005135.1 Acidobacteriota bacterium | reverse complement strand
TGTATCTTTTTTAGTCCTAACGGATTTTGTGTAGTCATGATTCTAAATATCGTAAATCCCAAATTCGGACGTCGGCCGTGGCGGTGGCGGATTGTAGTGATTGTAAACCGTCGCAATTCCACCCGCGACCGATACCGATACGATCAAGCCGGTTATCGCAGCAAAATCTTCGAGTTCCATACGCAGCTTCACAATTTAATAGCCAATTTCAATTCCCCGCCGAGGCCCGATTCGACTATTTTTCGCAGCGTTGAAAGGCGAACATCTTTAATATCGTTCTCGACTCGCGAAATATATGCCTTATTCGTGCCGCATTTATCGGCGAGTTCCTGTTGGGTCATTCCTTTTTTCTTTCGGGCTTCCTGGATCATATAGCCGAGTTTGAATTCCTCAAATCCGCGTTCGATCTCGTCTCGTTTTGCCGTTCCGACCTTACCGAATTTTTCGTCCGCGAACTCGTCAATTGTTCTGACGTCACCCTTTTTCAGCATAATATTCCTCTCTGATCCTCAAGGCTCGATCGATCTCATTTTGCGGCGTTTTTTCTGTTTTCTTCTGAAAGCCGTTCATCAGAACAACTATTTTTCCTTCGTCGAAGAAACAAAACACCCGATAAATGTTTCCGCCAAACTGAGTCCGCATTTCCATCAATCCATCAGTACCCGCCAGTGCCTTCAAATGGTTTCGCGGAATATCTTCAACAGTTCGTAAAATCTTGATGGACCAGTAAAGTTTTTCCTGAACCTTTCGCGTTTGTTTGTCAAAGAATTCATCAAAGTATCGCTTGAACAGAATGACTTCTCTTACACTCTCGCCCATACTAGATTCTACATTAAGTTGTCCGATAAGACAACTAATTTCCAAAACTCTTAATATATTTCCGCGTCACCTCTTTTAGTTCAGCATACGACGGAATTACATATAAAACGGGCTGCATGTCGCTGTAGGTGTATTCGTGGTTGATGACTTGTTCGAGGTCGAATGGGCGGCGTTCGACCTTGTCGGAAAATGCGTGTTCGAGCTCGCCAAAGCTCGACAGCAAACCGGCTCCGTAGGCACGAACTCCATCCGTGTCCTCGACGAGTCCGAACTCGACGGTGAACCAATACAGACGGCCAAGCTCCTCGAGCTGTTTATCCGTTGCGATACGCGCACCGTGGCCGATGAACTGCGAAAAGTCCGCAAAACTCGGATTGGTAAATACCGGAATGTGGCCGATCGATTCGTGTACGATGTCAGGCTCGGGCGTGTACGCCGGCTGCGAGTGATGCCGTATGTACTGGGTGCAGAGCATCACGCGATATGACAGCCACGAAAGAAAACTGCGGGTCTCGACCAGGCCCTCGATCGGTGCCAGGCGGAATCCGGTCAACTGCTTCAAACGCCGGTTCATTTCAGAAAGTTGGGGAATTTGTTTCGTCGTAATGCCGAGATCGCGTTTCGCCTGCAGATAAAATTGGCTCGCGTAACGTTGATGCAGGTCCTCGAGCTCCTCGGCGACATACCGCCAGACGCGCTGCTCGCGCGGGCTGTATTCGACGTCGGTGATCTCGCCGGTCATTCTAAAATTTTTGGAGAGGCCCGCAATATAATCACGACGCGTTCGATAATCCTGATCGTTCGCTCCGGGATGGTCGATGTGCAGCTCATTGATATTCTCGAACTTCATGTCCCGAAACTCTGGCAGCTCAGAGTCCGACACCTGAAAATTCTCGAGTGCGAAATCGGTTTGCCCGACGGCGGGGATCGTTTCTGTCAGCATTGCGGCGGCTCCTTTCATACGTTCGATGTGCCTCACACGGGCAAGGTTATCTGTGAATAATCAATTGTAATGGAATTGATAACTTACTGGAATGAGTAAAATACGGCCGCAACCTTATCGTGCTTAATAATGTATGTTTATTTGCCCGGCTTACTTTATTATCTACAATGGGAATTTGCACGATCGGGCCGGGAAAACATCTGAATCACAATAATTTAAGCTGATATGATCGACGAAATTGACCGTAAACTATTGGGAGAACTGCAGTTGGACGCGAGGATCAGTTTCGCTGAGCTCGGCCGCCGCGTGGGTTTGACCACGCCCGCGGTGATCGAACGCGTGCGCAAACTCGAAGACGCCGGCATCATCACCGGCTATCGAGCCGAGATCGATACAGCCAAAGTCGGGCTGCCGATCACGGCGTTCGTGCGCATGAGCATTACGGGTGTGGACTACAGCCACATTATCGAGGTAGCCCAGGAGTCGAAAGAGGTGCTCGAATGCCATCGCGGCACCGGCGGCGATTCGTTCATCATGAAGGTCGCGGTCGCCTCGGTCGAGCATTTGCAGGAGATGATCGATCGCCTGACGCCGTACGGTATCACGACGACCACGATCGTGCTGTCATCGCCGGTGAAGCAGCGCGTTATCGAAGTGTAAATACAGCCGGGATCATTCCAGCTCTATACCGAGCGCATCAGAACTCCGTTTCGTTTGACGACGTTCGTGTAGTCCCACTGAATATGACGGGACTTTTCCAGCCTGAATGTCGCGGTTCATGGTCGAGTATTCACCTAATCCACGCTGGCATCTGCAACTGAGTTCCACGCGACTTGGCTACGAAGCCGCATGATCGTGCGTTCGAGGCCGATCGTCTCAAAAACCGAAAGCATCGACGGGCCGACGG
>JBDTZO010000206.1:0-2680 GCA_040005135.1 Acidobacteriota bacterium | reverse complement strand
TTAGCTCGGAAAATATCTCGCCGATCTTGTATTCGATAGTGTCAGCACTTTCCGCTGAGGCTTTGAATTTCTTGAGGTACGGAAAAAGCTTTTGATCGACGAATTCTGTCAGATCGTCGCCCGTGAGCGCGTTGTTATGATC
Source organism: Acidobacteriota bacterium (assembly GCA_040005135.1). Taxonomy (GTDB): domain Bacteria; phylum Acidobacteriota; class Blastocatellia; order Pyrinomonadales; family Pyrinomonadaceae; genus OLB17. The sequence goes on along the minus strand of JBDTZO010000206.1, from coordinate 2,538 downwards.
GAGCGTGCCGTCGGCTGTCTTCGGTGCCGCCCACGTTGCCCAGCGGAATTCAGATGCGAGGATCGGAGCGTAACTCTTGCCTGATAATTCGGCTGACATCTTTTTAGTCCGCTCAAGATCGTCGAGGTACTTGAGAAACAATATCCACGACGTCTGCTCGATATAATCGAGCTCGGTCGCACAGCCGGCTTCTTTGCGAAGCGTATTGTCAATATTCTTAAAGGCTTGTTCGAACATGTGTTGATTTTGATTGATCGTGAGGACCGCGGATGCCGAGGATAATAGCACAGAAATCCGGAATCCCTCACTTAGTCCTGCGGCCTCGGCACCTCAACTCGCCGCGTCTCATAGATGTGTCTTGTATATCAGTCGGGGTACTGGTACGAGTAATAGAGGTTGCCTGAAATAGGTTTGGTTGCTCTTGCGCTTTGACGGCGAGGACAACCTCAAATGATCATGGATCTTCGATTACACCAGAACGTCCACTAATCGATCTGATAGGTGGCGACGCTGGTGGGGGTTTCGTAGCAGCGGACCTTGTGGACGTGGACGCGGGCGTCGGCGACTCGGGTGTTGAGGTATTCGAGGAAGTAGCGGGCGAGGTTTTCGGCGGACGGATTTAGCTCTTCGTCAAAGGGCGGCAGCTCATTGATGTTGCGGTGGTCAAGATATTTAACGATCTCGTCGGCGGCAACCTTGAGGTCGCCAAAATCGATCAAGAGGCCGATGTTGTTGAGCTCCTCACCACGAGCAAAGATCTCGATCTTGTAGTTGTGCCCATGCAGGTTCTCGCACTTCCCTTTGTAGCCACGCAGCTGGTGGGCGCTGCTGAAATTGCGTTCGATCATGACCTCGTAGAATGCGGGCATAAAATGATTATAGCAGGGAGTGAACGTTCAATATTCAATATTCAATATTTCTTCAGGATATCCTGGACGGCGTTGAGGTCGTCGGTGATCTTCATGCGGGGGAGGCTGTTGAGGAAGTCGCGGCCGTAGGATTTCGTACGCAAGCGAGGGTCGAGGATGGCGATGACTCCGCGATCGGTGCTGCTGCGGATCAGACGGCCAATTCCCTGTTTCAGCGAGATCACCGCCTGCGGCACACTGTAATCGAAGAAAGACCTGCCGCCATTGTCGTCAATAAACTTCGCCCTGGCCGCAACTATCGGATCGGTCGGGACCGCGAACGGCAGTTTGTCGATAATGACGCACGAGAGCTGTTCGCCCTGAACGTCGACGCCCTGCCAAAAGCTGGCGGTCGCGAACAGCACGGCATTCGCCGTTCCGCGAAACCGCTCGAGCAGGCCCGTTTTCGACATCGTTCCCTGCAAAAAGCACGGATAGCCGATACGCGACGAAACGAGCTCGAACAGGGCGTTCATCGACGATGTGCTGGTACACAGCACGAACGCACGGCCCTCGGTCACGCGGAGGATCTTGATGATTTCAGCGGCGGCGACCTGCGTGAATTCGATAGAGCGCGGGTCCGGCATCGTTTTTGGCAGGTAGACGATCGCCTGGCTTTCGTAATCGAACGACGAGCGAGCCATCAGTGTGTTGGTCTGCGCGGCTCCGAGGCCAAGTCGGTCGCGAATGAAATTAAAGCTGCCGTTGGTCGATAACGTCGCCGAAGTCAGGATACACGTGTCGACCTTGTCGAAAAGCTTTTCTTTGAGCAGGCTCGAAACATCGACCGGCGACGCCTGTAAAAAGATGCCGCGGCCGCGGCGTTCGAGCCAGTAGACGTAGTTTGCATCGGCCTGCTTGACTATAAAATCGAGATCGAACCGAGCCTGTCTGATGCGCCGCACGACCGAGTCTGCCTCCGGCACCTTTTCCGAATAAACGTCGATGTCGTTTTCGAGCCGGGCCATGGCCTCGTCCAATACGTGGTATGCCTCGCCAAGAGCCGTCGGGTGGGTCGCGCCTTCGCGGCCGCGCGTGGCGAACGCGTCAGCTATCAACGGAAAACGCCCGTCGCCGCCGCGAGCCTGTGTGAATCGCGCCCAAAATTGCTCGGCAAGGCCCATTACCTTGGCTGCACCCTTGGTCAAACCGGAGACCGCAACGGCATCGGCGATCGGCAGCTCAGACGCGTCGCGGGCGAGTTCGTCGATCTGATAATTAGAAACTTGAAAGCCGAAATAGTCGGCCGCGATGTCTTCGATCAAATGGGCTTCGTCAAATATGACTGCACCATAGTCCGGCAGCACCTTGCCGAACTGATTGCCGCGCACGTTCAGATCGGCAAAAAATAGATGATGATTGACGATCACAATGTCGGCCGCCTCAGCTCTAGCCCGCATTCTGGTAATGAAACACGGTTCAAAATCAGGACATTTTTGGCCGATACAAGTTTCACCCTTGGCGTTGATGCGGCTCCAGAACGAGAGATTCTCGGGCAAATAGGTGAGTTCGGCCCGATCTCCGGTCGACGTCTCACGCGACCAGTCACGGACCTCGTTAAAATGATCGATCTGGTCGAGGCCATCGAGGACAGGCTGATCTTCGGCTTTGTGGATCCGATAAATGCACG
>JBDTZO010000181.1:0-9035 GCA_040005135.1 Acidobacteriota bacterium | reverse complement strand
GGCTTGCCTGTTTTTAACATTGCCGCGATGCGGTCCTGCGTTTTTCGCTCACCGCAGAGCGAGACAAATGCCTCGCGTTCGAGGTCGAGCAGGTAACGTTCGGAGACGAACGCTGTATGGTTCATATCGCCGCCGCTCATGACCTTGGCGAGTTTACGGCCGATCAATACGTCGTGGTCGGAGACAAAGCCGCCTTGTTTCATCATGTGCAGAGCGATCTTCATCAAGGCTTGGGCGGACTCGCCGAGCACCATAATGTCGGTGCGTTCGACCGGAGCGACGAAGCCGGCGGCGTCGAGGTTCAGCACCTCCTGCTTGGCGTCCTGTATCAGGCGATCGCCGTTCATCGAGATCGCGTCTGAGTCACGCAAGTAGCCCCAAGAGCGTGCTTCGGGCCCGGAGGTCGCGACCTTGCCCATGCCGATCAGCTCAAAGGTCTTTTTGAGGAACGCGAGCGGATCGGCGTCGGGCACCTTCGCCGCGGCGTCCATCGCCCGCATCGTCATTTCCTTGGTCCCGCAGCCCGCCGGAATGACACCGACGCCGACCTCGACCAGGCCGATGTACGTCTCGGCCGCGGCGCGTGTTTTGTTCCCGTGCATCGCGATCTCGCAGCCGCCGCCGAGCGTCAGGCCATAAGGTGCCGTGACGACGGGTTTCGGCGAATATCTGAGCCGCATGACCGCGTTCTGCAGCGTGCGGACCATGATATTGATGTCGTCCCACTCCTCCTCTTGGGCGGCGAGCAGGAGCATCATAATGTTCGCACCCGCCGAAAAATTGCCGCCCTGGTTGCCGACGACGAGGCCCTTAAAATTGCGTTCCACCTCGTCGAGTGCAAAGTTCATCATCGCGACCGTGTCGCCGCCGATCGAATTCATCTTAGAGTGAAATTCGAGACACGCGACGCCGTCACCGATGTCGATGAGCGACGCTCCCGGATTCGTCTTGATGACGCCGGTGCGTTCCTTTATATCTTTCAGGATCAGGACGCCGGGCCGAGCGGGCATCGGTTTGTATTCGCCCGCAATGAGGTCGTAGAAGGAATGATGGCCACCTTCGTTCCTGTAAAAACTGGTAACGCCCGCGGCGAGCATCCGCTCGACATTCGCGGGTATTGCCTGGCCCTCTTTTCGCATCCGTTCGACGGATTCGGCAACGCCGATCGCGTCCCACGCCTCAAAAACACCGATCGTCCAGCCAAAGCCCCATTTGATCGCATTGTCGATCTCGACGATCGTGTCCGCGATCTCGGGAATGCGGTTCGCTGCGTAACGCGAGATCCGCGAGGTCGTTTTCCATAGGAATTCGCCCACGCGGTCATCGCCCCAAACCAGTGTTTTCAAGCGTTTTGCGGTGTCATCGATCGCTTTCGCGGCGTCGATCGACGGAAACCTCGTCTTTACCTGAGGTTTGTATTCGAAGGTCGCGAGATCGAGTTCGAGTATCTGGCGTTTGCCGTCGGCGTCGGTCGATATCTTAAAGAATCCGCCTTTTGTCTTGTCGCCGAGCAATTTTTTGTCGAGAAGCGTCTCGATCAGTTCGGGCAGGCGAAAGACGTCGCGGTCCTCGTCGTCCGGAATTGCCGGATAGAGGTTATTGGTCACGTGTGCCGTGACATCGAGGCCGACAAGGTCGGACGTTCTGAACGTCGCCGATGACGCGTGGCCGATGGCCTTGCCGGTCATCTGGTCGACCTCGGTCGGCGTCCACCCACCAGCGATCATCTCGTGGATCGTCGCCATCATGCCGAAAACGCCGATGCGGTTGGCGATAAAATTCGGTCTGTCCTTGGCGGGAACCACGCCCTTGCCGAGCCGCTGGTCGAGAAAGCCCGAGACCGCACACGCGATCTCGCCGCTCGTTTTCGTGCCCGGAATGACCTCGACGAGCTTCATGTACCGCGGCGGATTGAAAAAATGTATGCCGACGAAATGCTGTTTGAAATCGTCCGAAAAAGGCTCGGCGATCGAGTCGATCGGGATGCCGCTCGTATTCGAGGCGATGACGGAACCGGGCTTGCGGTATTTTTCGACCTCGGCAAACAGCTTGTGTTTGATGTCGAGATTTTCGACAACTGCCTCGATCACGAAGTCGCAGTCTTTGAGCTTGACGAGATCGTCGGTGAAATTGCCGGTCGTGATCAATTTGGCGTTATCGCCGAGCATGAACGGAGCTGGCTTGAGCTTTTTTGCCGCGTCGAAGAGGGAATTGACGATGCGGTTGCGAACCGCCGGCGATTCGAGCGTGAGGCCCTTTTTTTCTTCGTCCGGCGTCAATTCGCGCGGCGCGATGTCGAGCAGCAGCGTCGGTATCCCCGCGTTCGAAAGATGTGCGGCGATGCCGGCACCCATGGTTCCTGCCCCCAAAACGGCGGCTTTGGCGATGTTCATAATTTCCTCGACAGACGTTATCGTATAAAGACTAGTGTGCCGAAAAGTATAACTGAATGAACATTCATTCAGCAAGCGAAATCTTAGGCGAGAGATATAATTTTTCGGGATGACGGGCCAAATCGAACGCCGTGTCAACCATTTTTAATGCAAATGCATCTACAATATAGTCAAATTGCCGCGGAGAAGTTGAAACAATGAAAAGCATCGCAATGTTTTGCCTTATCGCCCTGATCGGGCTCGCTCCGAGCGTTATGGCTCAGGAAACGGGCATTACCCGAAAAGACCTGAGCCAGGCCGAGATCAGCCACATCATCGAAAAAGTCTCTCAGAACGAAGCTTCATTCCGTGAAGCCTTGAAAGACTATGTGTTCAAGCGAAAGGCCTCGGTCAGCACCGTAGGAATGGGCGGGCAGATCTCGGGCACATACCGTCGGGATTCTTTCATGACATTCAACAGCGACGGCGGCCGTTTTGAAAAGGTCGAATTTATGCCGATCGCGACGACTCCGCCGGGATTTGTCACTCCTGAGGATCTCGAGGACCTTGGCGGTGTAAATCCGTTCGCACTTGAGCCGTCGATGATCTCGCAATATAACCTGACCTACGTCGGGACCCAGAAGATCGACGACCTGACCCTTTACGTTTTTGACGTTAAACCCAAGGTTATTCCCGACCCGAAACGATCGAAACTTCGGCTTTTTGTAGGCCGCGTCTGGGTGGACGTCGATGATCTGATGATCGTCAAATCAAAAGGCAAGGCCGTGCCTGAAACAAAGGTGAACAAGTTTCCGGAGGTCGAGACAACGCGTGAGCAGATCGACGGTAAATACTGGTTTCCGGTCGATGCACGGTCGGACGACGAACTGGTGTTCGACGACGGATCGGTGATAAAGCTGAAAATGCGCGTGAAATACTCTGACTACAAATTCGGACGGAGCGATGTTCGTATTCTCGACGACGTTCCGGACCCGACGCCCGCGGCTAAGCCTACACCGTCGCCATCGCCGAAAAAGCCCTAATACTGCTTGAAAATGGATTCAAAAGGCGGCTCGAAAACGAGCGGCTTTTCACGTTTTTTGCTGTCCGATCATGTTTCCTTTGCGAGTTCGGCGGCGACCGCGGCCCTCGTTTCGTTGAGTACGTCCCTAAGGCCTGTTTCGGGATCGCGTCCGCTGGTCTCGATCGCCGGCAGCAGCACCATTTCGATCTCGCCGGCATACGCAACGCCTGTGCGCTTGCCCATCATCCAGTCGGTGTTCCTGATCGCAACGGGAATGATCGGCGAATTGGTCTGAAACGCGAGATGGAAGGCACCTTTTTTGAATGGCAGAAGTTCGCCGGGCATTGCCCGCGTGCCCTCAGCAAAAACACCGAATGAGTAGCCGTCCGCCATCACCTCGCGTGCCTTTTCCATCGAACGCATCGCGCGTTCCGGGTTTGAGCGGTCGATGGCGATAATATTTACAAAATTCATCCCTTGTCCGAGGACCGGCACCTTTAGAAGCTCACGTTTGGCGACCAGGCCCATTTTGCGTCCGGCAAAGAAAAACAGGGTTGCCGTGTCGAGATATGAGCGGTGGTTCGAAACGAAAACGTAGTTTCGGCCGGGTTCCAAATTTTCTTTGCCGTGGACCGTGACGGTCGCACCGCAGGCGCGCAGCCAGGTCCTTGCACCCCACGCGGTGAACGGATAGAGCCAGATGCGTCGGTTGATGATAAACAAAAATGCCATCACCGGCGTCGCGATCGCCAAAAGCAGCGAGCCCGCGACGAACCAGCTCCACCAGTAACGGAGTTTCCCCGCAAGGCGCGATTTGCTAGACTCTCTCAGAGGAAAACTCAGCTTTTGATTGTTTGCGTTCTCCATAAAGTTCGTCTGCCGCTTCCGATGCATCGGACGTTAGGTTCGATCACCGGAGATCTTGTTTAGTTGAAAGTTATCTCAAACCAAGCTGCAACTTAGATGGACGCCGATGGTTCAGTCACGGGAAATTGTAGAATTAATGGTAATTGCCAGCTCAGAAAAAGAGGCTGCAAAAAAGGAATCTCTCATGATCAAGTTAATTAAATCAAGCTTCTACCACGAAACCGAGACCAGGAAGGCGCTTGCCGATTTTATTTTACAAAATGAGATCCTTAGTATGAACAAGCAGTGCCGTCAATTCGAAGAGGCATTTGCGGCAAAGCAGCAGCGAAAGCATGCAGTTTACGTGAATAATGGCAGCGTGGCGAATCTGCTGCTCATCCAGGCACTTCTCAATGCGGGAACCTTTAAGAGAGGCGACAAGATCGGATTTTCTGCTCTCACTTGGCCGACAAATGTGATGCCGCTAATTCAGCTTGGCCTGATCCCGGTCGCCATCGACTGCGAACTTGAGACTCTAAACGTCTCGCCGGAAAAACTCAAAGAATACATTGGGGACCTGCGTGGCGTCTTTATTACTAACGTACTCGGGTTCTGTGATAACCTGCCCGGCCTCCGGCAGCTATGCGACGAAAATGACGTCATATTGATCGAAGACAATTGCGAATCGCTGGGCTCGCAGGTAAACGAAACGCTGCTAGGCAACTTTGGGCTCGCCTCGACGTTTTCGTTTTTTGTCGGCCACCACATGTCCACTATTGAGGGCGGTATGGTCTGTACGGATGACGACGGACTTCGCGATCTGATGGTCATGACGCGTGCCCACGGTTGGGACAGGAATTTGACGAGCGACAAACAAGAGGTGCTGCGACAGTCCGCCGGCGTCGACAGGTTTTATGCAAATTACACGTTCTACGACATTGCGTCTAACTTTCGTCCTACCGAAATAAACGGGTTCATCGGCAACACGCAGATCGGCTTTTGGGACGAGATCGTGACAAAGCGGGCCGAAAATTTCAAACGCTTCGATGCCGCACTGTCTGCGAACGAGGATTTCTATCATTACGACCTCACGCATATGGATGTCGTTTCGAACTTTGCAATGCCGGTGATCTCTAAAACGCCGGAGATCGCTGCCAGATATAAGGATCGGTTTGTCGAGGCCGGCGTCGAGATACGTCCGGTGATCGCGGGTAACATGACCAAGCAGCCATTCTACCAAAAATATGTTGAGGATATCGTGCCTCGGCCAAACTCAGATCTGGTCCATGCGAACGGGTTCTACTTTGGCAATAATCCGGAGATGACGGGCGACGAGATCGCGACGCTATGTACACTTCTCGCCAGGTAAGGGGCATATTGGATCACGATTCTAAAATATACGTTGCAGGACATCGAGGGCTGGTGGGCTCGGCGATCGTGAAGCGGCTGCACTCCGAAGGATATTTCAATTTGGTCCTGCGGACCCGGCATGAGCTTGACCTTTTGAGTCAGCAAGCGGTCGCAGACTTCTTTGCCAGTGAAAAGCCCGAATTCGTCATCGACAGCGCCGCAAAGGTGGGCGGCATAAAAGCCAACATGACCTATCCGGGCGAATTTTTATATGAGAACCTGCAGATCCAAAACAATCTGATCTGGTCGGCAAAAGAGAATGGAGTAAAAAAGTTCCTATTTCTCGGCAGCTCATGCATTTACCCGAGAGATTGCCCGCAGCCGATGAAAGAGGAATATTTCATGCTTGGCAGGCCGGAACCGACGAACGAAGCGTATGCATATGCCAAGATCAGCGGGATGAAGATGTGTGAATATATCTTTGATGAATTTGGGATGAAGTTTACCTCGTGCATGCCGACCAACGTGTATGGTGAAAACGATAATTTCGATCCCGAGACGTCCCACGTCATACCGTCGCTGATCTTCCGCATGCACCAAGCTAAATTGAACGATCTGCCGGAGGTCGTAATTTGGGGCACCGGAACCAGCCGGCGTGAATTTATGCACGTTGATGATCTTGCGGAGGCCGTCGTGTGGCTGCTCGCAAACTACGACGAAAAACAGTTTCTCAACGTCGGAACCGGAGAAGATATTTCGATCAGAGAGTTGGCTGAACTGATCCAGAAAATTGTTGGTTATCAAGGTCAATTGGTCTTTGACGCGACCAAGCCGGACGGTATGCCGAAAAAACTTCTTGATGTTTCTAAGCTCCGAGAAGCCGGCTGGAAGCACAAGATCGGATTTGAAGATGGTCTGAGACGAACATACGAATGGTATCTGCTGCAAACCTCACCAACAGCAGTCCGCGACCACTAGGAATTTGCACTGCGCGATCGTCCGATCGAATTACTCGCCGGAGCGAAGCCGTGAATACAGATATTTCAGTTAGTAATTATGAGTATTTCATTACTACCGCGTCCAACAAGCTCGAATAAAGCTGTCAGCCTCGCGACCGCGATTTTGTGGCTTTGCGTCGTCGTGCTGCTGTTTGGAACAGCTCTGACAGCCCAGGTTCCGTCTCCTCGCTCCGTTCTCGGTTTTACGCCGGGCGACGACAAGACGATCGCGGACTGGAGCCAGATCACGGATTATTTCGCCAAACTGGATAAAGCGAGTAAGAACGTGGCCGTCAAAGAGATCGGCCGCACCACTAACGGCAAGCCGCTGATCGTTGCGTTTATCTCGTCGGCAAAAAATATCAAGGACCTCGAAAAGTACCGACGGATAAGTGCGAAGCTCGCGGACCCGCGGACGATCGCGAGCGAAAGTGAGCTTGCCGATCTGATCAAGAACGGTAAGACGATCGTTTCGATCTCGTGTTCGATCCACTCGACCGAGATCGTCGCTTCGCAGATGTCGATGAACCTTGCTTACGACTTAGCGACGGCGAACGACGCGGACACACGAGAGATCTTGGACAATACTATTTTGCTGTTGATCCCATCTTCGAATCCGGACGGTATCGATATCGTCGCCAATTGGTACCGCAAAACATTGGGCACAAAGAGCGAAGGCACGTCACCGCCCGAGCTTTACCATCATTACGCCGGCCATGATGACAATCGCGACTGGTTTATGCTCAACCTCGCCGAGTCGCAGGCGATCACGCGATTCTTTTGGCAGCAGTGGTTTCCGCAATTCGTGTATGACGTCCATCAGCAGGGACAAAATGCGTCGCGTTTCATAATTCCGCCGTTTTACGACCCGCCAAATCCGCGTGTCTCGCCGTCGATCCTGCGTGAGGTCGGCCTCGTCGGCTACAAGATGGCGGCCGACCTGCAGGCAAAGGGCGTGGCGGGCGTCGCGACCAATTCGACCTACGATACGTGGTGGCACGGCGGATTTCGCTCGGCGCCTTATTTTCACAATTCGATCGGGATCCTGTCCGAAGCCGCAAGCGCTAACCTGATGTCGCCGGTGACGATCACAATTGATGAGCTGAAAAGGAATCGCGGCGTTCGCGGCCTCACGAACCTGCTCGAGCCGGCGACCAATTTTCCGGACGTTTGGAAAGGCGGCGTGTGGCGGCCAAAGGACATAAACGACATTGAAATGACTGCGTCGCGGGCACTATTGAGTCTCGCCGCAAAATACCGAGCCCGCTACCTGCAGAATTTTTACAATTACGGCAAGGCTAACCTCATGCCCAAGCCGGACGAGCCGCAGGCCTTCGTGATCAACGCCGGCCAGCCGAACGCTGAGGCCGTGTCGCGTTTTATAGAGATACTTTTGGCCCAAGGTGTCGAGATCTTTCAGATGCCACGCGAATTGCACGTTAAGACCGACAAGAAGCAGGCAGATTTCTCGGAAACGCCGCTTGGCGGTTACGTCATCTTTGTAAATCAGCCGCAAAAGAACAATATCCTGAGCTTGTTCGAAAGGCAGGAATATCCGCACCGTTTGCTGCCGAATGGCGACGCCGAGGTGCCATACGACGTCGCTGGATGGACCCTGCCGCTGCAGATGGGCGTCGATTATGATGCCGCTTGGCAAATTCGCGACATCGATAAGGAGCGAGGCGAGCTCAAACGAGTTGAGAACATTAACCAGGTTCGCTCCGCGCTCGGGATCGAACAAAGCGCGACAGCGTTTGGCAAGATACGAGATCCGCTCAAGACTCAGCCACGCATTGGGCTGTACAAAGGATCGGCTGGCTCGATGGACGAAGGCTGGACAAGGTTCGTCCTCGACACTTTCAGCATAGCGAGCGTGGCCGTGACCGACGCGGACGTCCGGAATGGTAACCTTTCGTTCGATTCCATCATCTTGTCCTCAGACAGTGAAAATTCGATCGTTAAGGGACTATCAGCAGACAGATACGCGGATGAATTCGCCGGCGGCATCGGTGAAGCGGGCGTCGAAAATTTGAAAAAATACGTTGCAGGCGGCGGCAAATTGATCTGCTTTGACGCATCGTGCGAGATGGTCATCAAACGATTTGATCTGCCCATCAAGAACGCACTCGCAGGTCTTAAACGAAGTGAATTTTACGATCCGGGCTCGATCGTCAAGCTCTCGGTCGATACGCGATCGGACCTCGCCCGCGGGATCGGGCCGGAGGTTGCCGCCTACTTTACCTCGAGCTCTGCTTTCGATGTCGCGGCCGATGCCAAGGTCAAGGTCGTCGCAAGATACGCGGCCAAGGACGCGTTGATGTCCGGCTGGATGCTCGGCGAAAAATACCTGAACGGCAAAGCGGCCCTCGTCGAAACAACCTACGGCAAAGGCAAGATCATCCTCTTCGCGTTTCGCCCCCAACACCGCGGCCAGTCGTGGGCGAC
>JBDTZO010000076.1:0-9043 GCA_040005135.1 Acidobacteriota bacterium | reverse complement strand
TTGGGAATTCGCCACGAATAATTTCACGGTTTTCGGGCTACAAACCTGCAGCGCCGGAGGAAGTGTCGAGTGTGTTTTCCGAAGATGTATGGATGTATCTCAACACTGCTCCTTCAGATCAGACCGAATCAAGGCGGCTTCATCTCATGGTAAAATGGCAAAGGGAGGGAAAGCTGGACAAGGATGGATTGCTCAAAAGCGAGGAAAAACTTAAAGCCGGGGGCCGTCTCGGTCAACAGCCACCAAAGCTCACAATATCTGAAATGGATGATGTCCAGGCAATGTTGCTCGACGTGAGCGCATCAGTTTCGCTGATGAAGCGTGACCTTAGCGAGATACTGCGCGGGCTCGCAGCCGTTGGAAACCAAAAACAGTAGATTGGCGGGACTAGCTTGTCGCTTGACCTAAGATTCGGTTCCGTAATTCGGTGCCGGCCACGATGCCGTGGATGTCACCGAAACCTGAGGCGAACGTGACAACCGAACACGCTGTCAACCGCATTGTGCCGTACATTACAACAAGCGCATAAGAAATGTAATTATTCTTCATAGCCTAATACGTCGGTAAAAACCGCCATTCGTTTTCCCACCGACAAAGTGCTTCACCCAATTATCACTACCTCATCTATGTGTGGGTCAAACCAAACAGATTAATTCGGTGGTAGTTGATGGACTTGAATATAAGTAGTGTTAGTTCTTGTTTTTTCGCGAGTTTTTTGACACATTTCTCGAATCGGAATAGATATTCTGCGAGCCAAAAAAAGGTACCCAAAAACGTACCCAAAAGTATTCCGCATAAATGAAGCAACTAAGTCGAAACGTAGTTGCTGATTTTTTGCTAAGTGCATGAAATAAGGCATATTTAACCCTTTTTTGGAAGATCGAATACTTGCCTGTCACGTTGCAGGTCGCGGGTTCGATTCCCGTCGGCTCCGCCATTTTGATCTAGAATAGGTCGTCCATTACGGGCGGCTTTTTTGTTTTTGCATGGCGGATCGGACTCGCTGCACGGATGTTAACGAGCTTGAGAGGTGGTGACCTTAAACCTGCTGTCGTTTGCCGAGATCTGCTATTCGTTGACCCTTTCGGCAAGATGGTCTTCGCCGCTATATCGCATATTCGCGCTTTTCGCTTTACCGGTGCTGTCCAGTGTGAAAATGGCCTTTCCATCCGCCAATGGAAAATAGAACTCGGTTGATGAAAGTGGTATCAGACCCGCTGTGTAGCGTCCTTGCAAGTTCGCCGTCAAAAAGTTCGGTTCATTACGGATCGTCAAAAGCGTGCCATCGGCCATTTTGTAATCGCCGATGAGTGAGCCGATCTGCTCGGAGGTTAATTTGATCACTTTACCCCGAACCGGCATATCGTACGGCGTGCCTAATACGATGGCGGAGATGTCGCGGGAAATGTTACTTAGCCGGGCGCGGTCGAAGTTCGAAAAAACGACGATCGTGATCTTATCGTCCGGAAACTTGATAAGATCCGAGATGTATCCCGGCAATCCGCCATTGTGTCTCATTCGTCGCCGGTCAAAACCTTTGCCGACGAACCAGCCGTACCCATAGCCCTCCAGCCCAGGCGTAAAGATCTCAGCGACCTCGTCTTTTGAAGCAAATTTTTCGTTGCCGTCCATTAGTTGGCTCCAGCGATAGAGGTCATCAACTGTACTGTATAGCCATGCATCGCCTTCCGGTGAGGTTAGCGAAATGGTGGGAACCCGTTTCAAATGCCCATCGGTAAGCGGCACCCCAGCAAGAGCTTTTTCCCAACCGATATCTTTAGCCGAATAGCCTTTGGCGAGATCCTTAGGCAAATGGTTGCTGTTGATCACACCGGAATGCTTCATTCCGGCGGGCCGGAGAATGTTTCGGGTAACAAAATCAAAAAAAGGCTGGTTCGCAGCCTTTTGCACAACGTAACTCAGAACGATGTAAGCGGTGTTGCTGTAGTTAAATTTCGATCCCGGCTTAAAATCAAGCGGCAGCTTCTTAGCATTTTCCACGATCAGAGCAGAAGCATCGGGTTTAGCCATAAATTCAAGATACTTTGCCGTACCGAGGCCGAGCGGCTCTTCATAATCGGGTATCCCGGACGTATGTCGCATGAGCTGCTGAATGGTTATTTGCCGCCAACTTTCAGGACAGTTTTCAAGGAATTTACAGATCCCGTCATCGAGCTTAAGCTTTCCCTGGTCTCGCAATTTAAGGGCGGCCATTGAGGTAAACATCTTCGAGATCGACGCGACCTCCTGCTGAGTCTCGGGCGTATAGGGAATCTTCTTTTCCACATCGGCGAAGCCAAAGCCCTTTCTGATCAATACCTTACCGTCCTTAGCGATCAGAACCGCTCCGCTAAAATTGCCCATTTCCGATCGCGTTGTAAGATACTGATCGATCTTTTCACCAATGATCTCCTTTTGTGCCGAAGCGGAAGAAATGAAGAAAAGGAATGTTAAAAATACGGCGAGAATTGATAGAAGGTCTTTTTTTGTCATGCTCAATATCATTGAAAACTCGATATTTATAACGAAAAGCGATTTCCGGTCATAGTAATAACACCGTCAGCTCCAATTTTATGACAATTTTCGAAAACCCCAATTTCGCAGGGCAAAACTGCGCCGATTCGGCGTTTCCGGATCTAAGTCGCGTCGGCGCCACGATTTATTTCGCTCGACGTCGATGATCTGAATCCGATATGTCCGAAAGAGCGAATGCCCATAGTGAAGCACGGTTTCGGTCACGTTCTGACGGATAGCTCTTTTGGGTTCTTCGCGAAAGACAGATGCGGCTAGGACTGTGCGGCTTAATTAACTTTGGGGAGATCGAAATGAACAAAACAATTTTAACTTTGACGCTCGCGACCGGAGCAGCATTTATTTCAGCTTGCGGCGGTGCCGCCACGAACACGACCAATACCACCGCGGCGAATACAATGGCGAAAAATACCGCCAACACGATGGCTCCGGCAAACACAGCCACGGCGCCTGCGAGCAGCGACCCGATGGTCGGCGGAGCAGCTATGCTCAAGACCAAGGACATCATCGACAACGCTGTAAATTCTAAGGATCACACGACACTCGTCGCGGCAGTAAAGGCAGCCGGCCTCGTCGACACGCTCAAGGGACCTGGCCCCTTCACGGTATTTGCACCGACCAACGAAGCCTTTGACAAGCTGCCCAAGGGTACGGTTGATACACTCCTCAAACCTGAAAGCAAGAAAGCGCTGACCGGGATCCTCACCTACCACGTTGTGGCCGGAAAAATGGACGCAGCAGCGATCGCAAAGGGAATTGAAGAAGGAAAGGGTAAGTATACGATGAAAACCGTCGAAGGCGGCACGCTCACCGCGTCGATGGACGGCAAAGATCTGATCATCACCGACGAAAAGGGCGGCAAATCTAAAGTGACGATCCCCGACGTGATCCAGTCGAACGGCGTGATCCACGTGGTCGACACAGTTCTGATGCCTAAATAAATTTAGGGGTCGAACAAGGAAAAGCCGCGTGAACTCTCCTGTCCACGCGGCTTTTTCTCTTTTAGAGCACTTGGCTCAGCCTTTCCTTAATTCAGTCAACATTTGTTTCGCCATTCGATATGCAATTTTGAATTTTACTATCTCGACGCGATCTGAGCGTGCGTTTTGCCCTCGAGCTTGATCGTCGTAGTGATCGGCGAAGCGTTCCTACCAAGTCGAAGGCTGATCTCGATCGCATTTGCATCGGCGGGCACTTTGAAAGTAAGGGTCGGCGTCGCAAAGGTTTCCCGATCGTCCGTAGGTCCCGTTCCGATCGTTGCCGCGACGGCGTAGGCGGTTTGAACGAATTTACCGTCAGCGCCCATTTCAACCTTTAGCGGTTTTACTGTCAAAGTGAAACTATCTCCGAAAGATGCGACGCCAGCCGTAAGCGTGGCCGAGGTGCTGTCAAGGCGTTCAGCCTCTACAGCAAAAAACGCTGGGTGAGAATCAGTGCTTGGCTGTTGGGTCGATCGCCATGTGTCAAAGGTCGTTTTGACGTATGATCCCGGAGCTTCGCTCGTTTGAGCAGGGACGTTGACGGACAAAGCAAAGATCGAAAGTGCAAAGAGTGCGAGGCGTATTTTCATCTTCTTCTCTTATTAGTTGTTTCGTATCGTGAGCGTTCCGGCGAAAGGCGGTCAGCCTTTTCTAAGTTCAGTTAATACCTGTTTCGCAACGGCTTTGAGGGTGTCGAAAACTCCGGTGCCGTTTGTCGCCACCGCTTCGAATGTCGGTTCGCCTTTGCGGCCAAGTTCGACGGTGAGCTCGTCGAGCGGCGTTACGTTTGGCAGGTCGCGTTTGTTGAGCTGCAGAACGTAAGGTATCTGCGATAGGTCGTAGCCCTGCGAGCCGAGGTTTTCCTCGAGGTTGTAAAGCGATTCGATGTTGGCGTCCATTCGCTCTTCCTGGCTGTCGGCGACAAAAACGACGCCGTCAACGCCTTTAAGAATGAGCTTTCGAGATGCGTCGTAGTAGACCTGGCCGGGAACCGTGTAGAGATGAAAACGCGTCTTAAAGCCGCGAACCGTTCCCAATTCGAGCGGCATGAAGTCAAAGAAAAGTGTACGGTCGGTCTCAGTCGCCAGGCTGATAAGCTTGCCCTTCGCCTGCGGAGCGGTCGAATCGTATATATACTGCAGATTCGTCGTTTTTCCGCACAAACCTGGCCCGTAATACACGATCTTGCAATTAATTTCGCGTGAAGCGTAATTGATAAATGTCATAACCTTCAGAAAATGACCGAGAGACTAGCTGAAAAGGCTGTCGATGTCTTCGTCCGTGATCTCCGCAAAAAATGTATTCTTATTTAGTCTGAAATTGGTCGAATCGCGTGTTGCTTCGTCCAAAAGGGCCGCAACCTCAAAACTTGCGCGTTTAGTGCGTATTTTAACCAACCCGAGCGTCGAACGTTCGTCAAATACTACCACAAGAAGGCTCCGGCCGATGACGCTGATAAAAATGCTTTCGCGTTCGCCTTCGTGTACGACGGCCGGAAACGTATCTTCACCGATCAACTTCGCCATGCTGCTCGTCGCCGCAACGTTGCCGGCCGCGAGCGATGAAAAGCTGGTCGTGTCCATATCGCCGATGTCGCCGTGAAAGGCGATCGGCTGGCCGTCGCGATCGACCAAAAATACAACTCGCGCAGCGCATTCGACACATAGACGCGCAAGTATGATCTTGATCCGCTGGAATTGGTGCTCTTGGATTATAAAAGGCGTTTCTGCCATTTGATTTGCCCGGATTGGGGGTACTGCAGCCGAGGAATATATTATCGCTGGTGAATTGTAATTGACAAAGCGGACGGGTGAGAGCGTGCGTCTCACCGCAGGTTTAAACTTAGCATAACAGTGTGTTTGTCACAAGAACTTTTTCAATAGGCCCGCGCCGCTCGCGGCCCACTTGACCAGAACGCGGCCCAAAACGAAATTGAAACGTGCCCATAAATTTCGTTGATGGCCGTACGGGAAAAGTGATAAAATCTTTTCGTCCGGCCTCGCGAGCCGGCCTTTTTCCATTCATTCGTGAATTTGAGACCTGTTGGCAGGGCCCGCTTGCCGGGCCTTTCCTCGCTACAATGAAACACCACGTTTTTGCGGATAAACCAAAGGGACTAAATTTTGTGGCGATCGGCGGCGGCAATGGCTTATCGACGCTGCTGTCGGGACTAAAGCGTTTTGTCGATGCGGGTGCGAGTGAGCCGGTATGGATCGAAGACCTGTCGGCGATCGTCGCCGTGACAGACGACGGAGGCAGCTCCGGACGGCTGCGCGATGAGCTTCAGATGCTGCCGCCGGGCGACATCCGCAATTGCATGGTCGCCTTGAGCGAAGACTCTGCTACGCTTTCAAAACTCTTTCAGCACCGTTTCCGTGGCGAAGGTGATCTCGGCGGACACAATTTCGGCAATATTTTTTTGGCCGCGCTGTCAGAGGTCACGGGCGATTTCGCCGAGGCCGTAAAGCTTTCGTCCGAGATCCTGGCGAGCAAAGGCCGTATTTATCCCGCGACCGTCTCCGATGTGAGGCTTGCTGCGGATCTTGAGAACGGCACGACGGTCCGCGGCGAAACCAAGATCAGCCACGTCGGTACGATGATCAAGCGACTTTTCCTCGAGCCGGCCGACTGCAAACCGATGCCCGAGGCGCTTGCCGCGATCAGTGACGCCGATGTCATCTCGATCGGGCCGGGATCGCTCTTCACCAGCCTTTTGCCTCCGATCCTCGTCGATGGCGTGAGCGACGCGATCGCGCGGTCGAACGCCGTCAAGATCTTTATCTGCAACCTGATGACCCAGCCCGGCGAGACCGACGGATTTAGTGCACGCCATCACCTCGAGCTTGTCCGTCAATACGCACCCGCGATCGACTTTGATTATGTCGTCGTCAACGACTATCCGATCAGTAAGGTACAGCTCGAAAAGTACGCCGGCGAAGGTGCGGAACAGATCGGTGTCCACGGTTCGATCTCGCCCGCTACAATTGAAGGGGCCGAGATCGTTTATGGTAATCTGTTGGACGAGGGCGAGATGGTGCGGCACGATCCGGAACGGCTCGCGCAGGTAGCATTGCTATGCGCTTTGCAGCCGCAAGAAAGCGTTGCCGCGTAGTCTTTTTTATGGAGTCCAATAACGAACAGCAGTCCGCCCTCGACGTACTTATCCTCGCCGCGGGGCTCGGAACGCGGATGCGGTCGAATCTGGCCAAGGTCCTGCATACGCTCGACGAACGACCG
This sequence comes from Acidobacteriota bacterium, assembly GCA_040005135.1. Classification (GTDB taxonomy): domain Bacteria; phylum Acidobacteriota; class Blastocatellia; order Pyrinomonadales; family Pyrinomonadaceae; genus OLB17. The sequence goes on along the minus strand of JBDTZO010000076.1, from coordinate 2,294 downwards.
CTGATAAATCACGTTTGCCGCACCGCAAGTGCACTTGCTCCGCGAAAGATCTACGTCGTCGTCGGGCATCAGGCTGAGGACGTTAAGACGGCTGTGCTTGGCGAACTCGATGCCGCGGAAATCGGCTTTGTATTGCAAAAAGAGCAGCTCGGGACGGGCGATGCGGTAAACGCGGCACGTGAGTTTCTGGCGGACACCGATTCGACGCTGCTCATACTGTCGGGCGACGTTCCAATGATCCGTGCGGAAACGCTCGCCGCTCTTGTCCAAAAACACCGCGGCCATCGCGGCAAAGGAGCAGCGTGCACCGTTTTGAGCGTTCGGCTCAAGGATCCGGCCGGTTACGGCCGAGTGGTACGCGACGACGCAGGTATTTTCGAACGCATCGTCGAACAAAAGGATGCTACCGACGAGGAGCGGGCGATCGACGAGATCAATTCGGGCATTTACTGTTTTGACACCCGAAAGCTATTCGCGGCACTTGCCGGCGTCAAGAATAACAATTCGCAAGGCGAGTATTATCTGACGGATGTCCCGCAGATACTCCGCGAGGCCGGCGAAGATGTGGCCATCTATCAGCACAGCGACCCACACGAGATAGAAGGCGTTAACGACCGCCGCCAGCTTGCCGATATGGAGCAAGAGATCGGACGCCGCACGATCGCAAAGCTGATGCTCGATAGCGGCGTTACCTTTATCGACCCACGAAGCGCATTTGTCAGCGCTTCGGCCCGGTTTGGCCGAGACACGATCATTCACCCCAACGTCACGATCGAGGGCGACAGTGTAATTGGCGATGGCTGCACGATCAGATCCGGAGCAAGGATCAAAAATTCGCAATTGGGAAATGGCGTCGAGGTCCTGGATAACTGCCTGATCATCGACTCAACGATCGGCAGTCTCTGCACCGTTGGCCCGATGGCCCACCTTCGCGGCCACGCCGTCATGGAAGACGGTGCAAAGGTAGGGAATTTTGTCGAGCTAAAGAAAACACGTCTCGGCCGCGGCTCAAAGGCGAGCCATCTTACCTATCTCGGTGACGCCACCATCGGTGAAAAGACCAACATCGGCGCCGGCACTATCACCTGTAATTACGACGGCAAGAACAAGCACGAGACCCACATCGGCAGCCGCGTTCGAATCGGCTCCGACACAATGCTCGTTGCTCCCGTGACAGTCGGCGACGGCGCAATGACCGGAGCAGGAAGCGTGGTTACGAAAGACGTTGATGCAGATGCTCTAGTTGTAGGAGCCCCAGCGAGGCCGATCAAAATGTTAAGTCAAAAGTAGGGATTTATGCGTTTGAATTTCATAGCGACACTGACGTTGGCTTTCGTAGCGATCATCAGTTCGCAAACGCTCTCGGCACAGCGGCTTGAGAATAATATCGCCGTTGATCGGCCTGATCTTAGTGGTAAATGGGCGGTCGACATTGTGAAGTCTCGGTTCTCGGCCAAAAAAGGGCCGGAAGACAAGGACCTTATCTGGACAGTAGAGATTCGACAGCGGCTGCCTCAATTTTCGGTCAAAATGCACAGTCGGATAGGTGACGGGATCGTAGAGGATTGGAAATATAATTTTTATACTGACGGCCGTTTTGTTACTGTCGATTCTTGCAAAGATCCAGATTGTCGCATGTACGCCAAATGGGTGAACAACAAGCTGGTCGCCCAGACGTTCGTAAATGCGAATATACTGGTCGCAGAGGAGCATTTTGAGCTTCTCCCCGGTGGAAACACTTTGCAAATTACATTTAAGCTTGCCGAAGGCCGTTGGGGTTATAGTCCAAACCCATGGTCAGGTGTCATTGACGAGCAATACACCGACTACGTGGTGTTCAATCGGACAAAGTACTAATCGCGATAATACGAAGTTTATCACCTGGCTTTTGATATATTTCTATGTGTGGAATTGTTGGATACGTTGGGAATAACAGTTTGGATCGCGTATTCGATCATTATGTTAAAATTGCGCCGGTGAGGGTGGAATATGAGCGTTACGGTTGAAATTTCAAAAGAGGCAGAGGCCAAACTTAAAAGTCGTGCGGATGAAATGGGCAAAGGCCTTCCGGATTTTGTTGAATATCTCCTTGAACGGGAAGCCCGTGATCCGGAACGAAGTTTTGATGAGATCGTTGCTCCGATTCACGATGATTTTGCAAAGAGCGGTATGACGGAAGATGAACTAGAAGCGCTTCTTGACGAAGTTGTTCATGAGGTTAGGGCCGAAAGAGCATCGCGCGTTAAATGATCAGAGCCGTTTTTGATACCAACGTGTTCTTCCAAGCTGCGATC
>JBDTZO010000124.1:0-74338 GCA_040005135.1 Acidobacteriota bacterium | reverse complement strand
CCTCAGGCTTCTACGGCGTCAACTTCGGCATAGCGACCGACACACCTGTGCCGGCCGACTATGACGGCGACGGACGAGCCGACATTGCGGTTTGCCGTACCTCGAGCATGACCTGGTTCATGCTTCCGTCGAGCCAGTCAGCAAGTCCCGACGGCGGACTCACGTCGCAGCCGTTCGGCGTCCCCGGAGACGTTCTGATGAACTACTAACCCCGGGTACCGCCGCATCACTGGCGATACCACTAACCAAAGAGGCCGGCCCGTTAACTCATTTAACGGCCGGCCTCTTCGTTATTACAAAATCTTTTGCCAAAGCAAAAATTACTATGCTCAACGTGAAATTGAGCTTGCCATCGCTCCCTCGATACTATTGTGCGCTCAACTAATTCGGGGATATCAATATCGATTGCGAGGCTTTGATGGATCGGATTAACCGGCGGATTCAAGGTCGTTGGCATGGTTTCTTCCGTTTTGGGACATAAACATCTGCGAGCGAACAGTTATATAAGCCATTGACCCGGCCTCGGGAGGCTAGATCCTTGTGGAAAAGCTATAATTGCCGAAGACCAATGCGTGCAAATAGTTCCAGGAGCGGCCCTCGCCTAAGAAATATCAGAGTTTACAAGCGATTTTTGGCGCCGCGATGGCGTAGCCTCAAATTGCGCAGCCTCGGGTTGTTCATGCGGTTTGTCCCGAGCGAATCGCAGCGTGTTTTCATCCTCACGTTGGTGATCGGAGCTGTTAGCGGACTGGCCGCCGTATCATTTCATCTGGCGATCATCGAATGCGAAAAGCTGTTGATCGAACCAGCCATATCGGCGCCTGGCGGCTCGGGATATTTAATGCTGGTCTTGGTTCCGACGCTTGGCGGGCTCGTAAGCGGTATCGCTCTTTATTACGTTGTGCCGGGAGCTCGCGGGAGCGGCATTCCGCAGGTGAAGGTCGCCTACTCGGTAAAAGGCGGCCGTTTGCCGCTTAGGGATGTGATCGGCAAGTTTGCTATTGGCGTTCTGCAGATCGGGTCAGGAGCGTCGCTCGGCCGCGAGGGTCCGACCGTTCACATTTGTGCCGGGATCGCGACGAATTTGGGCCGGACCTTTGCTCTATCCCAAAAGAATGTAAAGCGGCTGCTGCCGGTTGGCGTGGCGGCTGGGATCGCTGCGGCATTTAACGCTCCGATCGCCGCTGTAACATTTACGATCGAGGAGATCGTCGGTGATCTCGATCAAACCGTGTTGTCCGGTGTGATCGTCGCCGCCGCGATCGCTGCAGCTATCGAACGAGGGATTCTTGGCGAACATCCTGTCTTTACCATTACCGAATCGTACGGGCTGAATTACGGTTCGTCGCTCTTGTTTTACGCCATCCTCGGGATTGCGGCGGGCGGCATTTCGCTCGCGTTCTCCGAGTCTCTGCTACAGCTGCGGTCGCTCTTTCGGAAGTTCGAACGCCTTCCCGGCTGGGCTCAGCCGGCGATCGGCGGAATCGTGACGGGCCTGCTAATACTCACAGCACTGTATTTCTTTCAGACCGCGGGAATAAACGGCGGCGGTTATGAAACGCTCTCGGCTGCTTTAGCCGGAAAACTTGCTGTCAAAGTCATGGCCGTCTTGTGTTTGTTAAAGCTAGCGGCTACTGTCTTTTCGTATAGTTCGGGTGGTGCCGGCGGCATATTCGCACCTTCGCTGTTTGTCGGCGGTATGCTTGGCGGCGTCATCGGGGTCATCGACGTCAACTTGCTGCAGCATCCTTCGAATGAGGTCGGAGCGTTTGCTCTCGTCGGAATGGGCGCGGTTTTTGCGGGTGTCGTCCGCGCGCCGATCACGTCGATCCTGATCATTTTTGAAATGACCGGCAGCTACGGATTGATCTTGCCGCTGATGATCGCCAATATGACGTCGTATGCGCTGGCAAGGCGATTCCGCCCCGTTCCGATCTACGAGGCACTGCTCGAGCAGGACAACATCTTCTTGCCACATCCGGGAAAGATGCCCGCTCACCCGCTCGAACGCATACGCGTTTCGGACGCGATGATAACGGATGTTGTGACGCTGTGGCCGTCAATGACGGCAGCTTCGGCATTCGAAATGATCCAGCAGTACGAAATAACAACGTTTCCGGTGATCGACGATTCGTCAGCCTGTGTGGGCGTAATTACCGAACTTCGACTGCGTCGCACGGTTGCGTCGGGCCGCGGCGAGTTGACTATCGGCGAGCTCGCCGACCGCTGCAGCACCGTTTATCCCGATCACCTGCTCGACCGAGCGCTTTACCGAATGAACAAGGCCGCCGTGCGTCAACTATCAGTCGTTGAACGCTCCGCAGGCCACCGATTTGTCGGGATTATAGCTATGGCCGATATCATTCGCGTCCAGGCCGAGGCCATTGGCGCCAAATCTGCCGGTGACGCTCCGGACGCCGTCGACATTCACAGCACGCTCGCCGGCCCGTAATTCAATTCCGATGCTGAATTTCATCCGGGACGTCGTTGGAATTGCGGAAACGCATCACCACGAGCAAAACGGGAGCTTTCGGGCGGGACCGATGATGAACGTTTCCGGGAGACAGGTATTTATCGTAAATCTTCGGGCGGTGCCCAAGTGCCGTGCCGAAGGGGTACACACTTCCGATAGATTACCAACATTCACTGGGTTACGCGTCGAACGATCGAGACCCCGGGGGCGTGAAGTTGTGGACGAAAAAACGACGTACACGGATACCGTGCACGCCGTTTTTAGATAATTTTGAAGAGACCGCAGCGGCCGGTCAGCCGATAAATAGTTCGTCCTCGACGTAGACGCGGTCGATCTGTTTCGGGGTCGGAGCGAAGAGGACCTCGAGGCCTTTCTTGACACCGGCCATGACCGCGGCGATTTCACGTGCCGGCACGACGATCTTTTGATTGACAAATTCGGTCGTATCCAGTACCTGTGAATGCGTACGGTCGATCGTGCGGCTGACCATCTGCACCTTATCCTTGGCGGTGACAGCAGTTTCGCCGACGAGCTGTTTTAGCTCCGCGACCTCGTCCTTGATCAGTGCCGTCGACTCGGCCAAATATTTGGTCGCGACCGACAGATTATTTGAGATCTCGGCAAAAGAGACTGATATCTCTTTGCCCTGGACGCTGATCGCGTCAACCTTTATGATGAGGGGCTCGAGCGTCTCTTCCACGCGGTTTACGGTGCTGACCACGCGCCTGACCGTCATGGCGACAGCGATCAACGCGATCGCCATGACGATAAAGCAAACTGCAGTGACGATCGATGAGATCATCATCCAAAACTGCGGATCGTTCGCGTTCATAATTTACTTAGCGTCTTTGTTGTCGACGATCGGATAGCTGGCGCGTCCCTCGACAATTGCCTTGGACTCGTTGCGACGCTTTTCGTCAGTGTATGCGTCTTTGCCGGCCTCGATCGCCGCCGAAAAAGGGTTTGCGGTCCTTGCAGCAGCGGCCTTTGCCTTTTCGCCGAGGTCACTCGCCTTTTCCTGAGCTGTCTGATAAAGCTCGGCAGCCTTGTCACGCGACACTTCGTAATAGTCGCCGGCCTTTTCTTGTAGCTGTCCGGCAGCCTCTTTTCCCTTTTCAATGCCCTTGCGGGTAACGTCCGCAATATCACCGCGAAGCTCTTCGCCCGATTTCGGTGCAAAAAGCAATGCTAGGATAGCTCCGATACCGCCGCCCACGAGCAAATAGGTCAATTTTGTTGCTGCACTAGTTTCTTCACGTTCGTATTCGTTTCTCATATATTCTCCTCGGGCGCATTCAAGATGCGCGATAAAATGCCAAGAGCGTTTCGGAACCTCAATTATAGCAAATTACACGCTTCTTGAAAATATTTTTTTAGATGCCAATATGAAAACGCTCGGACGGCCTGAATATTTAGCGGCAGCCCCGACGGATGTCCTCAACGTCGTTTCGCGGCGCGGTACATAATGCGGGCGGGTGTCATTTTGTGTGGGGTTTGATATTGTTATTCTTCTTGTTTGACCGATTGTATGAATCCCGAACTCATTAGAAATTTTTCGATCATTGCCCATATCGACCATGGCAAATCCACGCTCGCCGATCGCCTTCTGCAAATGACGGGAGCCGTCGCCGAACGCGACATGGAAGCGCAGCTGCTCGACAACATGGACCTCGAGCGTGAGCGCGGCATTACGATCAAATCGCACGCCGTTCGGCTCGATTACACGGCGAAGGACGGAAAAACTTACGTTCTGAATCTTATCGACACGCCGGGACACGTCGATTTTAGCTACGAGGTGTCGCGGTCGCTCTCGGCGTGCGAAGGCGCTCTGCTGATCGTCGACGCGTCGCAAGGCGTTGAGGCACAGACACTTGCGAACACTTACCTGGCTATCGAAAATGACCTTGAGCTCATTCCCGTCCTCAATAAGGTCGACCTGCCGTCCGCCGAACCGGAACGGATCAAGGAACAGATCGAGAGCATCATCGGGCTCGATGCCAGTCAGGCCGTGCTGACGTCAGCCAAGACCGGGCTCGGGATCGAAGAGGTCCTCGAGGCGGTCGTCGCCCGCGTGCCAAGTCCAAAGGGCGACCGAAAGGCTCCGCTTAAGGCCCTCATTTTCGACAGCTGGTACGACTCTTACCGCGGCGTTATCGTCCTGTTCCGCATAATCGACGGCACGATCAAAAAGGGAACAAAGATCCGCTTTTTCAATACCGGCCGCGAATATCTGGTCGAAACCATCGGCGTCAATCGTCCGCGGCCGACGCTGATCAACGAACTTGGGGCCGGCGAGGTAGGTTTTCTAACGGCGTCTATAAAAACGGTCGCAGATGTCCAGATCGGCGACACGATCACCGACGCGGCCCGGCCGGTAGACAAGCCGTTTCCCGGTTTTCAGGAAGTCAAGCCGATGGTCTTTGCCGGCCTCTATCCTATCGACGCCGTCCAGTATGAGGACCTTCGCGATGCGATGGACAAGCTGCGCTTAAACGATGCGTCATTCTTTTACGAGCCCGAATCGTCGACCGCTCTCGGCTTTGGATTCCGATGTGGTTTCCTGGGCTTGCTTCACATGGAGATCATCCAGGAGCGGTTGGAGCGTGAATTTAATCTTGAGCTGATCACCACGGCGCCCGGAGTACGGTATCGCGTGACGACGACCGATGGCGTTGTGGCCGAAATCGATTCGCCGTCCAAAATGCCTGACACAGGCCGCATCACCAAGATCGAGGAACCTTTTATCGAGGCGACGATCCTTACCAACGATGCGTACCTCGGCGGTATCCTGCCGCTTCTCGAAGAGAAACGCGGCTCACAGAAAAAGTTCGAATACATCACGACCGACCGTGTGATGCTCGTATACGATCTTCCGCTCAACGAGATCGTGCTCGATTTTTACGACCGGCTCAAGAGCGTTTCCAAGGGCTATGCGTCGCTCGACTATCACGTCTCGGGCTATCGCGAGAGCAAGCTCGTTAAGTTAGACGTCCTCGTCTCAGGCGAGCCGGTCGATGCTCTTTCGCTCATCCTGCACGCCGACACGGCAACAGTAAAGGGACGGCTATTGACCGCGAAAATGAAGGAATTGATACCGCGGCAGATGTTCGAGGTCGCTATCCAGGCGGCCATCGGCAACAAGGTGATCGCCCGTGAGACCGTCAAGGCAATGGGCAAGAACGTCATCGCCAAATGCTACGGCGGCGACATTTCACGTAAGCGCAAGCTGCTCGAAAAGCAAAAAGAGGGCAAAAAGCGTATGAAAAAAGTCGGCCGCGTTGAGATCCCGCAAGAAGCCTTCCTCGCCGTGCTCAAGGTGAACGAGAGCTAGGGGCAATAATGTCCCGCTCGGACCCCGAAAAAAGGTGTTGACTTGGGTCGATCCCGCGATTAAAGTAGTTTGAACAAACGAGTCAAGATATAAGCGTCGTTGAGAACGACAACAGTGAGGCACCCGTTTGCGCCGTGAAAATTATCGTCAGGAGTTAAAAGAAATGCAGAAAGATAACGAGGACGAAGACATTCAGGATCCCGGAACACGGAAGATGCAAGAACCGCGAAGACCGGCAGCAGAAGCTATTCAAGAGCCGGGAACGGACGCTATCCAGGAGCCCGGAACAGACGCAATCCAGGAACCGGGCACGCGGGCATAGTCAGAGCAGCCGGGCGGATCACGTCTGGAAACCGATATCCTTTACCAGCCGGGTCCAGCGTGGATCGCCGTGAATCGGCCGAAAGCGCGGATTGACCTTGGCGTGGGTGATGCCTGCATCTCGGTCGGCGAGAGCTCGCCCCAGCCATTTGAAAGCCTCGTCCGTCTCGCCGCGCATCGAATACACCTCAGCGATCTGATAATCGTTTCCGGCCGCATGTCGTTCGGTCAACTGCTTTAACGCGTCGTCCGATTCCGCGGTTCGGCCCGCCGAGTGATAGATGATCGCGAGGCACCAAAGCCGCCAAAATTCGTCCGGCTCGAGCATTGCCTGCGTCAGAGCATCTTCGGTCCGCCCGTCATCCAACAAAACCAGTCCAAGCAAGGCGCCTGAGACGATCCGCTGCGGGACGAGCTCAAGCGCACGGCGAAATGCGGCCTCAGATTCGGCCAGCAGTCCCGCGGCGTGACACGTCAGCCCGAGATTATGCCAAAACGCGGGGCTCAGCGGGTCCTGCAAAAGGACGCGGCGACCGAGGTCCAAAGCTTCGTCGGCATGTCCGAGTTTGTATGCGAGCACGCTGGCGACGTCGAGAACACCGGAACTGCCAGGAGCAAGCTCAAGTGCCCGCCGATTTGAGGCCTCGGCTCCGGCGAGATCGAGCTCGTAGGTCGCCTGGATCCGTGCGAGCAGCGAATATGCCTCGGCCAGATCCGGCTCAAGCTCGAGTGCTCGCTTGGCGGCGTCACGCGCAAGCTCAAAGCCTTTCGCGACCGGTATCCACGCTCGGCCCGCCTCGATCGAATAGGCTCTTCCTAACTCAGTCCAGCACAGTGCGTAGCCCGGATCGATCTCGAGCGCCCGTTCAAAATAGGTGATCGCTTTTGCCGTGTCCTCGCGCGTCAGGCGATCTAAAAAGTAACGGCCGAGCAGCATCAGACGCTGTGCCTCAGGGTCGTCGGCTCGTCCGCGGACGGCGGCGGCAATTTCGGAAACAACCTGATCTGCGTCATTTGGGCTGAGCGATTCGCCGATCAGCCGCGACCGCAGTTCTTCGACAACCGATTGCGCAATATCGTCCTGAACGGCGAAGATGTCGTCCATCACGCGATCGTAGGTTTCGGACCACAGATGATAACCGTCCTCGACATTTACGAGCTGTACCGCGATCCGAACGCGTTTGCCGGCCATCCGAATACTGCCCTCGAGCACCGACCCGACATTCAGCGTGCGTCCGATCTCGCCGATCGTCGACTGTTTGCCCTTAAATGAAAAGGCAGAGGTTCGGGCGGCGACCCGCAAGCCGCGGATCTTTGAGAGAACGTTCAGCAACTCTTCGGCCAGTCCGTCTGAGAAATAATCACCATCCTCGTTTCGGCTCATGTTGACGAACGGCATCACGGCGATCGTATTGCCGAGATCCGTCTGCGGCGTTCTTGCGACGGCCGCCGAGCTGAACATCAGCGTGCTCGAATCAGACTTGTTCGGCGGCATCGTCCGTTCGAGCTCCGCCTCGAATTCCAGCCGTTTCGTCAGTGCCCGCAGATCGGAAAGCATATGAACGATAGATGGATAGCGGTCCGAGGTTTTTTTGGCGAGCGAGCGAGCGAGTATCCGTTCGAGTTCGGGCGGGACCGACGGATCGAATATCGTGATCGGCGGCGGCGTAGTCTCGAGAATGGCGACGATCGTGTGGTTGATCGTTTCGCCCGTGAACGGCTGACGCCGGGTCACGATCTCGTAAAGGACAACGCCGAGGCTGAATATATCCGTCCGAGCATCGATCGGCTTGCCGCGAGCTTGTTCCGGCGACATGTACGCGGCCGTGCCCATCACTGCTCCGGCCTGTGTGTGAAGCTGCACTAGTGTCGCGTCGTCAGGGTCCGACGGACTTGAGATCGCAGGACCCGCAAAGACCTTTGCAAGGCCAAAATCGAGCACCTTTACATAGCCGTCGTCGCGGAGCATTACATTTTCGGGCTTGATGTCGCGGTGGACTATCCCTGCCTGATGGGCAGCCTGCAGAGCCGATGCGATCTGGATCGTGATCTCGAGCGCCTCGATCAGGCGTATCGCGCCTGCCTCGGTCCGCTCGCGCAGCGTACGGCCGTGGACGTACTCGGACGCGATGAACCGGACGCCGTTGGCGTCGCCAAATTCGTGGACCGTCAGTATATTGGGATGGTTGAGAGCGGACGCCGCTCGGGCCTCTCGTTCAAACCGCAGAAGGCGTTTGCCGTCGTCCGCGATCCGATCAGGCAGAAGCTTGAGCGCGACCTTTCTATCCAGCCGCGTGTCCTGCGCCAAATAGACGTCGCCCATGCCGCCTGCCCCGATCTTTTCGAGTATTCGGTAATGGCCTAAAGCCTTTCCCTTTTTTAAGTTATCCGCCATTTCCCCGATCGCATACGTGTGAAGTAAATTCTTGCACAACCACGGTTTTCGTGCACACATTAATTGCACTAACACGTCGATCTGCAGACTTTAGTTGCGCCGGAGATCAGCGTCATTCACCCGGCCTGTATTGGCGTTCGGTGTGACCCTCTAGCTGGGCCGGATAAAAATAGACGTCGCGGAGGTTGCCGGTCGCATACCGCTCCGCCTGATCGTCAAAATGTTTGGAATTAGGATCACCGCTCTCGCCGCCGGCCGTGATCGCGCGGGCGCGGATCTTAGGTCCAAATTCGACCACGGCGACAAAGCTGTTTCCGTTCGTGCCGTAAATACGTTTCGAGCCGTTATATGGCCTGGCGCCGAAGGACGCGAGCGAGCCCCAGATCGACGACGTGAATCCGACCGGAATGCTCGGGGCGGCGTCGCTGAACGGATTGACGATGTCGTCGTTCAGCCGCTGAAAGCGGTTGATCTCGCCCCACGGCGTCCGCCATTTGCCAAAATCGGCCGTCAGCCGGTCGCTGGCGGCAGCAAATGACTGGAGCATTTGGTCGGGCGTCGACCGCGTCGCGATGTATTCCTCTGCCGAGAGTCCGGCACGCTGGGCGTCGGCACCAATGCGGCGGACCATATCCTCGCCCCAAAAAATGGCTAGCGACGTCGGCACCGAATCGACCGACCAACGGTGGTCCCAAGCCTTGAGCATCGCGAGCTGCTCCGACGTTCGTGTTTTCAACTTACTGGCGGCGGGAGTGGAGTCCCACGCCTTTATGAGAGCCGGCAGCGGCTTGTCGAACCACGTCAGATAGCTGTCATATGCGGCGGCCCGCAGAGTTTCGAGCGTGAAATCGCGTTTGTTCTCAAGCACCTTGATCGCGTGGAGGCCGCGGGCAGATTCGACGCCGTTGTCGACATATTTTGGATAATCGGCCTGCCGCAGACTGCTCCGGCCGGCGTTCGACCACGGCCAATTATTACTGTTATACAGCCATCCGCTCCGCGGGTCGATCAGGTTTGGCGACTCTTCGAATGTGAGTAGGCCCTTGTAGTCCGTTGCCGGATCTGAACCGTCGACGGGCTTGGTCCAGTCAAATCGCGGATCGCGCCGCGGCATGTAATTCACATGAAAAAACGCTATGTGGCCGTCACGGTCGGCATAGATCGTGTTATTTGATGAATTGGCGTGCCGCTGCATGACGTACTTAAATTCATCGAGATTCCGGGCCTTGGTCCGCGAATAAGATTGGACCAGTGCATCGACGGGTTTGTTCATCAGGCTGACCGTGACCCACTTGTCGCCCAGTTTACGCACGACAGGACCGTGAGGCGTGCGGTAAACCGTAAACGTGCGCTCCTGCGATCCATCTTTCGTTCGAACGCTCAGTTTGATCTCAGACGTTGTGAAAGGCATGTCGCGACCGCCGTGACTGTAAAATGACTGGCCACCTTTTGTAACGACGGTTTCGAGAAATTCGTCGATACGGTCGGCGGCACTCGTCGTGTGCATCCAGGCGCAATTGTCGTTAAATCCCTGATAGATAAAGAATTGACCCCACGTCGAGGCTCCGTAAGCATTGAGCCCTTCGCGGCTCGTCATCTGCAGCTCAGAGCGGAAAAAGAACGATGTATGCGGATTTATGAGGAGCAATGCGTGTTTGTTTTTGGTATTTGACGGCGCGATCGCAATGCCGTTCGATCCCGTCGGTTCCTTGAAAGGGTCGTAGGCCGTATTGTCCGCGACCGCCGCCGCAGCGCGGTCGCCGCCGTAAAAAGCGGCTAGCTGTTTCAAATTGATCGACTCGATGTCGCCGCCGATGCTGCCCTCGGTAAAGCTGAGCGCCATCCACGGCTCGAAGTGCGTCAGCACACGCGGCTTTGTTGCGGGATGCGTCGAAAGATAGAAATTGAGTCCGTCAGCCCACGCCGTCATCAGCTTTTGCAGCCACGCCGGCGAAGCGGCATAGTCCGTTTTGAGCTTGTCCGAATCGACGAACATCCGCTGACGTAGATCGTTCCACACCGCGCCGCCGCCCTCGGCCTCGGCCATGCGTCCCAAGGAATTCAGATAATTGACCTCGATCCGGTTAAAATCGTCCTCTGCCTGAGCATATATCGCACCGAACACGGCGTCCGAGTCGGTCTTGCCCGCCACATGCGCGATACCCCAATCGTCTCGGACGATCGAGACGTTCGCCGAATGCCGCTGCCAACGCGCATTCTCAGCCGCATCGCCGACCGCAAAAGCCGCAGACGAGAGAGCGAAAATGATCAGTAACAAAGCGGGAAATCCCGATACTATGGGCAGCTTCAGGGAAAAGCGCCGAACTGCGGAGGTGCACGTATACATGCTCCCAATATAACGCCGCAAGCCACGCCTATACAACCGTTTCTCGTTTATCCGCTATCTTTTATTTAACTGTAACTTTGAGCTTGTAATTTGCTTGCGGGTGAGCGGTGACGTAGATGTAATAATCGCCGGTTTTGGCGACCTTGCCCGCCCAGTTCTTGCCATCGTACGTTTCCCTGCCACCCTCGACCAGGTCGCCGGCAAAAAAGTCAGGCGATCTGCTGACGACGAACTGAGCTTTATTAGTGTCTTCTGTTTGCCATGAGATCTGGACCTTGAGGGTCTGGCCTTTACGTGCTGTTACGACATAGCTGTCGTGCGACTCACCGCCAGTGTTACCGCTTACGGTTGCCGCGCTGCGGATGCGCGTGGGGAGTTCGGCACTTTTTTCCTGCTCGGTCTGAGCCATAGCGGTCAAACCGAACATTAAAACCACGAATACCCAAGTTATGACCGCGGCGGTCCGGCTGTTCGTCTTTTTGAATGTTTTAATCATTTTGCTTCTTGTTCGCGACCAAATATTTTTTTACAGAACTAAGCCGATCCTTACCTGCGCTTTAATTTCGACAGATAGTTGGCATCGCCTTTGTCGCTGAAGACGGCCGTGCGGGAACAGTTCTGTACCCAAAGATCGTTCTTGTTCTGGTTGGCGTAAACCAGATATTTTTGCCCGACCTGAAAAAGGTAGCCGCACATCGAGCTTTCTTTCGCCGTCGAAATAAAGATCTCGCGTTTCGCCGAGCCTTTCCACGAGTGTGCGAGCTTGATCCTGACGATCATTCTGGTAGGATCTGCCGGAGACTCTTTGATCTCGACTACCTTGCCGGAAAAGATCGCTTCGGAGTTGCTGAATGCAGCCCGGATCTGCGTTTCTGCGGGATCCGGGCTCGCGACGCAACTGCAGGCAAATGCATTCTCCGCCGATGCAAGCCCGAATAGAATGAGAGCGAGCGAAAAGTAAACTGCTTTTTTCATTTGATAGTTTCTCCCTGTAACTGATTTTCCAGCGTATGGCTGGTTTCGGACAAGCGGTTCGGAAAAAATCGAACCACTATTTCTTGTAATTGTCGGCGACAAATTTATTGAACAGTTTGTTCAGGTTTTCCGTCCTGTAGATCGCAAACCCGTCGGCATCGGGATCGGCAGCTCTGACCGCGTTCTCTTTGCTTTCCTCATACGCTACCGCTTCTCGTAAATAGGCGGCGATGAATCTTTTGCCGAGCGGCGTGTTGATAAATCTGCGGTGTTCCCCTTTTTCCGCTATTGTGAATCCGGTCGTCGCTCCGCCGTTATTGACGATCAACGCCCGCATTTCCATGACCCTGACGTATTCCAAAACTCGCTCACCTGCCTTTCCCTGAAAATATACGATCAAGCTGTTGCGTTCGGTGGGAGTGAATTTACTTGTGTAGCTTTTCCCTAAACCTTCTTTGATCCATTGCTCGGTCGGGAAGTTCTTACTGATCGCGGTTGCGGTGACTGAATCGACCAGTTTTTCGACAAAGTCGTAATTCTGGCGGACGAACGATTTTTGAGCGGCGGTTAACTGATCATTAATTTTCAGTGCTTCATTAAAGCCGGCAATTCGCTCAGTCCTGGCTTTATCCTCTGCGGCTTTGTCGGGTTTGGGTCCGGGAAGTGCCTTTAACGTCTCTTCGATCCCGACGTACGGATGCTTTCGGTAGGTCAGCTCAACGAGTTTTTTGACCGCAGCGGGTTTTGAGATATTGGATTTGGCCTTCGGCGTTTCTGCTACGATCGCGTCATCCGGCATCATCTTGTACATCCCAAAGATGGAACTGATCTGATACTGAGTCCCCGAATCTTTAACAGACGACCTAACATCCTGGAAAAGGAGGTTGATCACGTCAAGCTTTGTCTTGCCAGTAAGATCACGTCGGGCATCCCATTTCCGGGCGACCATAGCTGCCTCGCCCGCCTCCGGGGCGGCCCGCGCCACGACCCCTTTTAGTTCTTGTACAAGGGCCTCCAGCTTGGTTGCGGTAAGGGGTTGGCCTGTGTCCGACTGTGCGTTTACGGTAAATGTGAACACCGTGCAAATGAATGCGGCGGCGATAGCTGCCAAAGTGGTTTTAACGCCGGTTCGAGATGATCTGTTCATATTTTATTTTTCGAGTAACTGTTATTTGATCTGTCCCTGATTCACCGTGGAACGTGGACGGCTCAGGAACGAGAACGCCCGTTGAGAAGAAAACTTGCAATGGCATCCGTGGAGTCTCGGACCGGAATGATCCGGATCAGTTGCTGAGGTAACCAGCTTTTCATATGATGAACCGTCTCATTGTTGCTAGTGCCGTCCTGCTTTTTTACAAGGCCGCGACAGGGCTCTGTCCGCCAGGCCCTGGGCTTTGGCGTTCTGGCCTTTTCCGGGTTTCACGATGTCCGTTACACAGGCGGTCGTGCGGTTCAGCTTGGAAACAATAAGGTAGGAGCTCGGCGACCCTTCATCGCCTTTGTCGGAAACTTTCAGCCTGACGATCAACGCCACGGGTTTCTTTCCTTTTATCCTCCATTCGGCCGTTTCGCCAAGCTCGGAAAAATTGCTGAAGTGATCCCAGAGGTCGAGACCGGCCGTTTTTTCGGACGGTAGAACGACTCCGATGGAGTTTCGGCCGTCGTCCAGGTAAAATTCCAGTTTGTATCCGCCAACGCCATCGCATCTTGTCGTGGCATTACCTGCCATCCCCGCGTTAAGCGAAACCGTCTTGCACTTGTCAGCCGCGAGTGAGGTGTAGACACTCTTGCTTTGCGACAGAGCCATAGGGGCAGAAACCAAGACGAACGAGAGAGCCAGTAAACTTTTGAGCATGAATTTTTTATCCTGATCATTTAATTGCCACGTCGTTCCAACCGGGAGGAATTTCAGGGTCGGCCGGCAAGAGGACGTATCGATCCTCACGGTTAACGACTACTTTATAGAGCGTGGTGTCTTCCCGATCGTCCGACTTTTGCGCGGCTTTTCAGAACAACTTTTCATAATATTTGAATCCCTCTCATTTGCGCCGCCCTTGCCGACTAGCTGACCCGGTCGAGCTGGCTGCGGGCGGCCGCCTTAGCAAATGCAGTTAATCCAACAACGCTGAAGCAAGAACGATGTAAATACCTTTCTTCATTTTTGATCGAACCGACGACAAGGCCGAAAAGTCATCTTTGAACTACAATCTCCGGCGGGTACCGACAAGGACTCCATGCCGGGCCGAATGATCGATCGATCAGTAAACGAGGGCAACGATCCCTCATGTGTCAGTGGAAGAACGCGGAACGGTGCAAACGCGTGCAGGTAAATTGAAGTTGTCGCTATTCTACGCGCAATTCAGGATAGTGCAACAAAAACAACACGCGGCCAAGATCCGGAGACGCCGCCCCAGTGGGCGAGGCGCGTGTTCGACTTGAGCTTTTACACTCGGCGATCTGGCGGCTGGTCTATTCTCCCTTCGCCTTTCGTCCTTTATCCTTTATCCTTTATCCTTTATCCTTTCGCCGCAATTCGCCGCAATGGACATTTTACATAATTCGCTTGAGCTGATTGAGCATTACATGCTGATCTACGGCTACTGGGCCGTGTTTTTTGGCGTGATGCTCGAGAATGCTGGTTTGCCGGTGCCCGGTGAAACGATCTTGCTAGTCGCGGGTTATTTTTCGGCGACGGGCAATTTTAATATCTGGCTCGTGATGCTCATCGCGGCCGCCGGAGCTATGATCGGAGATAATATCGGCTTTGCGGTAGGCCATCATTTCGGACGCGGCTTTATCTTGAAAGTGGGCAAGTACCTGTGGCTGACCCCAAAGCGGTTCGAGCACATGGAGAACTATTTCAAGAGCCATGGGAATAAGACGATCCTCGTCGCACGATTTATCACCGGCCTGCGGGTCTTCGCCGCATTGCTCGCCGGCGCCTCACATATGAAATGGCGAATATTCCTCGTCTATAACATGGCTGGGGCGATAATCTGGGCCGTCGTCATCACTGCACTCGGGCATTTTTTCGGCCACAGCCTGCCGGTGCTTGTAGAATGGGTCGGGCGGACCGGAACGATCCTCCTCGTCCTCGGGATCATAGCAGCCTTCATCGCATGGCGGATATATCGGGTCAAGACCGAGGAAACATAAGCTGCGGCAACCGGCAATCCGACGAGGACATACGATTTCTAACATCTGGGGGTACGAATGACTTTGCAGATCGATCCCTTGAATCTCTTTATCGCGGCAGTGTGGCTTGTAAACGGTTTCTACTGCAAAGTATTGGGTGCGGTGCCGCGGCATCGAGCGATAGTAGCGAGGATCCTGGGCGAAGCCCATGCTGGCCTTATCACCTTAGCGATCGGATTTGCCGAGATCTGCATGACCCTTTGGATTGTCAGCGGTATTCAGAGCCGATTTAGTGCAGTAACGCAGATCGTGATCATCGCCGCGATGAATATCCTCGAGTACTTCCTAGCCCGCGACTTGCTTCTGTGGGGTCGTGCAAATGCCTGTATCGCCCTACTCTTCATAATTCTGATCTATTACAGGCAGTTTGCTTATTAATTGAGTGACTTAAATGTTCTCGTTTCTCAAAGATCATCCATTCGCGGTCGAAGCATTCTTTGAGAGATCGCTCGTTGTCACCTACGCGGTTCCGAAAGAGCAGGTCGCAAAGCTCATTCCGGAATGCCTGGAACTCGACACGTTCGACGACCGCTGGGGCTTTATAGCGGTTGCCATGGTCAATACAAAGGAGTTGAGACCCAATGGTTTTCCGCGAATATTCGGCAGCGATTTTTTCCTGATCGGTTATAGAGTGTTCGTAAGATTCACAGACTCAAACGGCAAAAGATCGCGAGGCCTGTATATTCTCGGGTCAGCGACCGATAAACGGAAAATGGAGTTTCTCGGCAATATTTTCACACACTATAAATACACCACCACCGACATCACACGGACTGAGAATGATGGGTTCGCTGACGTTCATTCAAATGCTTCCGGAATAAAGCTTCTGTACGAGGATCCAAACGGAAGTGACGTTCCGCTGCCCGACGGTTCACCATTCGCTGACTGGAAAGAGGCCAGACGATTTGCCGGGCCGCTGCCATTCACATTCACTCATGAACCCGGATCAAACCAGGTCTTGATCGTCGAGGGCGTGAGGCAAAATTGGACGCCGCTGCCGGTAAACGTGCTCGAGCACCAATTTACGTTTATTGAAACACTTCGTCTGACCGATGTGAGACTTGCTAACGCATTCATGGTCCGCAACGTACCATATTACTGGAAGAAAGGCAGGGTCGAGCCCTGTACAAAATAAGATGCGAAAGCCGTTTCAAGGTGTCTGGAACATTGTGCATTTTAATTGGCCTTTCTACCTCCTTTCATTCGCAATAGCCTTAACGATGTTCGTTGTTCGAACCTACTCGAACGGCAACGTCTCGGCGGTGGCGGCTGTTGTGCTTATCCTCGTCGGTGGACTAACGGTCATTTCATTGATCGTGTCATGGTACGTGTACGATCTTTCGGGCTTTTACGATTTAAATTGGTTAGAATCTTCAGGCCGCGAATTGCCCCAACGAATACTCAACATCAACGCTGGATTTGATGAAACGAGCGGGCTGCTCGCCGCGAAATTCAACGACGCGGAGTTGATAGCATTCGATTTTTACGATCCCGAACGACATACCGAGGCGTCGATAAAAAGAGCGAGAAAGGCATATCCTCCGTTTCCCGGTACGCGAAATATTTCAAGTGCCAAAATCCCGGAAGCAGATGGTTCGGCAGATCGGATATTCGTTATCTTATCCGCTCATGAGATCCGCGACGCACACGAGAGGAGCAATTTCTTTCTCGATATCAATCGCGTGCTTTCGGCGAACGGAAAGGTCGTAGTGGTCGAGCATTTACGCGACACTGCCAATTATCTCGCGTATAACCTGGGATCACTTCATTTTCACTCGAGATCAGTGTGGCTAAGCACGTTTGCTCAGGCAAGACTGACTGTCGAATCTGAAAAAAAGATAACCCCATTTATTACACTGTTTTTCTTAAACAAAAATGGAATTAAATCTTAAGATCGCCGGGCTTTTACAAATCGGTCTGGCGCTGCTTCACGCATTTTTTCCCAGACGGTTTGGCTGGAAAAAAGAACTGGTTTCCCTGAGTCTCCTAAGCCGTCAGATCATGTATGTGCATACGCTATTCGTCGCGTTGACCGTGTTTTTGATCGGACTACTCTGCGTCACGTCTGCCGGCGATCTTGTTAGCACAACACTTGGACGGCGGATCGCATTAGGACTCAGCATATTTTGGCTTACCAGATTGTATATTCAGTTCTTTGGCTATTCTTCCCTGCTGTGGAAAGGCAAGCCTTTTGAAACAGCTATCCACATAGTATTTTCAATATTCTGGGTTTACCTGAGCGTCACATTTATCGCGACCGCCTTCTCCATTAGTTACTTTTGACCTTCGCTTTAGGCCTGGCGACGGCGTACATTTCGCTTGCTATACGTTCGGCGAGGCCGCCTTCGTAGAGGTTGAAATGGGTGCGGCCCTCGATGTATTCGATGCGGGCGTCGCTGCCGAGCTTTTTGAGCTCGTCATCGAGAAGCTTGACCGATTCGTTGAGATGAAAAGTGTCTGCGGTGCCGACGAAGATATGGATCTTTCCTTTGAGCTTAGGCCCGAGCGTTTTCCAATTTTCAGTCAGTAGCTTGGAAATATTGTATTTCTGCCACGCCTTTTGCACATCGGGGTCGATCCGGCCGGTGTCGAAATCGAAAAGCTTCATCGGCTGACCATCGTCTCCTTTTGGCGAAAAGACCGCGTTGAATGACGCCATCTGACCGCCGTAATATCCGAGAACGCGCTCCTGCTGAGCATATTGGCGAAAGGTCATCAGCTCTTTGCCGCCGTCACGAACGAGGTTGTATTCCTTACCGCTCGGGTCCATAAAGGCGTTTTGCGGAAGCATTTTAGTAATGTCGGGGCCGGTGAAATTACGAAAATCGACCGGATCTGGCGATGTCGACCACGTTCCGCCAAAGAAATCGGGGTGTGTGACAATCACCCACATCGTCGTCCAGCCGCCTGATGAATGGCCGGTCAGGAATCGTCCTGACGGCTTTGCATCCATTCGAAACTGTTTCTCGAGATACGGAATAAATTCATTGACGAGGGCAGTGCCCCACGGGCCGTTATTCGCCGAATCGGCAAAGACTGAGTGGCCCATCGGGACTTGAGCTTCGAGATAGACGTTGATCATCTCGGGCCGTTTTCCGTCTTTCATCTCTTTTTCACGGGCCGCCGCGCCTCGAAGTGCGTTGAGGCGCGTGCCGCCGTAACCGCTGACGTCGTAGACGGTCGGATACTTTTGCGATCTTGCCGTATCGTAGCTCGGCGGCAGGATGACGCTGGCTTTCATCATGATCGGGCGGCCCCAAAATGCCGATAGCAAGGGGCTTTCGAATTCGATGAGACGTGCATTTGCCGGCACGGTAATTTTGCGTTCAGGAACCGCTTTGTTAAGAGTAATTGCAGCCTCTGTGGATGGCATGGTGACCTTTACAACTGGGCTGTAAATATCGCCGGTGCCAGGCCCGTTGTACGTGTACGAATGATCGCGGTCGAGCAGGGCGAATACCAGATAATTACCCGCTGGTGCGGCCGAAAACGCTGTCGGGAACGAAAGTTCGTCTGCATTGATCTCGATCGCTTTATCCGAAGAAAGATCGGTGAGTTCGGTACCTGAAACGTAGACGGCATTCGGGTTGAGATCGTCAACGCCAAATCCGTCCGATGGCTTGCCATCGTCTTTTTTCATAAAAATGAGCAGCCGGCCGCTCACGGGCACGCTGCCCGCGACCGAAGGGTCCAATCTGACCGTGAATCTCACGGCCTCGGCGGCGAAAACATTGGCCGCCGCGGCAGCCGAAATAAAAATGGCAACGAACAGTGTCACGGTCGCGGCAGCACCGCAGCGTCGGTAATTTTTCATCATTTCGTAATCTCCAGGTCTCATTGATCGAAACTTTTTACGTCGCATCCGCACTTTTGTTCCAAGCAAGTACGAAGAAACGGATCGCGTCCATACATTAAGGCGAGATCCGGACGGAAAAAGTAGCGCGACTCGAACGTATTTAGGTCGAGGCAATAAATTCATCAACCTTCGATTCCACAATATTGCGAATTTCGGCGAGCCGCTCGTCGGACTGGGCCTCGAATCGCAGTACGAGAATCGCCTGCGTATTCGAAGCTCGCACCAAACCCCAGCCGCCGTCAAACAAAATGCGGGCGCCGTCGATGGTGATCACTTGGTGATCGACGGCGAAATACTGGGCGATCTTGGCGACTACGTCAAATTTAGTTTCGTCCAAACAATCAACCCGCAGCTCCGGCGTCGAAGATGTTTTCGGCACGTCGGCGAGCAGAGCGGACAGCGGTTTATAAGTTTTCGACAGTATTTCGAGTACGCGGGCTCCGGCGTAGGTCGCGTCGTCGAAACCGAAAAACCGATCGGCAAAGAATATATGGCCGCTCATCTCGCCGGCCAGAGCCGCGCCGGTCTCTTTCATCTTTGCCTTGATGATCGAATGTCCCGCTTTCCACATAATAGGAACTCCGCCGTGCTCCGCAATGTCGTCGAAGAGATTTTGCGAGCACTTGACCTCGCCGATGATCGTTGCTCCAGGACGCGTCTCGAGGATCGAACGCGAAAGTAGGATCATCAGTTCATCGCCCCAAATGATGCGCCCATTTTCGTCCACGATCCCGATCCGATCGCCGTCGCCGTCCCACGCAATACCGAGGTCGGCACCGCTCTCGCGGACGGCCCGTATCGTGTCCTGCAGATTCTCGGTCACGGTCGGGTCCGGGTGATGATTAGGAAAAGTCGAATCGGGCTCAGTAAACAGTTCGACCAGATCGATGCCAAGGTCCCGATAGACTGGAACGCCCGTAACTCCGCCCATTCCGTTGCCGCCGTCGACGACAGCCTTTAATTTTCGCGGCCCGAGCGTAACGCGTGACACGATCTCGCGGCAATATTCATCGAGGATCTCTATTGACTCGACGCTGCCCTTACCAGTCGCAAGATCTTGCCCGAACGCGATCGCTTTGATCTCCTGGATCTGCTCGCCGAAGATCGTCGATCTGCCCAGGCAGATCTTAAAACCGTTGTGATCGGGCGGATTGTGCGATCCCGTGATCATTACGCCGCCATCGACGTCCTTAGTAAAAACCGTGTAATAGAGCACTGGTGTCGGCACCATTCCGATCAGAACGACATCGCATCCGGCACCGTTAATGCCCTCGGTCAGCAGTCCGCAAAACTCGGGCGAGCTGGAACGGGCGTCGAAACCGATCGCTATTCTTTTAGCTCCATGATCCGCGAAAAACGTCCCAAGTGCCTTTCCGAGCACAGCGACCGTCTCCGATGTAAGCTGTTCGCCGACGACACCGCGGATATCGTATTCCCTGAAAATATTCTGATCCATAAATAGCTGTTGCGAGGACTAATTGTTACGCAGAACGCCCCGACGGGCAATTACAGTGGGTCGAAAACACGCATTCTGATGCCGTAAAAGTATAGGTTTGCTATACTCTTGGCTTGTGACATGGCAACAAAAAAGCGCCGTTTAGCATCAATAATATCGGTAGTTCACCGAAGATCCGCCTACACTGCAGAATATGAGATCCACTTATCGTTCCTTTTACTTTTTCAGCATTTTGCTGGCTGCGTTTTGCGCCGCTCCGGCGTTTGGACAGAAGCCATTGCCAACGCCTACGCCCGCAGTTTCGGACGATCCGGGGACGACCAAGATATTTGAGGTCCGCCTGCCCGTGACAGTAACGCAAAAGAATAAGCTCGTCACGGGCTTTAACAAAAACGATTTTCTTATCTTTGAAGACGGCGTTCAACAAGAAGTGACATTTTTCTCCGATGAAAAAACAAATCCGCCAGTGTACGTCGGCGTACTGATGGACACCTCGCCCTCGACGGCAGGTAAATTTGGTTATTCTAAAGAGGCGGCGATGAATTTTCTTCATTCTGTGATCAGGCTTCGAAAAGATAAGGCGGCCTTCATGACGTTTGATCACGAGGTCTTGCTTCGACAGGATTTTACGGACAAGCTCGACCTCCTGCAGTCGGCCATCGATAAGATAAAAAAGCCGGGTTCGCAAACGTCTCTTTATGATGCGGTTTGGGAATTTACCGATCAAAAGTTAAGAAGCGTGCCTGGACGCCGCGTTATCGTGCTTATCACGGACGGCGACGACACATTTAGCCGAGCCAATCTTGCCGATGCGATCGACATCGCTCAACGCACGGAAACGACCATTTTTGCCATCTCCACAAAAGGAGGCTTTCTGGGCTCTGTGCCGGGCGTCGAGGCTGGCACTGTAAAGGACCGCGGCGATTCCGACTTGACCAAGCTATGCGAACAAACCGGCGGCGAGGCTTTTTTTACCGGCGACATGCTGGCTCTCGAAAGAGACTTTCAGAAGATCGCCGATGAGCTCCGATCGCAGTACATCATCACATACCGTCCCGCCAACCAGGAATACGACGGGCGAACCCGAAAGATCGAAGTACGCTTTGCCGATAAGAATAGGGGCAAGGACCTCAAGATCCGCTCAAAGTCGAGCTATCGTGCGGTGCGTGACACGCTGAAATAGTCGGCCGAGGAATTTTTACAATGCAGTTAAATCATAAGTCAGTATTGACGGCCGCGGCCGTCGCTATTTTCGGAGCGGCTCTCATCGGCTCACGCTTTGTTCATGCCCAGCGTGATCAGAACGTCGCGGGGGCCAA
Organism: Acidobacteriota bacterium; assembly: GCA_040005135.1. Taxonomy (GTDB): domain Bacteria; phylum Acidobacteriota; class Blastocatellia; order Pyrinomonadales; family Pyrinomonadaceae; genus OLB17. The sequence goes on along the minus strand of JBDTZO010000124.1, from coordinate 52,670 downwards.
GGTCCCGTATTCGGCGACGCTGTCCGCAACTCCGACTCCTACGCCGGCTGCGACTTCGAATCCGGACGACGAAATTATCAAGGTCGACACCGAGGTCGTAAACGTTCTCTTTACCGCTCAGGACCGCAACAGACGGCTCTTGACCGACCTGAAACAGGGCGACGTTCGCCTCATGGAAAACGGAAAAGAACAGTCGGTCGTCGCCTTTGCCCGGCAGGTCGATCTGCCTCTAAGCCTGGCGATCCTGCTCGATACGAGCGTCTCACAGGAGCGGACGCTGCCCGAAGAAAAGAGTGCGGCAATTTCGTTCATTGAGTCGGTGGTCCGTCCGGCAAAAGACGAAGTTTCCGTGGTTTCATTCACCGGCGAAACGACGCTGGAACAGGGAATGACCAACAATCTGGCCGCGCTTCGGCGTTCGGTCGACCGGGTCAAGTTCATACCGCCCTCGGGTTATATCGGCGGCGGCGTTATCGCCGGAACTCCGCCAATTTCCGGAGATAACCAGTCGATCCAAGGCTCGACCGCTATCTGGGACGCTATCTGGGTCACCTCTGACGAGGTTCTCGGCCCGGCTCCCGAAAAGACGCGGCGGGCCATCATATTGTTGACAGACGGCGTAAATACGTCCGGCATGAAGAAGCTAGACGACGCCGTGCAGGCGGCTCTCAAGTCCGAGGCGATCATATATTCGATCGGCATCGGAGACAATTTTTACGCCGGCGTGGACAAGGGTGCTCTGAATAAGATCTCAGAACGGACTGGCGGCCGGGCGTATTTTCCTCGTGACGAGCGTGAACTGCGTGATGCGTTTCAACAGATCCAGGAAGAGATGCGCTCCCAGTATCTGATCGCTTACGAGCCCTCCGACCAAAAACGCGACGGCTCGTACCGAAAGATCGAGATAGAGCTGACCAACCAGCAATTCGTCAAAGACAAGGTCAAGGTCACGCACCGTCAAGGATATTTCGCCAAGTCGGATACAAAAAAATAAGCTTCGATTTAAGTTGAAAGATCGTCGAAGGTGATACTCACTCACCGAAGGCGGTCTTTTTTGTCAATGAGCGACTATGAATTCGATACTGACGTGATCCACCAGACATTGCCGAATGGATCAGTTACGCCGCAGCTCCGGCCGTATTCCTGGTCGCTGGGAGGCATGACGGTCTGGGCACCCGCATCCACGGCTTTTTTGTAGGTCGCATCAGCGTCGTCGACGTAGACGAACATATTAGCCGTCGCTGGTTTCCACTCGTCGCGGCTCTGTGAAAACATTATCGTGCTGCCGTTAATGTTAGCTTCGCAATGTCCGACGATTTCGCCGCGAATATCCTGATGCGTCATCTCGGCCCCGAAGACCGAAGTAATAAATTTGATAAATGCTGGAGCGTTCTCCATCATCAAATATGGCATTACGGCCTGGTGTTCTTTTGGAATGTTCATATGTCCTCGGTCAGTATGTGTAAACCTCTATCTTGGTCGCCACGCCTTTATTGGTCCTTATCACCCAAAATACTCCGAATTCAGTGTCCTGCAGCGGTTTGAAAACGTCTTTCTTGAACAGCAGATTGGCCAACGCCGGCGATGTGTTGCTATGGCCGACTATCAGAAAGCGTTTTGTCTTGCCGTTCAGAATGAGCGGTATCAGGTCAGCCTGTTTTGCAGGATCAAAGGTTAGGATCTCTTTGCCGCGAAGTTTTGCGATGGGCTCCGCCGTTTGTCTGGTTCGTTTATAATCCGTCGCATAGATCACGCCCGGTTTGTATTTTTTCACGGCCCTCGCGAACCGCTCGGCACGTTCGCGTCCCTCAGGTGACAGATCAGGGTCGCCCTTAGCCATATCGACAGCGTTGCCGGTCGCACTCTTTTCGGCATGCCGGACGAGAATGATGAGCTTTTTCTGGGCGGCAATCGAGCCGCAAACAACCAGAGACAATATCGTGATGCTTAAAGTCAGTCTGCAAAGCTTCATTTAGCGGTGTCCTTATTCATCAAATCGTATCAAATAAACATCTTTCCCGGATTTAGAATACCGTTCGGGTCGAAGACTTTTTTGATGCTTTTCATGATCGCCAGCGTCGGAGCATCTATAGCGTAGCTTAGATACGCCGACTTTACGTAGCCGATCCCGTGTTCGCCCGAGATGGTACCGCCGAGTTCGACGGATAATGCAAAAGTTTCGGCGACGCACTCACGGGCCCGTGCGATCTCGTCAGGATCGTCACGGTCGACCACGAAATTGACGTGAATATTGCCGTCGCCGGCATGGCCGAAATTAGCAACGAACGTGTTGTGCTTTTTGCCGATCTTCTCGATCCTGGCGACGAGCTCGGGCACCCGCGAACGCGGGACAACGACGTCCTCGTTGATCTTCAGAGTGCCATATTTCATCAACGAGGGCGAGATCGCCCGGCGAACGTCCCAGAGCTGGTCTTCCTCGGCTTTAGAGTGAGCGCGGATCACGTCAAAGCCGCCATTTTCGCTGATGATGCGTTCGACGACGCGGGCGTTTCGGTCGACCTCTTCGCGTGAGCCGTCGACCGCTACAAGCAGGATCGCTTCGGCTTCTGACGAAAGTCCGAACGCGAAATTTTCCTCGACAGCGGCGACGCAATATTTGTCGATCACCTCCATTGCCATCGGGAGCAAACCCTCGGGAGTGAATTTGGTCAGCACTCTGCACGCGGCTTCCATTGAGCGAAAATTGGCACGCACGGTCGATGTCGCCTCGGGCATCGGCAGCAGTTTGAGCGTCGCTTCGGTAATAATGCCGAGCATTCCTTCGGAACCGCACATCAGGCCCGTCAAATCGAATCCAACGACGTTTTTGACCGTCTTGCCGCCCGTACGTATGACTTCACCCGTCGCCGTAACGACCTCGAGCCCGAGGACGTGATGCTTGGTCACACCATATTTGGGCGTACGCATGCCGCCCGCGTTTTCCGCGATATTTCCGCCAATGAATGAATCTTTGTAGCTCGCCGGATCGGGCGCGAACATCAATCCCTCGACTTCGGCCGCCTGCTGCACGTCATACGTCGTGATGCCAGGCTGACATACCGCGTAGAGGTCGTCTACGTTTAGCTCGATGATCCGGTTCATCCGGTCGGTGCCGACGACAATGCCGCCGTCGACCGGTACAGCTCCGCCCGTGTATCCGACGCCGCCGCCGCGAGCGGTCACCGGGAATCGAAATTCGTTCGCGAGTTTAAGGATCGCGACCACCTGCTCGGTGGATTCCGGAAAAACGACCGCCTCGGGCGGAAATTTTTCCTTCACGGCGTCCGCCCCATACGGTTCAACGCGGGTCGGGTCTACTAAGACATTCTCCTCGCCCAAGATCGCCCGCAACTTTTCTATCACTTCTGGTTTGGACGCCGCAGTCGTTTGACGTCCGTGCGACGCAAAATGAATGGATTCAAACATGATGCCCATAATCGTATCAGAAATGCGAGGATCTGAGCATTTTGGCAGGTCCTGTGAATAACCGATCTCAGGATGGCTTCCACGATCGCGTTTGGAAATCATTCGGCTGAGAATCGGGCAAATAATCGTCATATTACATCGCTCAGCGGTGTTCTTAGTACGACCTGACTATATAAAACCATGAGAAGAATGCCTGGAAATGCAGTGTGGACGCTCATCTTGGCTGCTTTGGCGGCCGCTTGTTTATTTTCGAATGCCGGTGCCCAAAAAACGCCGAACTTCACCGCGGCACAATGGCAGGCGGATGTGCGTTTTCTGGGAGAACAGCTTCCGATGGTCCATAAGAACGCGTTTCACCGAGTTGGGCGTGAGGAGTTTGACGCGGCCGTTGATTCTCTCTATAGCGGCGTGCCGAACATGAGCGCGGATGAGATCGTTGTCGGCATGATGAAGATCATCGCGATGGTCCATGACGGGCACACCTATATGGAGGCGGCGCCGTATTTTCGCAGCGGTGCTTTTCCAGTATCTTTTTATCGGTTCAGCGACGGGCTCTATGTGCAGAAGGCGGCACCGGCCTACTCGGACATCGTAGGCGGAAAAGTGGTCAGGATCGGGAACGCGAGTGCGGACGACGCTCTGGCGGCGGTGTCGGCTGTCGTAAGTGCCGATAACAAAATGGGAATTATGGACGGCGGGCCCAAACTGCTGGCAATACCCGAGATCCTTGCGGGGCTGAAGCTGATAAGCGACAAGCAAAAGCTAACGGTCGTCGTCAACAAGGACGGTAAGGAGCATTCCGCGGAACTTAAGCCGCAAGGCACTTTTCACGATATATTCGATACGCCGCCCGACTGGGTGGACGCGGCCAAGATGCAGAACGCACAGCTGTATCTGATGCACATGGGCGACCCTTATTGGTTCGAATATCTCAAAGTCAAGCAGATCGTCTATGTGAAACAGAACGCCGTGCAAAATAAGCCGGATGAAACACTCGCGAATTTTTACAAGCGGGTTTTCGAACTTATAGAAAATAACCCTGTCGATAAGCTGGTCATCGACCTAAGGAACAACGGCGGCGGCAACAATGGGCTGAACACGTCGATCATTATCCAGTTGATCAGGTCGAAGGTGGATAAACCGGGTCATCTGTTCGTGATAACCGGCAGACAGACATTTTCGGCGGCACAGAATTTCACCAACCTGCTCGAAAAATTTACGGACGCCATTTTCGTAGGCGAACCGACGGCCGACCACGTCAACATGTACGGCGACAACCGCCCGTTCACGCTGCCGAACAGCGGCTTGGTCGTACGTGCGTCGACGCTGTGGTGGCAGGACCTCGACCCGCGTGACGAACGAAAATGGAAAGCTCCGGACATCGCCGCCGAACTTTCATTCGACGATTACCGCTCGGGACGAGACCCCGCGTTGCAGGCCGTGATTGACCACAAGCCCGGCCAGTCCGTTGCGGAACTCGTACGAAGCGCCTCAAAAAGTGCGACGCTAGGCAATTTTGTTCAGCAGACTCGAGCGGCCAAGGCCGATCAGCGGAACAGATACGTCGAGTTCGAAGCGATGCTGAATCGGCTCGGTTACGATCTGCTTGCTAAAAAGCGTGTCGCTGACGCGGTCGAGATCTTTCAGCTGAACGCGGAGACTAACCCTGGATCGGCCAACGTTTACGACAGCCTCGGCGATGCTCTTGTAATCGCCGGCAAGACGGACGAGGCCATTCGTTCGTATGAAAAGGCAGTCGCCATCGACCCGAATTACGCCTCGTCTATCGAGGCACTAAAACGTCTGAAGAAGAAGTGACGCGGTAGTAATCGTACACCAACCATCGATCTAAGATCTCCGATAAGTGCCGCGACTTGCTGCGTCCTGCTGCAAGTCGTGACCAAATACCGTGCGAGATCGACCACATTTCTGCTAAACTCTCAAAAACCTAGATCCACCGTTCGGTAGCTCTCACCGCGCGGAAATGAATTGCACAATTGAACAATTATGAAACTGCCTAAAGTATCGCTTACGTGGAAAATAATGATCGGCCTGGCGGTCGGAATTTTTGCCGGATGGCTGATACGTGAGTTGGATCTCAGCTCAGCCGATCATCACATTCTCGGGATCGAGACCACGACGATCCTGGCATTTGTGCGTTCGCTGTCGACGTTGTTTCTGAATTTGATCAAATCGATCATCGCTCCGCTGATATTTGCGACGCTGGTCGTGGGCATCGCCGGGACAGGCGATATCAAACAAGTAGGAAGGATCGGTGCCAAGTCACTGATCTATTTCGAGATCGTTACCACACTTGCGTTATTCATCGGCCTTGCCGCGGTCAATATCACGCGTCCCGGAGACGGAGTCTCGCTCGCGGGAATCCACACCGGTGAAGATAAGGCCGTTTTAGCACAGCGTGCCCAGGCTTTTTCAAAGGAGGCCGACACCGCATCGAAAATGGCAGCGGAGCTTCGTTCGAGATCAATGACCGATCCAAGCGCAGCGGCTGAGGCAGATGTGCAATCCGCGCTTGCCTCAGAAAAGGCAGCCGCTGCCGCCGACGCGGCCGCTAAGGGCTTGACTGCACCCGAGCCGCCCGCCAAACCCCAGTCATTTGGCGAAATAATCGCCCACCTCTCCCCAACGTCGATCATAAAGGCGATGGCGGACGGTGACGTACTGCAGATCGTTATATTTTCCGTCCTTTTCGCGCTTGCCGCTACTGCTATCGGACCGAAGGCCGCCCCCGTGATCGCATGGTGCCAATCGCTGTCGGACATCATGTTTCGTTTTACCGAATATGTGATGAAGTTTGCGCCGATCGGCGTGGGCGCCGCTATGGCGTACACGATCGGCCACAACGAGCAAGGGCTCGGGGTCCTGCTCTATTTGGGCAAGCTCGTCCTGACGTTGTACGGCGCGCTGGTTGCGTTCGCAGTGATCGTGCTGCTGCCCATTGCTCTCATATTCAAGGTGCCCCTGCGCGATTTTTTCAATGCGGTCAAAACGCCTGCCTCGATCGCCTTCGCGACAACATCGAGCGAATCTGCTCTGCCTAAGGCAATGGAAAATCTTGCACGCTTGGGTGTTCCGCGTCGGATCGTGGGTTTCGTGCTCCCGACCGGATATAGCTTTAACCTTGACGGCACGACATTGTATTTGGCACTTGCGTCCATTTTTGTGGCGCAGGCGGCCGGCGTTGAGCTTTCATGGACTCAGCAGATCGTCATGCTGCTGACTTTGATGCTGACATCAAAGGGAGTTGCGGGCGTACCGCGTGCATCGCTCGTGATACTGCTCGGGACGCTCGCATCTTTCGCGCTGCCGGTCGAGGGCGTCATCCTTATCCTCGGCGTCGACGAGCTTATGGATATGGCCCGCACGGCCATCAACGTGATCGGAAACTGCCTGGCCACAGTAGTCGTTGCAAAGTGGGAAGGCGCTTTCCGCAATGAAGAATGGCGTAAGGAGGAGGCCGAGCTGGAAGAAGTCACGGGCCTCGGACCGATCGTAACTGCCTAGCTTAGGAGGACGAAGACATGTTTCCCATCAGCGACGATGACAGCGACCGGCGAACACAGCCTTGGGTCAACTACGCATTTATCGCTATCAATATCTTTGTCTTTTTGGTCTTTCAGCGGTTCGGCAGCAATGAGGCGTTCACGTACGCATTTTCGCTCGTGCCCAAAGAGATCACGTCGGGCATCGACATCACCGGCATTCAGATCATCCGCGACTCAATTGGGCGAACTGCCGAGGTCCAGCACTACGCGACGCCGCTGCCGGTCTATTTCAATCTTCTCAGCTCGATGTTTATGCATGGCGATATCATGCATATCGGCGGCAACATGTTGTTTCTGTGGATATTTGGCGACAACATTGAGGACTTGATCGGGCATGTGCGTTACGTCGTCTTCTACATCCTTTGCGGGTTCGCAGCGGCGGCTGCCCAGATCATAATGTCTCCGGATTCGATCATTCCGATGCTCGGAGCTTCGGGGGCGATCTCGGGTGTGCTCGGTGGTTATGTCCTGATGTTCCCGAACCGGCCTGTGCGGGCGTTGCTATTTAACATGCTCACGACCGTCCCGGCCATTGTCGCGATCGGCATTTGGATCGTCTATCAGATCGTTTTAGGTTACCTGTCGCCGGCCGGCGAAGGCGGCGTGGCATACGCGGCACATATCGGCGGATTTATTGCGGGATTGGTCCTGGTAAAGCTTTTTGCGATCGGCCGACGCAAGTGAAGCGGTCAAAGACCGGATAGGACAGCGAATAGCTTTGAGCAGGACAATTCGGCTGAGAAATCGGTCTGTGCCTTATGTTTAGCAACGTCCCCGGCACGTTTGCGGGCATAGGGGTCAAGATAAAACCGCTCGATGCTGGCAGCCATATCGTCGACATTTCCGAAAGGTACGACCGCTCCGGCATCATTACCAACGAATTCGGCCATTCCACCGGCGCCGGCAAAACATATGACGGGCTTGCCGAGGTTTGCGGCGTCAAGGCACACTAGTGGGAACGGGTCTTCACGTGAGGTCAGAACAAACAGATCGATCGCCGCGAGATACCGTTCCGAACTTCCCGCCGCCTTAAGTATGGTCAATCGGTCCCCGAGTTGGAGCCGTTCGATCATCTCGGCGACTTCCGCGAACAGCGGATCTTGCTCACCGTTCGAGCGTCCGACCCAAATGAAATGAAAGTCGGTATGGGATCTGAGCCGGTCAGCCAAACGGACAAAGAGATCGGTTCCTTTTCGATATTCGATCGTGCCGCAGGCGCCGATCACGAACGTCCCGGCCGACAGGCCAATTTCGGCACGGATCGCCGCAGGATCGAACGTCGCTTCGGACAGCGGCGGCGAGAATTCATATATCCGGTCGACTTGCGTCGAGATCCCGCGCCTGCGAAGCATGTCTCCAACGGCGTTTGAACCGACGATAAAGCGATCGACAAATTGTGCGAGATCGCTGAATTCAGCCGCCAGCCCGAGCGACTCGAGTGCTCCATCGAGCTCATGCATCCAGCCCGCAGTCGTAAATCCGCGACGTTTGAACAGCCTCAAATGGCGAAGCGTTACCGCCGTGTTGCCGATCACGACGTCGTATTTGTTCTGGAAAAGCGGAAGGCCGGACACGCCGAGACGTAGTTCATCATCAAACCTTGAACGGATCCCGAGGATCTTTTTCGCGACAATGTTTCGAGGTTTGGGAGGTTTCAATAATTGCACATTCGCGACCTTCCGATATTCGGGCTCTAGCTCGCCGCCGGCAAGCAGCAGCAGGTCAAGTTCGCATTCCGGCCGATGCTTTTTTATCCAGCGAAGTAGATGAAGGAGCACGAACGGCGCACCGCTGCGCGTCGCCTCATGTCCGATGAACAGGAACCGCTTCATATCACGGGCTGTTTTTCCGCGGTCACGCTGAGTCCAGTAAACATAGAGTTTTGCTTGTCGTCAAAACTTTCAGGCCGTCGATCCGTTCTTACGAGGGCTGCAAAGACCGGAAACAACGTTATCCTCAAAATTGTCCGGACCAGCGGCGGCATGCCCGCGAATGTGATCCAAAGGCCGATCATTTGGGCCATTGAGGCGTTCCACCCGCCGAGCCCCCGGACGGTGACCGCGGAAAATCCTGCATCACCGATAATTCGGCTGAGCGAAAAAGGGGTATAGCGATATTCGTCGTGGGGTATCTCGTGGAGATTCCATATAAAGGGAACCGTCGCGAACAACGAACCGCCGGGGGCAAGAACGCGGTAAAATTCGGCCAAGACCTGTGCCGGATCGGAATGATGCTCCAGGAATTCCGTCGCCATGATGCAGTCAACCGATCCGTCGGGCATCGGGATCGTGGTCCCGTTCCAGATCAAGTCGGGCTCCACGCGGCCGTACAACTCAGATCCCTCGAGGTCCATCCCAACGTATTTCGTAACCTTGGGATTCGACTCAACGATCTCGCGATATGGCATAAAGCCGCAACCGACGTCGAGCACAACGCCGTGAAACACGTCGGCTGACTCGCTCACCGCGCGGAGAATACCCGTTCGCGGAACGTAGTAAAACATTGTTCCCGGCCGCATCGGCACTTCGATAAACTCATTTCGGATCCGGTCGTTCATGGAAAATAGCGGTTCATCTGACAATAGTTTCCCACGTTGACCGGACCTGTACGTATCCATAGTCCTTATAGATAGCTAGCTCCGAGCCCGTGTCGATGATGGTTATCGGACAGATATCGATGTTATTGTCGATGATCTCGCCCGTCGGCAAAAAGATCTGCAAAAGGAACGAATAGTTATTAGGTGCAATAAAATCGCTCGGGATGCCAAAGCGAAGGCTGACAGAATCGACGCCTTCGGAGACGAAATCCTCGACAAGACGGTGCTCGGTAAATACGCGTTCCTTGTATTTGTTCAAAAGCGCCACGCAGAACATCGCCCCGCGCTTTCGATCTGCAATCTGTACCGCAAAATTCAAGAAAAGGTCCTCGTCATGTCCGATCTCAGCAGATATATCTCCGCCGGAGTTGGTGACGTACGCCTCCGTGATCTGCATTGATTTTGACGCGTCGAGCTCCGCGATCGAATATTGTTTTTGCGACCGCGCGAGACTGAGGTACTTATTGATAGTCTCGTCGATCCCGCCCTCCGCGATCAATTTGCCGCCATCGAGCAGGAGGCCGCGCTTGCAGATCTGGGCCAGGCTGCCGAGATTGTGGCTGACAAATAATACAGTGCGGCCGGAGCGTCCAAACTCGTCCATTTTGCCGAGGCATTTCTGCTGAAACATCATGTCGCCGACCGCCAGCACTTCGTCTACTATCAAGACCTCGGGGTCGAGATGCGCGGCTACAGAAAAGGCGAGACGCATGTACATTCCGCTCGAATAATGCTTGACCGGCGTGTCGAGGAAGCGTTCGACCTCTGAAAAATCAACGATCTCGTCGAATTTACGGTCGATCTCGGCGTGTTTCATTCCGAGGATCGCGCCGTTCAGATATATATTTTCGCGGCCCGTCAGCTCGTTGTGAAATCCAGTCCCGACCTCGAGAAGGCTTCCGACCCGGCCGCGTATCTCGGCCGTTCCGCTCGTTGGTTTGGTAATGCGCGAGAGTATTTTTAGCAACGTCGATTTGCCCGCACCGTTTCGGCCAATAATACCGATCGTTTCGCCGTGGCCCACAGTAAAACTAATATCGTCGAGCGCCCGCAGGATCGGCGCCGAGCTCTTGTTTGAGCGCGGTCCGAAGATCGCTGCCAGCGAATCGCGCACGGAATCCTGCTTGGCGGCTCCGAGCTTGTACTCCTTAGATAAGTGTTCAGCTTTGATCACTTGCATGGCTAAACCAGATCCGCGAAATCATCCTCCATTCGCTTAAAGACCGAAAGCGCGACGATGCACGAGATCAGGACCGAAATACACGAGATGCCGATCACAGGCCAATCGAATGGCAAACCGAAAAGCGAGCTTCGAAAGCCGTCGATAATTCCCGTCAACGGGTTTAAAGCAAAGACGAGACGCCATTTTGCGGATACCAAACTCGCTGGGTAGAAAATGGGCGAAGCAATCATCCAGACCTGAAGAATAAAGGGAACGGCAAATTTGATATCGCGGAAACGGACGTTCAAAGCAGACAGCAGCGTGCCGAAAGCGGCCGTTTGAATCAACGCAAGCAAGATGAACAGCGGTGCGAGGATCACGCTGAAAGAAGGCACACTGCCGTAATAGGCCATCAAAATTATCAGTATGGCCACGCTAAACAGGAGGTCAAACAGCCCGGCGAGGGTTGCCGCAAACGGAACGATCAGCCTCGGAAAGTAAACCTTCGTCACAAGATTGACGTTGTTGACAAAGCTATTGCTAGCGATCGAGATCGATCCGTAAGTGAAGATCCAGATGGTCAGCCCGCTCAAAGCAAACAGCGGATATGGCGTCGTCCCGGTGTCAAACCGAGCCCATGAGCTGAAGATCACGGTAAAGATCGCGGTAGTGACTATCGGCTGCAGCAGTACCCACGCAACGCCGATGACCGTCTGTTTATATCGGATCTTAATGTCGCGAAGCGTCAGGAAATATAGCAGTTCGCGATAAGCCCACAGCTCGCGCAGACCTAGTGCCATGAATGAGCTTCGCGGCTGTATGTGGATGATCGGGGTCGGGTGTGTGTGTTCAGCGTCCAAGCAATCGATTATAACCGAACGCCCGAAAAACAAAACAGCGGGCCTCGGAACGCGTGACGTCATTCCGAGGCCCGCATAATGCGGATTTTACTGCCGCTGAAACTCGGGCGTGCCGAGCACAAGGCTCACGGCCTTGAAAACGTCAGGATCACCGCTCGGATTAAGCAATTTCGGGTCGCGGTTTTGTCCTTTTCCTTTCGGGCCCGGCTGCTGCATACTCGCCGCCACCATCGAGGTATCGGTCAACGGCTTTCCAGCCTTAGCCTCCGGCAGCGGCTGCTCGATCTGCCTGACGAGAGTCGCTTTGGTCGACGGCGACACTTCGCCGTCGAGGATCGTCGCGATCGCCTTATCGAGGACCTGTGTACGGTCCGAGCCGCTGAAGTCCTTAAGATTGACCGTTGTACCCGCGATACGATTGCTTGCGAAAGCGATCGCAAAATTCATTCGTTCTAGCAGAGCACCTGTGTTCACCCAGTCCTCGGCCATATCGGGATAACCGGTTGGTGCTTGATAGCCATACGGGACCTCGCCGAGCTTATTCAGCATTGCCAATAGTTGCGGGCCGCCATTCGTATCGGCACCGACCGCCCGGATCGAACTGATCGCAAGCTCGAACGGCGTTTTGATCTTTGCCTTATAATTCTCTGGAGCGAAAAATTCCTTATCGCTGAACAGGGCCCGAAGAGTCGTTTTGATATCGCCGCCCGAACGATGAAACGCGTCGGCCACGCGGGACACAAGAGCCGGACTCGGGTTGTCGCTAACGAACTTGACCGCGAGCTTTCGAGCGATAAACTTTGCCGTCGATTGGCTGTTGACCAGGATGTCGAGGACCTTTAGCCCGTCCTTGATCCCGCCTTCATTGACCGTTTGGCCCAGCACGGTCTTGGGTCCGTTTTCATGCCAGCGTGCGTTGAAATAGAATTCGCCGCTGTCGACTTCGTCTGGAACGCCCTGTTGCCGCTGCTGCCTTTCAAGACGCTTGTCCTCATTTCCCTGGATCATGCTCGCCGCCGCCCGTCTGTAACCTTGCGGATCGGAGATCGTCCATCCGGTAAAGCACTTGGCTACCTCGATAATATCTTTTTGCGTGTAGCCGCCTTCGACGCCGAGCGTGTGCAGCTCCATCAGCTCGCGTGCATAGTTTTCATTAATGCCGCGGCTCGGGCGATTTTTTGCGGCAGCTGCCTTCGGATCCTCGCGCATCTGCTTGAGCCGAGCATCGAGCTGTGCGTCATTTACCCGATAAAGCTGTTTCAAACGCTCGCGTGCCTGCGGTGGAAGTTGACCGCCTTCCTTGATCAACTGCTGAACCCGGCCGCTTTTGGCGTTCTTGCCGGCGACCTGTGAATCAGGCGAAACGGACTGAAAATTATCTAAAAAGAAAAGCATTGCGGGATGCTGTGCAGTCCCGATAAGCAGATCCTTAAAATTGCCAAGAGCATTTTTGCGTAAAACATCACGCTCATAACTGGGTATGTACCATTTCACCGCCGCCTTGCCCGAAAATACATTGAAATGGTTCTGCCAAAAATCGACCATCACTTCTTGAAGCTGCCGTTCAGAATAGACAGCTCGCAACACACGATTTGCCGCGATCTCAGGAACGAGCTGCCCTGCGGGCTTTAGGTCATATTCTCGATAGAGCTCAGCGAGACGCTGTCGACGCTCCTGCTGTTCGGCTTTGCTTGCTGCCGCCGGATCCACGGCAGGTTGCCCAGCGACCGCCGGCATATCCTTCATATTGGGATCAACTGCAGCTGCCGGGGCAGCTCCGCGCTTCTGGCCGTCAAGCTGACGGATCAGGGCTCCGGGATTTGGATACTTGGCGAATACTTCGGCGGTCGTCATATTGAAAATGTCGATATTTTTTACCTTGCTCTCAGCGACCGGGTCCGGAATAGACGATGGATCGAGCTGTTGTTCGATATATTTCTGAAGTCCGATCGCCTTGACTCTTTCCAAGTCTCCGGGCCGCGCACCGAATCCGAGCCGGTTGAGCACGTGCAATATCTTTTGGTCTTCCGTAAGCGGTTTCACGGCAGCCGGCGGCTTTGCACCGAAAGCTGCGAGCGGAGTCATAAACGACATCACCATCACGAAGACGGCCAGTTTTTGTCCGATCGATCTTTTATAATTCATTATTTCGTACCCCAATGTTGCTGATTGTGAATGTATCATCTGCACAGTTAGACGACGGAAAAGCCGTAAAGGGCGACAAAATTACGCTAGCGGTCCTACCATGGACGGCGGGCGTCAGACAACAGTATCAGGCGCGCGAACATCACACCTCTCGCAGTTCTACCAATTATAGGATAAAATTGCGCAGCATGATCTCGGCCTAAATACACTTGATGAAAAGATACGGATCGACAGCACTTATATTGGGATTGTTATTTGCGGCTTCTGCGTTAGCGGCACGCGCGCAGAATGAAACGTTCAGTTCGCCTAGCGTCGACTATTCATTCACACTTCCGGATGCGAAATGGAAAATGACCGTGAAGCCGTCCGAAACCAGCCCTAACGTCGAATACGTCTACATTGACCGAAGCGATGGCCATCTTGAGGTCCGAAAGATAAGCACTAGAAAGGAGGTGCTGCTTTCCGACGCGATCCGCGATGAGGAACAGAAACTGCAGTTTTTGCCCGGTTATGTTGGCGGAAAAGAGGAAAATTTCGCCGGAAAACATCGCGGGATAGTTTTTAACTTCGAATTTGTGCGGACCGGCCGACCGATGAGCGGACGTATGTATTTTTTGCGTGTCAACGACACGACCATATATGTTTTGCGATTTACCGGTATGAAAGACAAACTTCGGTCGATACAGAATCAAACTGATTCGATCGCTCGAACTTTCACGGTCGGCTGAAATTAAAATTCAGCTTTGCACCGTTGGGAATGATATAGCCGCTCGCATTTCGAGCGGCTTTTTCAATTTCGGACGAAAGGCTATCAACGGGCCGAAACCGCATTTTTCTTATCATGTCGCTTGGCAGCGAGGTGACTACACCGACATCGAACCTCTCGTTCTTGCGAAGCAGGCTGTGAGCTGTTTGCCCGTTGACCTGGTATTTTTCGCATAAGTTGCGGGCAAGCTGCACGCTGTCACCGGCAGAAAACCAATCTAGGAAATCGTCTCGCCCGAGACCCTCTGAGCATTCGGCCAAAAGGACGATACGGCCACCGTCGACACACGCCTTCGATGCGGCGTCGAGGGCTTTGTGAGCTTGGATCAGGTTGATATCGTGCGGAAAGCCGCCGCAGCTCACGACTACGAAGTGTCGCTTTTCAGTAAGCTCGACCGTGTTTGCGAGTGCGTATTGATCACACGCCGCCCGATGAGAAGATATCCAGTCGCCGCAAAATATGTCGACGATCTCGCCCGCATCATTGACGATAGTGGTGATCGCGAAACCAGGTGCCGCCTTGGATGCTGCTTCCACAAAAGACTCGTGAACAGCGTTGCCATCGAGCAGTCCCGCTCCGACGCCGTCGCGCCGATCCATTTTCTCGCAGTCGAATGCCAGCTTATGCGTCGCCGAAACCGTCCTCGACGACGCCAGACCAGGGCAGATGAGCTTGCGTCCACCGGTGAACCCCGCAAAGTAATGAAACGAAGCTCCGCCAATTAGTATGACGTGGTCATGATCGACGAGAGCTCGGTTTAGCTCGACCGTCAAGCCACCCGTTGTTTCGCCCAGTCGCACGATCCGCAACAGGTCGCGGGGTTCGTGGTCAAGCGTCTTGATCCGCTGCGCGATGAACGGCGTCAGGATCGACGCCCTTTCTACCTCAGTGACCTTTCGATGAATGCCGGTCGCAAAAATGATCCGTATGTCGAACGAATTGATGCCGTTCGCGATCAGGCGCCGGACAATAAGATTGACAACCTGGCCGCATCCGATTTCGCGAGTCGCATCCGGCACGACGATCAAGACGGTCTCGCCTGTTGCAACGATGTTGTCGAGCGGCTCAGTGCCTATCGGATCATCGAATTTCGCGCCGATCTCAGCATCTGTCAGGGCACGCGTTGGAGCGATCGGGCCGAGCACCTCGAAACGATCCTCGTCATATTCGAACGGAACAGCCGTTCGGCCGTATTTGAGATCGATCAGCCGCATCACATTTCTCTAATGCGGCCTTGCAGGCTCGAAGCACTTCGTCCCCGTTTCGCAAATGTAGACCGCCTCGTTCTGATGATCCGCGGATTCCATCTGGATAGTCAGATGGCCGATCGCAAATTGAGTGCTCAAACGATCCCGAATCATTGCGAGCAAGTCCGAGTGCCGGATCCTGTCCTCGTGATTGATATGGGCTGATAAAGCGTCGATACCGGATGATATCGTCCAAACGTGCAGGTCGTGAACGCCGGTCACGCCGTCGGTAGCGATCAGCGCTTCTTTTACTGCGGCGAGATCAATATGCCGCGGCGTGCCCTCGAGCAGAACGTTGACCGATTCAGACACAAGCCGCCAAGCACCCAGGATGATAATTGCGCTGATCAGGATACTGCACACGGCATCAGCCCATAACCAGTCGAACGCCAGTATCAACAGGCCTGCCGTGATCGCGGCGACAGAGCCAAGTAGATCACCGAGAACGTGCAGAAAGGCCCCTCGCATGTTCAAGTCGTGCTTGTGATCCGCGTGCAGTATCTTTGCGACAATTATATTAACGATCAGTCCGCCCGTCGCGACCAGCGTCATATCAAACGCACGAACTTCCGGCGGGGCCTGCCATCGCAGAATCGCCTCGTAAATAACCCAGATCGAAAGCAGTACCAGTGCTATGCCGTTGACGAACGCTGCGAGTATTTCGAGACGATAGTATCCGTAGGTCTTGCGGGAGGTCGCAGGCCGGGCTGCGAACCAAAAAGCGAAGAGTGTCAGGCTGAGGGCCGCTACGTCCGTGAGCATGTGACCGGCATCGGCGATCAAAGCAAGCGAATTCGTAAGCCAGCCGCCGATGAATTCGGCGACAGTGTAAACCGCGGTCAGAACCAGTGCGAATGTGAGCGCAACGTATCGTCGGTTCGTCCGATCAACAGCACCGTGACTATGCTCGGATCCCATAATTCGTTAATAGCGTCCCATCAAATTTCCGGTCCGCATCGATAGAATAAAACCGCTGCGGTTGCCGCGGTCGTCGCCGATCTCAATAAAGGCCTCAGAGGACGGCGTAGATATTTGCAGCTTGAACGTGCCATCCGAAGCTGCGAACGTCGACCGCCCGAGCGCCCGAACAGCCATGCCCGGCTGCGTACGCCCGCTGACAAAAAATACGTTGCCGCCGACCGGTTCGACGACCCACTCGCCCGCCTCAATTGTGGTATTCGCTCCGCGCTTTACGACCGTGAATTTCCATTGATCATTCCACGGGGTCGTCTGGCCGGACCGGGCCGTAGATTTCAGCCGCCAGTAATAAGTTCCCGGCGACAGGCCCGAAAGCCGAAATTCCCGTGCTGCGATCGAGCTTCGGTCGACGAGGATCGCGTCCAAAGCAAATAGCGGCGAGCGTGACACCTGCAAATAAAATGTGGCTGCGTTCCCGCCCTCAGCGTCACGCCATGTGAAGTTAACGCCGACACCGCTTCCGGTCGAATCCACGATCTGCGAACTATCCTCTGGCGAGATCGGCCGGGGCGGTGCAAGCAATTTCTCGCGCGGCGATAATTTGCCGTTGGCAACGGTCGCGAACTCGTTTTCGCCGATCAGCGTCTTGTCGCCACCAATTGTCGTTTCGACGCCGCCGCGGCTGATTCGTATTTCGCCGCCGTTGTCGCCATTGGCGCTAAAGCTCGCATCGGTTTTCGGTTGCACCTCATTTTCCGACTCACCGAGTTCGACGATATTCTTGGCGTCCTCAGTCTGATCGTTTGTGCGAACGTTCAATTGTCCATCACTTACGCGAACACGTACGTTCTTGCCGCCGAGGATCGAAGTGCTGTCGCGCACCACAACAGTGCTGTTCGGCCCAACCCTGTAAACTGATCCGTCGATCATTTGTACGATCGCTCTGCCGTCCGATTGGGTTTGAATAGTGTCTCCCGCCGCTACATATGTTTCTTTTGTGACGAGTATCGTCTCGCGCGTCTGCGCTCTCACGATCCGCACGTCACCCTCAAACGACGCGATGCGGGCAGCGTCCGTGGGTATCTCGATGTCCATCTTCTGGGCAAACCAGTTGTTCCTGGACGCCCACCAGGCACCGCCGCCGACGATACCAGCCAGAACACAAACGGCTACTAGGCCGAAGATCGTGCTCTTTCGAATGTGCCACCATTCGACATAAAATTTGCGGTATTTATTATCGTCCATCTATGGCGGACTGCTCTGAGTCGTCATCAGCCGCCTTGTGCGGAAACAGGATCGACAAGATCACTGAGAAAGCAATTGCTCCGGCAACCACCGCGAGCGAGATATTTATAATCATCTGCTCGTATTCGTGATGAGAGTACCTCAGCAAAACTTCGCTCAACTGCGAGCTGTGATCCTGACCAAGTACCATTATCAGGCCATCGGCAAAAAGTGGCAAGAGCATTTTAACGCCGATAAAGCTCAGCACGAACGCGAGGCCATATTTAAGGTAGTGGAATTTATCAGCTAGGTCGGCGAGTAAAAAATAAAAAGTACGAAGCCCGAGGATCGCGAAGATGTTTGATGTGTAGACGATAAAGCGGTCGGTGGTGATCCCGAATATTGCCGGGATCGAGTCGACGGCGAAAACAATGTCGGCAACATTGATCACGATCAGTACAAGCAGCAGCAATGTTCCGATTCGCTTACCATCCCTAATAACGAAAAACTTCTCACCATCGTATTCTTTTGAGATCGGTACGAACCGCGTTGTGACCTTCACGATGACGCTGTCCTCGGGCTCAAACGCCTCGTCGTCGCCGAACATTTTGATACCTGTGTAGATCAGGAAGACGCCGAAGAAATAAAGTATCCATTCAAAGCTCTCGACCAGCTGCGCTCCGGCAAATATCATCACCATCCGCATAACGAGCGCCATGAAAATTCCCCAAAACAGAGCTCGGTGCTGAAATGCTTTGGGAACCTTGAAATAGCCAAAAATGAGCAGGAAAACGAACAGGTTATCTATCGAAAGCGAGAGCTCGATCAAGTATCCGGTCAGAAACTCCTTGCCCTTGAAACCGCCGAACTGCCAGTAAATAAACCCGCCAAAAGCCGCCGCCAGAGAGATCCAGACCAGACTCCAAGCGATAGTTTCTTTACGCGTCGGAGCATGAGTGCGGCGATTGGCGATCCCAAGATCGACAAAGAGGGCAACGAAAACGACCGTGAAGAATACGCCCCACACCCAATATGGATATTCTATCGTATTCATAGGTTACGGGCCGAACGGCCGATCAAAGCGCGGCTTCCAGGATGGCTACGATTCTCCCGAGGCCCTCGGAGTCAGTCGCTGAAAAATCATTCAGCAAATTGCTGTCCACATCCAGCACTCCAAAAACGTCACCGCCTCGGCCGAATATGGGCACTACGATCTCGGATCGCGAAGCCGAAGAGCATGCAACGTGGCCGGGAAACTCCGCAACATCCGGTACGATCACCGTTTCGCGGGTAGTGTACGCGTGTCCGCAGACGCCCCGATCAAAATCGATTCGTGTGCAGGCCAAGGGGCCTTGGAACGGGCCTAATACGAGCTGACCGTCCTTATTGACATAAAATCCGACCCAGAAAAATCCCAATGCTTCGCGGAGCACTGCCGCGATATTTGCCATATTCGCGACCGCATCGGGCTCGCCGGCCACGAGAGCCCGAACCTGCGGAACAAGCTCCACATAGATCGTCTCGCGCGGAGCGTTCCGCGTAAATTCAAGTGTCTCAGCCATAAAGCTTGAGTTTACTGTGTGGGAGTTCGGCGAGCAAATGATTGGATCCGCTGAAAAATGTATAATCGCAGTTAATTTTGAACTGTTCTGTCGGAGGTATTTCTATTGGGAACATTTGGAAGAATACTTTTCGTCGCAGCGGGTGGTGCGTGTGGAGCGGTGGCCCGCTACCTCATCAATGTGTCGCCGGCCGCAAACCTTTTTCAGCGATTTCCGTTTCCCACGTTTCTGATAAACGTAGCGGGATCTTTTCTGATCGGCTTTCTGATCATCGTGCTTACCGACAAGATAGAGGTCAGCGACAATCTCCGGATGGCAATAATTATCGGGTTTCTAGGCGCGTTTACGACATTTTCGACTTTCGAAATGGAGATCTTCGGCCTCGCCCGTGATCGACAGTTCTTGATGGCCGTGGGATATTTGTTTTTGAGCGTTTTTACGGGATTCCTGGCGTTGATCGCTGGAGTGGCTCTTGGTAAGGCGTTACCAGTTCGCGTGCTTTGAGCACGAGCTTGGCAGCGTCCTGAGCCGATTCGGCAATGGCTGTGATGTGACCCATCTTTCGCCCGGTTCGAGCCTCTGCTTTTCCATAAAGATGCAATTTAACGCCCGACGAATTGAGCACCGCAGGCCAATTCGGCTCTCCGAATCGCCAGACGTCACCTAGCAAGTTAGCCATTGCCGCCGGTCGATAGAACTCAGTCGACCCGAGCCGCATTCCGCAAACGGACCTTAGCTGCTGTTCGAATTGCGAAGTGACGCACGCGTCGAAGGTCAGATGGCCTGAATTGTGAGGACGCGGAGCAAGCTCGTTTACCAACAATTCCCCGTTTCGCGTCACGAAAAATTCAACACAAAGCGTCCCGACGTAATCCATCGTCTCCGAAATACTCTGCGTGATAGCGACCGCATTTTTGTAGGTCGTGTCTGAGACGACTGCTGGTGCAAATGAAACGTCGAGGATATGGTTGGCATGCACATTCTCGATAACGCCAAAATGAGCAAAGTTTCCCTGCTGGTCGCGGGCACAAACGACTGAGACCTCCTTTTCAAAATCCACGAAAGCCTCCAGCACCGCATCGCGGCCGCCCAGAAGCGCGAAAGCCGGCCCAATATCTGCCGCGGATGCGATATTGCTTTGGCCTTTACCGTCGTATCCGAAACCGGCGGTCTTAAGCACGCACGGGAAGCCCAACCCCTCGGCTGCGGAGCCCAGGTCGTCAAGTGTCTCGACGTGTCGGAAAGGCGTCACCGGAAAGCCGTGCCGGGACAAGAACGTCTTTTCCCGCAAACGGTTTTGGGTAGTGTGCAGGATCTCACCGCGAGGGAACACATCGACGAATTCCGCTGCCGCCTCAACGGTCGCCGATGGGACGTTCTCAAATTCGAACGTCACGACATCGACACTTTGCGCAAAGGTCCGGACCTCGTAAAGGTCATCATAGGCTGCCTGTGTCTCGATATCGGCCACTTGGCCCGTCGGCGTATCGCTGTCGGGTGAGAGTGTATGGACGCGATAGCCGAGCTTGCGCGCCTCGAGAGCGAACATCCGTCCGAGTTGGCCGCTGCCGAAGACACCGATCGTCGAATTTGGAAGAATTGGTTTCGCCACGAATTCCGAATCTGCAAAAGTGATTAGAACGGTTAGATTAACCTACTTTTAGCGAGAATTGAATTCGCGGTCTCTATCTGGTGGGCTGCATCAGCTTTTGAGTCTCGGCGAGTCGGCGGTTTGCTTCGGTCAAACCGGGGCTGTTCTGGATCGCAGTCTTAAAGGGCGTTACGCGTTGCCGATCGGATTCGGTCCGGTTCGACATCCTCTGTGAAGTTGGGGCCGCAGCAGGTCGGGATACATAATTTTCGTTGGACTGGACCTGCTCGAATGATCGCAAAAAACCAGAGTAGAGATAATATGCTCCGCCGCCAAGGAGGGCCAGAAACAGCAAAGTGTATAGCCACGACGACCGCCGGGCGGCCTCACGCGGACTCGCGGCCGGGCTCGGCGGCGGCCGATATGCGGTATACCCTGCGCCGCACCGCCTACACGCCGCGACGGAGGTCGGATTCAGCGAACCACATGCGTTGCACCGTTCAGAATTCATTTCCTATTTTCCGCCTTTTGAGGGAGAGTGCGGCCTCAACGATAATTTAAGGCTATTTCAGGCTCATATGTCAACAAGTTTTAACGCTGCGTGTTGTATGAGTCAGTCGATCAAGGTTTGCATGACCGCGATCGTCTGGACAGTGCGAAAGTCATGAAGCTTTTTTCGGAGATCCGGGCGTGAATTTGCGAGGATCGCGATCGCCAGCAAGGCCGCATTTTTGGCGCCGGGCTGACCGATGGCAAGGGTGCCGACAGGAATGCCGGCCGGCATTTGAGCGATCGAGAGTAGCGAATCAATGCCTTTAAGTGCCTTGCTCTCGACAGGCACGCCCAGAACCGGCAAAACGGTTTGCGATGCGCACATCCCCGGCAGGTGAGCGGCTCCGCCGGCGCCGGCGATGATAACCTCGATACCGCGGGATTCAGCTGTCTTTGCGAACTCGAAAAGCAAGTCAGGCGTACGATGCGCGGAGACTATCTTACTCTCGTGGTCGACGCCGAATTCGGTCAACATATTCGACGCGACCTCCATCGTCGGCCAGTCAGATTTACTGCCCATTATGATCGCAACCAGCGGTGCCGCGTGCTGATCAGCTTTCTTCGTCATACGGTTGAACCACTATTCCGCCGAACCTTGCTTCTTCGGCGCGGCATTTTATGCCGTCAATATAGCAAATGTCAGAATGCCGTTCTTCGTGCGTATCGCGATATAGAGCAGCAAATCCGCCCGACAATGAAACGTTTGAAAAGCTGATGCTGCGTCCGTCCTCGTCCGTCGCACGCAGATAGCATGTTCCACAAACATATTGCGGATAGCGGCCCATTGCCGGAACCTGCGCATTACAGATCGAACAGTACTGTTTTTCAGTCATTGCTTCCAAATTAAAAGAGATGAGCGGTGAAAGCAAATTTCGACCTTGATCTCATTGCATGCCATCGTATGCCGTCGTCCTCACCGACTAATTTACGTTTTGACCCAAAGCGTCCTAATATAGTGTTAATTACTAACCGCGCTAAATAAGTTAAAAAATAAGGCAATAGAATGACAGAAAAATCGAAGATTTATTACACATTGACCGATGAAGCACCCTTTTTGGCAACGCATTCTTTCTTGCCGATCGTAAGAGCATTTACAAAAGCCGCAAACATCGAAATTGAAGTTCCCGATATTTCCCTCGCGGGAAGGATTTTAGCCAACTTCCCTGAGTCCTTAAAAGACGACCAAAAGGTGCCGGATGCACTTGCGGAACTAGGCAAATTGGCAACAATGCCCGATGCAAATATCATTAAACTTCCGAACATTTCAGCTTCTGTTCCACAGTTGGAAGAAGCGATCGCCGAGCTCCATAAACAGGGCTTTGCGGTGCCGAGTTATCCCGTCGAACCTAAAACAGACGATGAAAAGGCCGTCAACAAAAAATATGCGCGCGTGCTGGGCAGCGCGGTAAATCCTGTTCTTAGGGAAGGAAATTCCGACCGGCGAGCGCCAAAGGCCGTAAAGAATTACGCTAAAGCTAATCCGCACCGGATGGGCGTCTGGAGTGCGGGTTCGAAAACGTCTGTTGCGCACATGCAGTCCGGAGATTTTTACGGAACCGAAAACTCGGCCACAGTTAGATCTGAGGGAAAGTTTAGGATCGTCTTCCACGGAAATGACGGTTCTGAATGGGTTCTGAAAGACCTATCCCCGCTCAAAGCCGGTGAGGTGATCGATTCGTCGATCATGGATATTTCTGCCCTGAAACTCTTTGTAGGCCGGATGATCGAGGAAGCCAAAGAAAAAGACGTTCTGCTCTCGGCACATTTGAAAGCAACGATGATGAAGGTTTCCGACCCGATCATTTTCGGGGCGATCGTCGAAACGTATTTCAAAGATGTTTTTGAAAAATATAAGGACACATTCAAAGAGTTGGATATCAGTGCGAACTTCGGATTGGCTACTCTTTTCGAAAAAATTGCCGGCCACCCGAAGGAGGCTGAGATTAAGACTGAAATCGCAAAGACGATTGAAAACAGTGCGAGAATCGCGATGGTCAATTCTGACAAAGGAATCACGAATTTCCACGTTTCTTCGGACGTCATCGTCGATGCTTCGATGGCGGCGCTCGTTCGCGGCGGCGGAAAGATGTGGAATAAGGACGGTGACGAAGAGGACACGCTCTGCATCATTCCCGACCGAACCTACGCCGGATTCTACGACGCGATCGTTCAGGACATGAAGAAGAACGGAGCGATCGACCCAAAAACATTCGGTTCTGTACCAAATGTCGGTTTGATGGCACAGCAGGCCGAAGAATACGGTTCGCATGACAAGACCTTCCAAATATCCGGTAACGGAACAGTCAAAGTGGAAGACGAAAAGGGAAATGTCCTTCTTCAGCAAAGAGTCCAGACCGGCGATATTTTCAGAATGTGCCAGGTCAAAGACGCTCCCATTCAGGATTGGGTGAAACTGGCAGTAAACCGCGCACGGCTTTCCGATACGCCGGCAATATTCTGGCTCGATAAAGCGAGAGCTCACGATGCGCAGATCATCACAAAGGTTGAAAGATACCTGAAAGATCATGATCTGACCGGGCTCGACATCCGAATCATGGATGTGAAGGATGCCGTGGCTGAAACCCTGAAACGTGCCCGAGAAGGCAAAGACACGATCTCTGTCTCAGGCAATGTCCTGCGCGATTATCTGACCGATATGTTCCCGATCCTGGAACTCGGAACGTCGGCAAAAATGCTTTCGATCGTGCCGCTCATGAATGGCGGTGGGTTGTTCGAGACAGGAGCCGGAGGTTCCGCCCCAAAACATATCGAGCAATTCTTGAAAGAGGGTTACCTGCGTTGGGATTCCCTTGGAGAATTTTTAGCTCTACAGGCGAGTCTTGAGCATCTTGCACAAATTCAAAACAACAAGAAAGCACAGATCCTTGCCGACACGTTGGACACGGCTAATGCAAAGTTTCTAGCAAACGACCGATCGCCTGCGAGAAAGGTCGGGCAGCTCGATAACCGTGGTTCCCATTTCTATTTAGCAATGTATTGGGCAGAGGCCTTGGCGGATCAAACTGCGGATCCTGAGATCTCTGAAAAATTCGCACTCGCAGCCAAGGCGATGCTGGAAAGTGAAGCGAAAATAAACGGAGAACTGATCGCGGCACAGGGACGGCCTCAAAATGTGGGCGGTTACTATCACCCAAATGCGGAAAAGACCTACGCTGCAATGAGACCTTCTAATACGCTGAACGCAATTGTGGACGGAATTTAGGACAGAGCCTCAGCTTCGGGATTATCTTTCTCGGAGTTTGCGGCTAGTATGGCAAGGGTATTTTCTTTCTTGATCTCAACGCGCAGACGGCGATAAATGCTCATCCACTGATTCGCTAGCCAAGGGATTATGAAAAACGCGAGGACATAACCGCGCCAGTCGTCCATGACCAGCTTAAATCCTGTAAACACGATGATAGACAGCGTGACCCAGTGGCTAAAGCAATACTCGCACGTAAAAATGTAGAAGATCTTTCGTTCGAGGATCGAAGCCGCAGTGTCTGAACGTTTCGCGCACCACTCGCGTGCCTCGCGAAATATTTCTTCCTGCGTGACCGTCCAGGCAATGGACGCCACCGCTATTGAAAGTAGAATCAATTCGAAAATCGACTCAGCCAACGTCATTTGACCGCCTCCATCGCCGTCTAAACGGTGAACCTCGCGTTCCCGCGGCCAGATCTGCGTGCGATACGAAAGGCCTTGCATCTCGCCACATAATTGGAAACATAAAATGGTACTCGACTATCTGATAATTACGCGCCGAGCGTCGAGAAGCTCCAACGAGAGCGTTAATGAAACTCTCAATTGCGGCCGATGATCTCTGCACGCTTACATGAAACCAAATGAAACAGCCAGTATTTGTACTGTAAAGTACAGTGGGTATCACGCGCTCTAAACATGCTCACTTAACATTGAGATACGACGAAAACGTCGTTCAAATAAATGGCGGTAACCATCTGCGGCGGGCTCGCATCGAAACGACAAATGAAATTGGCTATAATTAAGCGTTCGCCCGGAATGGGCGTGAGGAGCAATGTGAAAAAAACTTCGAAAGTAGTGCTCGGGTTTATCGTGATGGGTCTCGTGGGCTCAATTCACGCTCAGTTTCCGCAAATGCGACAAGCAGACGAGCGGCGGCGCGAAATGATCGCGGCCGATGAGGCTCGCCAGGCGGCAGAAAAGCAGGGCAAACCAGCCGTTGCTGCGGCTCGCCCTGTGACGAACGTTGACGTTCAGATGGTGCTTACAAAGAATGATTACAAATCGTTCGCAGAGGCCAAGCCCAACGCGGCGACTGTATTCGCCGACGGCGACCCTGCGTGGTTGTACATCAAGCTGAACGGAAAACTCGAAAAATATGTCTATCGCACCTCCGACCCAAGCGGCGAGAGGTTTCTCCTCTTTGTGGAATACGGTCCAGCCGGCGACGTTACCGCGAAGAGCCACGAGACGATCGAATTCAGCAAGGCCGAACTTGCGCTTAGTGAGTTTAAAATGAGCCTTGCACCGGGAAAAGCGGGACACAACAACGCTCTCGCCATTTATATTAAGAATGTCGCCGTCTCGAAACCGGGATTGTGGCACAACGAGCTTCGGATCTCGGACAGGCCGGGATTTCCGCGCAGCCCCGGCGATTACCTTGCAAAGACCGCTTTCAATTCGGATTTCTCTAAAGGAATCGCAAAGTATCCTGCGGAACGAAATTCATTCCAATCACTGGTACTGCGAGACTCGACGGACGAAAGTAAGCTGCCTATCGCTGGGAAATTCGACGACAAGGCTGTAAGAACAGAGCTTACAAACCGTCTCACTTCGGAAGGGATCGTGCCGACGAGCATATACTTTTCTGATGATTTTTGGGGAGAGTACAGCGATGATCCGTCGAGCATCCGACAATTTCGGACGATCACAGCGACGTTCCTGTATCGAAGCGGCGCGGCATGCATGTACGGCACCGCC
Source organism: Acidobacteriota bacterium (assembly GCA_040005135.1). Lineage (GTDB taxonomy): Bacteria > Acidobacteriota > Blastocatellia > Pyrinomonadales > Pyrinomonadaceae > OLB17. Next base: position 26,093 of record JBDTZO010000124.1, on the reverse strand, counting down.
GACATAACTCAGCGGTTCGCACCGATGAACGACCGCTTTGGCGAATCAACTATCGACTTGAAAAAGGATATCGCCATTCCCTGCTCAGAAATCAAATAGCCTGGTTCAGGCCAAACTGTTTATCTCGCGGGCGAGTGCGATGTCGAGATCGGTAATTCCTCCCCGATCGTGTGTTGTCGTCTCAATATCGGCATATCCCCAACCGAAAGTAATATCAGGATGATGGTCGAGGCGCTCGGCGATCGCACCGACTTTGTTGACGAAGATAAGTGCCCCGGCAAAATCATCAAATTCCATTCGCCGTTTGAGTATTTTGCCCGCGGCCGACCAACCCTCGAGGTTGCCGAGCCTATTTGGGATCTCGTCCGGCATCAGTAATTTACGCTCCATTGTCTTTCTCGACTCCTCGCCTATACGCTATAATCTAGGTTTTGTAATTGTCTAATAAAGGTATATTTAAGATGCTCCGTTGGTCAAGAATCATGTTGGTTGCGGTCGCCCTCATTACGTCCGCGTCGTGCGCCCAGCCAAAGGTCGCGACGCCCATTGAGACGTTTAAGACCTACACCAAGGCGATCAAGCAAAAGGATACGACGACGATGAAGCTGCTGCTTTCGGACGCGACGATCAAGATGCACGAAAAAGAGGCTAAGGCCCAAGGCGTCAACGTCGATGACATCGTCAAACGTGAGACTCTCTTTAACGAAAACCAGAAAACGGTTGAATATCGCGAAGAAAAGATCGACGGCGACAAAGCTACGCTGCAGGTGAAAAATTCGTTCAACACGTGGGAGACGGTCCCGTTCGTTCGCGAAGACGGCGTCTGGAAGATCGATAAAGTGGGCTATGCCGACCAGATGATGAAGGACATCGACGATAAGAACAAGGCCATCGATAACGTGATCAACGGAGCGAACGGTGCCGTGCCCAACGCTCCGCCGACATCGGCCACACCTTTTTAGGAGAAACGAGTGTCAGTAATCAAACCCTTCCACGCCTTACGGCCGCAGGCCGAAATGGCCGAACAGGTTTCAAGCGTTCCTTATGATGTCGTCTACGAATCTGAGGTTCGGGACCAGGTTGAACAATATCGCCGCAGCTTTCTGCGCGTGACCCGGCCGGACGGCGATTTTCCGGCGGGCGAGACCCCGTCTCCCGAAGCTCTCTTTGAGCGTGCCCGCCTGAATTTAGAAGGCCTGATCCGCGATAATATTTATGCCGTTGATCCGGAGCCGGCACTTTATGTATATCGACTCGCTACGCGCAATCATTCTCAGACTGGATTGGTCGCCTGCTGCTCTATTGACGAATATGACCAGGGCCTAATCAAAAAACATGAAAAAGTGAGGCCTGACAAGGTTGAGGACCGAACCGGCCATCTGTTGGCGGTTGGGGCACAGACTGGCTTGATATTTTTGGCATTTCGCGGAACCGAAAGGATCCACGGTCTTTTCAGCTCAGCCGTGGGCGGCTCTCCGCTTTACGATTTTCAGGGGCACGACGGCGTCCGCCATACGGTTTGGCGCTGTGCTGACACTGAACCGTGGACGGAAGCTTTTCTCGAGGTGCCCGCATTGTACATCGCAGATGGACATCATCGTGCAGAAAGCGCTTTGCTCGCGCGTAATGCTATGCGTAAACGAGATCCCGGCTTTAGCGGCCAAGAGGAATTCAACTTCGTTCTTGCGGGTGTGTTTCCCGCTGAGGACCTAAAGATCCTGGCATACAACCGGACAGTCAAGGGCCTCAACGGCTTATCGACCGAGGAATTCTTTGCAAAATTGCGGGATAACTTCATCATTGTCGAAAATGGCCAAAAAGAGCCAAAACAGCACGGCGATATTTGCATGTATTTCAGCGGTAAATGGTACACTCTGTCGTTCAATGTCCGATATTTGCGGCAGCCTGACCCTATCGAACGGCTGGACGTCAGCATTTTACAACAATACGTTCTCTCTCCCGTTCTCGGAATCACAGATGTTCAAACCGACGAGCGGATCGGTTTTGTCGGCGGTCGCCGCGGTACCGGTGAACTCGAACGCATGGTGAACCGTGGGGATGCCACTCTCGCATTTTCGATGTTCCCGACCACCATGGATGACCTTTTTGCCGTCTCCGACATGGACGAGATCATGCCGCCGAAATCGACATGGTTTGAACCGAAACTCAAGGACGGATTGCTGGTACATTTGATCTAATTGCATGCTCAAAGCAAATCTCGCGGATCTACGAAAGGACTATTCAAAGAGCGAACTGAACGAGACATCAGTTTCGGCAGACCCATTTGAGCAATTCTCCAAGTGGATGGAAGATACCCTGAGATCGGAGATTCCTGAGCCCACAGCGATGGTGCTCGCGACGGTGTCGTCGGACGGGCGGCCATCATCCCGCGTCGTCCTTCTGAAAGGTTTTGATGACGAAGGATTTGTTTTTTATACCAATTACAAAAGCCGAAAGGGTCGTGAACTCGCGGGCAATCCGAACGCGGCCATACATTTTTTCTGGCCGGACCTAGAGCGGCAGATAAACATCAGCGGTTCGGCGAAGCGCGTTTCGCCCGAGGAATCGGACAATTACTTTCAGTCACGGCCGTACGCAAGCCGCGTCGGGGCGTGGGCCTCGAAACAAAGCGAACCGATCGATTCGAGAATGGTATTGATCAAGCGTGTGGCTCGGTTGGTCGTGAAATACGCAAGCGGCAATGTGCCGAGACCGCCGCACTGGGGTGGCTTTCGCATCGTGCCTGACCGATTCGAATTCTGGCAGGGACGCGAGAGTCGGCTGCACGACCGCATCTGTTATGAGTTGGACAACGGGGGTTGGCACATTTCGCGTCTTTCGCCGTAAATAGCTATGGATACGCTCGAAACCGAACGCATAATTATCCGAAAGATCACCGCCGACGATCTCGAATGGCTCATCGAAATGCGTTCGCCGGACTCGGTCAACCGTTATATGGGAGGCCCGGATCTTCAGAACGCCGAACGGCTTGCCGATCGGATGACGTTTTATCTCGCGAGCTATGAAAAGTTCGGTTTCGGCTTTTCTGTCATGTCGCTCAAGTCGAACGGGGCGAAGATCGGTACCAGCGGCCTCGTACCGCTTGATGATACCGGTGAGATCGAGATCGGCTATAACCTGTCGGAGCAGTATTGGCGCCACGGCTACGGTTACGAGTGCGCGATGGCGTGGCTTAAATATGGCTTTGAGATCGCGGGACTGGAGCGCATCGTAGCTGTCGCACATCCCGACAACAAAGGCTCGTGGCGGATCATGGAAAAGTGCGGTATGCACTACGAAAGATCGGGCGAACATTATGGCATGGAGGTCGTTTACTACGCGATCTCGAGCGAAGAGTTTCTGCGGCCAAAGAGTGACGACATTAACATCAGATTGATCTGATACCCGAATATGAAGCCCAATGTGCCAAAACTGATATTTGCGGCCATCGCGAGCATTTATATTCTCTGGATCGCGTACGATCCGATGCAGGGCAGTTTTTTGGACAACGTCGATCTACCGATCCACGAAACGGGCCACCTGTTGTTCAGACCATTCGGCGAATTTTTGATGGTCGCGGGCGGTTCACTGTTCCAGGTGATCTTCCCGGCAGTGTTTGCGGCTTATTTCGCTTTTTGGCAGCGGAGCTATTATTCCGCTGCGATCCTAGTGCTTTGGGTGGGCCAAAGTATCTTGAACGTGTGGGTCTATGCCTCGGACGCGATTGTTGGGCAATTGGTGCTGACGAGCGGCTTTACAGGCAGCGAAGGCAGCTTTCACGATTGGAATTATTTGCTGACCGCAACGGGCCTGCTCGATTCGACAAAGGGCGTCGCAAAGGTTATCAGATTCGCTGGAACGGTAATTATAATAGTTGCGATCCTCATGGCAATTTATTTTTCGTTTCGTAAGCCCGACGAAGAGGCCGAAGATATATGAAAGTAACGCTGATCACTGGTGCATCGAGCGGAATAGGTGAGGCCTTTGCACGTCGGCTCTCGGCCGAACAACATAATCTCTTGCTTGTTGCGCGCTCGGAAATGGCCCTGCATGAACTGTGTGACGAATTAATGCTAAAGCATCATATAACTGCGCACTATGTGGTGCTAGACCTGACCGATCCGGACGCGGATGCGACGTTGTGGGCCGAGACGGAAAAACATGGATTTGAAGTCGAATGGCTCATAAATAACGCCGGGTTCGGCTCAAGCGGTGATTTTGCCAAACTTGATCGGGGCACGGAACTGCAGATGATCGATCTGAATATTCGCTCGCTCGTGGCACTGACGCACCGATATCTCGGCCCGATGCGCGAACGCAAAGGCGGCAAGATAATAAATGTGTCATCGGCCGCCGGCTTTCAACCGATACCGTTCATGGCTACGTACGCGGCGACCAAAGCTTTTGTCTCGTCGTTTTCTGAGGCGATCGCCGAAGAAAATGCACCATACGGGATCCAAGTGCTCGCCTTGTGTCCCGGATCGACCAAGACCAATTTTTTTGCCGCGTCCAACATCGAGCGGCCCATTCAGGTCAAGGGTCAGCAGTCCGTCGATGACGTCATCGAAACAGCGATGAGCGCAATTAAAAGCGGGCGAAGAAAGGTCGTTTCCGGCCTTGCTAATAAGCTTGGTGCGTTCCTCGGCGGATACGTGCCCCACGCAATTACTACACGGGCAATGGCCAAGGCCTTGAGGCCCAAGTTTCAGGGAGATAAATGAGATTCACCGTTCTCGGCAGCGGCTCGACCGGCAATTCGGTCTTGATATCCACCGAAAAGACTAACGTCCTCGTGGATGCCGGAATGAGCGCCCGAGAGATCTTGCGTCGGCTAGCTCTTGTCGGCGTCGATCGTGAGGACCTCGACGCGGTTCTCATCACCCATGAACATAGCGATCACGCCGGAGGGCTGCGGGTGCTGCTCAATTCGGTGACATGTCCCGTCTACATCTCTCGAGCGACCGAAGACTCCTTCTACGACACACGGGCCGGTGGGGCGAATGGCAGCAGTGAATCGTCCAAACGTCAGGTTTCGCTGAAAGGCCGCACCATTGAGATAGAATCCGACCAAGAGTTCCGAATTGGCGATCTCGATTTTGAACCGTTCTGTGTGCCGCATGACGCGGCCGATAATTTTGGGTTTGTAGCAAAAAAGGACGGCTTGAGGATCGCGACCCTGATGGATTTTGGCCACATGACCGATCTTATTAAAGAGCGGCTGTGCCGATGCGACGCGATAGTTATCGAATCGAACCACAGCCGCGACATGCTGCGGGCGTGTTCGGTTTACACGTGGGAACTCAAGCAGCGGATTCTCTCCCGGACCGGACACCTCTCGAACGAGGATCTCGCCGACTGGCTGCAAAACGACTTTGACGGATCTGCCCGCTACGTCGTGCTCGCTCACCTATCCCAAAGGGCCAACGAACCTCATCTTGCCCGACTGATGGCCGAGTCCGCATTGCAGATGCGTTCCCCGCTTTTCAGAGCCGAAACTACTGTAACGATCTCACATCATAAGGAACCGACGGACTGGATCGAATTCTGATCTGTCACAACTCCTCGAAAACTCATTCGATGGATCCTACACGGTCCGTGCTCGCGAAGGGCGGCATAATGGGTCGCAGCGGCGTAGCCCTTGTGCCCGGCGAACCCATAGTGTGGAAATTCGTCGTGATATCCGGTCATCAGAGCATCCCGAAACACCTTTGCGAGGATCGATGCGGCAGCGATCGAGGCCGAAATGCCATCTCCTCTGATGATCGATTTTTGCCTGAGCGGGCTTTGTTTTAAGCGGAGCGCGTCGATCAACAAATAATCCGCCGATGGCGAAAGGCCGGCGATGGCGATCAGCATCGCTTGTTTGGTAGCCTCCAGAATATTGATCCGGTCGATCTCATCGGCCTCGATCTGACCTACGGCATATGCGACGCAGTTATTTTTTAGCTCAGCGGCGATCTCTTCGCGTTTCTTAGCCGTGAGTTTTTTGGAGTCGTCGAGTCCGTCCGGCAGCCGTTTATCGTGATCCAGAATACAGGCAGCGGCGACAACCGGACCAGCGAGACAGCCGCGGCCAACTTCGTCGAGGCCCGCGACGTAGCGAAACCCTTCGTCTACCGCAAGCCTTTCAAATATCAGCCCGATACCGTCAATGACGACATCTTCAAAAAGAGAAACGCGAGGCTCGGACTCACCCAAACCGAATGAATCCGAAACTCTCGCGTTTTTCACTTCTTTTTCTCCTGACGGGTTACGCCTTTTTGGCTTTACCGCGTGTATCGCGTTCCTTGATACGGGCAGCCTTACCACGCAGATCGCGAAGGTAATAGAGCTTTGCACGACGCACTTTACCATGACGGATCACGTCGATGTGATCGACCACTGTCGCATGGAGCGGAAAGATACGCTCGACGCCAACGCCAAAGCTTACCTTACGGACCGTAACGGTTTCGCGAACACCTCCGTGCTTGCGGGCGATACAAACGCCTTCAAAGGCCTGCAAACGTTCCTTATTCCCTTCCTTGATACGGACGTGAACACGGAGCGTATCGCCAGGCTGGAAAACCGGAGTTGATTCTTTCATTTGTGTCGCTTCGACACCGTCTAATCTATTCATTTTTGTAGCGGGCCAGAGGTCAGCGGCATATTGAGCCGTTCACATGTCACCCTTATCTCCTGATAATAGATCGCCTCTCGACGACCTCGTTTTTTCGAGCGCTTTGGACTTGCGCCATTTTTCAATTTCGGCATGATTGCCGTTAAGTAAAACTTCGGGGACTCTCATCCCTCTAAACTCGGCCGGCCTTGTATAGTGCGGACAATCGAGCAATCCGTCCGAGAAAGAGTCGTTGGCAGCAGACGTTCCGCTACCTAAGGCCTCAGGCAAAAGCCGAACTATTGAATCGACCATCACTACTGCCGCTGGTTCGCCACCTGAGAGAACGTAATCGCCGATCGATATCTCATCTGTGACGAGCGTCTCATTCACTCTTTCATCGATTCCTTCGTAACGGCCGCAAATCATGACGATATGCGTTGCTTCCTGGGCGAATTCGGTCGCCACACCCTGCTTAAATGGCCTACCCTGCGGCGATAGCAGCACAACACGGGTGCCTGCCGGATACGATTCGGGTTCGCTCGTCCCTAACAAATTCTCGATCGCGGCAAAAATGGGTTCGGGCTTGAAGACCATCCCGTCGCCGCCGCCAAACGGCCGATCGTCTACCATTCGATGCTTGTCGGTCGCAAAATCGCGGATGTCGTGAATCCCGATCTCGACTATTTTAGCGAGTCTTGCCCGGCGAATGATTCCAAAATCAAAGACCTGCTCAAAGAACTCTGGGAAAATTGTTAAAACGTCGATCTTCATTGCCGGGAACGCGGCCGCCCTCGGCGGCAACGCCGGCTCGTCCGGCGTGAAAATTACTGGCATTCCTCGACTTGAATTGCCGTAACGCTCGACGGCGTTCTATCGAAGGCTCAAAGACGAGGGCGCCTGCCGTCCAGGGCGATCGGCTAAAAATCGAGCAATCCTTCCGGCGGATCGATCCGGATCAGCTTGTTGTCGATATCCACCTCGGGGCAAATCGTCTGAGCGAACGGAATCAAATGATCTTTGTCGCCATTCTTGACCACCAAGATCTCAGTACCGCCGTTTCTCAGGACTTCGATGACCGTCCCCACGGACTCGCCACCAAGCGTCTCGACGCGGCAACCCTGCAGTTGCCAATCAAAGAACTCATCATCATCAAGTTCCACCGCCTGGGACTCAGGAACGCAAATCTCACATCCGCGAAGTTCCTCCGCGGTTTCGATCGTTCCGTAGCCCTCAAACCGGAGAATAACGCGGCCATTCTGAAACCAAACATTTGCGATATTCAGGCTGAGACGGCTCCCGTCCGGCCTGATCGCGGTGACGGCGTCTAGGTTTTCGAACCGCTCAGGAAAATCGGTCAAAAGCTCGGCTGCAAGCTCACCTTTCAGGCCTCGGGTCTTGACCAGTCTGGCTATAGCTACGAGCTCTTCCATTGCAAAACCTACGTTTCTACGTTAATCCTCGAGCAGGTCGAGTTGAAAACGCTTGCCTTGCTTTTGTCCGGCAATGAAAAGTATGCTGCGAAGTGCCTTGACCGTACGTCCCTCGCGCCCGATGATGCGGCCCATGTCGTGTGCCGCGACGCGAACTTCGATTCGGACATTCTTGCCGTCCGCATTTTCATTCACCTCGACCGCATCTGGCTCGCCGACCAAAGATCTTATAATACGTTCAACAGCTTCTTTCATGACTTAAAAGTCGACCGAGTTCCCAGAGACTCGAAATTTCCAGATTCTGGAATACCGACCCAAAGAGACCTGTACTCTAGAATTATACCGCCGCTGTCTCGTCTGCGACTGCCGGATTGTGTTTGATCAGGCTCTTGACCGTTTCCGTCGGCTGAGCTCCCACGCCGATCCAATACTGGATTCGTTCGTGATTAAGCACGACTGCCGCCGGATTCAGCATTGGATTGTAAGTACCCACGTTTTCGAGATACTTGCCATCTCGTTTGCTACGCTTTTCCTTCACCACAAGGCGATAAAAGGGCTTCCCTTTCGCACCCATTCTCATTAAGCTAATTGCTAACATATTTTCTCCGTAAAATCCTTCCGATGACACAGAACGCTTTGTTCGCGGCCCGCCTCGCCGAAAAACTATCTCTTTTTCTTGTGCCTCTTTTTCTTTCGGATGCTTCGCGCAGGCGAACCGTTCTGATCTTCGTCTTCCATATCCGAACCGCTGCCAAGCATTCCACCCATTCCGCCGCCGCCAATCATATTGCCCAAGCCGCCGGCGAGACCGCCCATCATTTTCTTGCCGAGGCCGCCGAGCAGGCCGCCGCGATTCATCTGGGCCATCATCTTTCGCATCTGCTCATATTGTCGGATGAGCTGATTGATATCTGATATCGTCGAACCCGAGCCGCCGGCAATACGCGTCTTTCGGCTGGCGTCGATCACCTTATAATTATTTCGCTCGAGCCTTGTCATCGAATCGATGATCGCCTCGGTCTTACGCATCTGCTGATCGACCTCAGCTGACTGCTCATCCGAAATCTGCAGGCCGCCGGTCATCTGCTCGGGCAGCATTTTCATCAACTTGGACATTGAGCCGAGCTTTTTGAACTGACCGAGCTGGTTGCGAAAATCTTCGAGCGTAAACTGATTGCTCGTCATTTTTCGCAGTTGTTCCTGCGCGTCCTTTTCGTCGATCTTCCCCTGAACTTCCTCGATGAGCGAAAGAACGTCACCCATTCCCAGGATCCGCTGGGCAATACGATCAGGATAAAACGGCTCGATCGCGTCGTATTTTTCGCCGACGCCGACGAACTTTACGGGCTGGCCAATGACCTGTTTGATCGAAAGGGCCGCACCGCCGCGAGCGTCGCCGTCCATCTTGGTAAGGACGACACCGGTTATACCAACTCTCTCGTGAAAAACCTCAGCCGAACGCACTGCATCCTGGCCGGTCATCGCGTCGGCGACGAACAGGACTTCAACCGGCTTGGTCTCGGCCTTGATCCGCTCGAGCTCGACCATCAGATCGTCGTCAATGTGCAGACGACCGGCGGTGTCGATCATCAGCGTATCGAATCCAACTTCGGCCGCGTGCTTCATAGCCCCACGCACCAAGGTCATCGGATCGTTCGTCAACTTATCTTCGTAAACCGCCGTACCAACAGCGTTCGCAACGACCTTGAGCTGCTCGCGTGCGGCCGGACGATAAACGTCTACCGATACCAGCAGTGGCTTTCTCTCCTGATTATCGGCGAGCCAGCGTGAGATCTTACCCGTAGAGGTCGTCTTACCGGAACCTTGAAGACCGACGATCATCACAACGTTCGGGATCGCCTTGGTAAATACCAGCCTCGATGAGGTTCCGCCCATCAGTTCGGATAGCTCGTCGTAAACGATCTTGACGACCTGTTCGTGTGGTTTCAGGTCTTGCCAAACGTCCTGTCCTTCGGCTTTTGCTCTGATCGCCTCGACAAAATCCTTGGCGACCTTGTAGTTAACGTCGGCTTCGAGTAGCGCCATCCGGATCTCGCGAAGTGCCGCGTCTACGTGCTCGGGCGTAAGTTTGCCCTGGCCGCGCAGATTCTTCAGCGATTTCTTGAGTTTGTCGGATAACGATTCGAACATAAAGACGCAATTCGGCCGCAAGAGTCGAAACTATAAATACTAAGCGTTAGAGGGCAAAGTGTCAAGAAATCGAGCGTCGGACTCCATTAAAGAACGTATGCAGTCATACCGACCACGCACACTAATCTTGTTATTCTGTGTTCTGCTTTTGTACGCTACGGGCAAATTTAACTAAGTTTAGGTAAAAATGGAGAAACTTATGACTGTGAAATTTTATTTAGGAGTCGCCGTTCTGGTCGCTTCCAGTGTTCTCGCGGGCTGCGGCGAATCTTCAACGAACGTCTCGGTCAACGCGAATCGCAGTACGAACGCAATGACGAACATGGGCACTAACAACTCCAGTTCGAACGCGGTGCTCGTCAATTCTAATTCTAACATCGCTACCAATCGCTGGAACGACGCAAACGTGAGCCGCGAAGAGTACGACAAAAGCCGTGCTGACTACGAGAAGGAAAAAGGAGTGAGCACGATCGGAACCGGAGTAAACGATAGTTGGCTATGGTTCAAAACTCGGGCTGCACTGCTCACCACCAGCGACCTGCGGGAATCCACGATCAATGTCGACGTGGTCAACGATGTAATCACGCTTAAGGGCACCGTCGCAAACGCTGCTCAAAAAGCCAAGGCCGAACAGGTTGCTAACGGTATCGAAGGCAAAAAAAAGGTCGTAAATGAGCTTAAGGTCGCACCGAATGATTCGATGACCAACATGTCGGGCAACGCCAACATGGAGCATTCGAACGCTAATAAAAAGTAGTCTCGTAGTTGGGTTTTTGTTCCGATGCGGGCTTTTACGAGCCCGCTTTTTTTTCGCCGAGAACGCGGTCGATCGCGGCAAATACGTCCGATGTCTGGACACTAAGAATGCAACGCGGCTCGACAAACGCCTTGCAGGCGTAGCCTGCACACGGCTGGCAAGAAAATTCGCGAAAAACTATCTCATTCGGTGCGTCAGTCCACGGCCGCCAATGTTGGCGGCTTGAGGAGCCGAAGATCACTACAGATGGCGTCTCGACGGCCGCAGAGATATGGGCGATGCCCGAGTCGTTACCGACGAAAATTTCCGCTTTCGACGCGAGAGCGGTAACCTCGGGAAGAGTTAGGTCATCAAATGTCGAAATCGGAACACGCGATTCACGTTGAAGATCATAGAGAACCTCGTTTTCGTTTTTTGACGCGATGGCTATGGTGTGGATGCCCCTGCCAGCCAGGAACTCTGCCGTCTGGGCGAAGTTTTCAGTCGCCCATTGCTTGGTGAAAAAAGCACTTGTTGGATGGAAGAGTGCATAGGGGGCGTCGACAAAACTTTGGGGTCTGTGCGTCGTTGCGTTGCGCTTATGTTCCAGCGACTCGCTTGCCTGTGACGTTACTTCAAGCCGTGTCTTTGGCCGATCATCGACAGGCACACCGACGAAACCGAGCAAGGCAAGCTGCTGTTCAGCGGAGTGCGTTTTTTCCTGTTGCCAGAAATCCGACGACGAAGACAGAAGCCGATTGTAGAGAACGGAATATTGATAATTGGCATAACCGACACGGTGTTTCGCTCGCGTCGCGGCGGTAAAAAAGGTAGAGGTCGTGCCGCCGTGCAGATTAAAGACAATGTCGTATCCGAGCCGACGCAGATCGAATGCGGTTTTTATCCGTTCGCTCGAACCTTTGCCGACGGTGATTACATTATCGACCGCGTCAAATCCATCGAGTACAGGAGCGACCCAATTTTCGAGCAGGATATCTATTTTCGCATGAGGCAGGAACCGTCTGAGGGCGATCAGCGACGGAGTGGCCAGCACCGTGTCACCGATCGAGCGGAGTCGAATGACGAGCACTCGCCGAACGGCCGTCCAATCGATCACGGCAGCCTGGCATTTTATCATTATTTCTCCACGGTCGCCTCGTCGATCAGCATGACTGGTATGTCGTCGCGGATGGGGTAAACGAGCGAGCATTCCGTGTTAACGCATTTCAGGCGCGTTTGTTCGTGATCGATCTCGACCTTGGACTTACACTTCGGACAGCGAAGTATCTCGATGAGTTCGGGGCTGACTGCCATTTTTCAATGTATCTCCAACATATTCTTTTTATATTATATTACCTCGATGAAGAGTAAAATTATAGGACGGAGGTAGTAATGAATTATATATACAAAGCAGCCGGTTTCGGCGTTTTGATCATCGCAGTCTTATCTTGCAGTCTTGCGGGCAAATTGGTGGAAAAGGGTCTGGACAAGGGGCTGAATACTAAGAGAGCCGGTTCGTTGTGGAGCGACGTGCCTCAAATGGATGGACTTAACGACTCGCCCACGGAAGACTTGCCAATGACGATCAAACTCGTCTTGCACACGTTTGTCGACATGGTGCTCAATTCGGACAAGAATTCGCAATCCGTCTCCACCGACTGGATAATCTACAATTATAAGGGAAGCGAAACGGACATTAAGAATTTCTATACGCCCGCAAAAATGCTGAGCAGTGGCGGTTGGCATCTGCCCGAAGGCATGGAAACATCATGTTTCGACGGCAAAGAAAAAGGGCTTTATGGCGATGTGTGCCTGTACCAGAAGGTCGAAGACGGAAAGCAAAAAGGACTCATAATCGTCGCGCTACCGACGAAGGAAGAAAAGACCCCCGTTTTCGTCTACTTTCTCAGAGCAGAAACAGTGGCTGAACCAGTCACGAAATAGGCTCTGCTACTGGACTGTTTTTGTGCCGCACTCGGGACAGAATTTTGCCCCGGGTGCCAGCTCGTACTGACAGTTCGCGCACTTGGCCTTTTCCTGCGATGATCCGCATTCCGAGCAGAACTTAGCTCCCTCGCGAAGGTCGGCACCGCATTTCACGCAGGGCACCTTGGCGATCTCCATCTTGCCTCCGCATTCGGAGCAGAATTTCACTCCCGCTGCGTTAGGCTTGCTGCAGGTCGGGCACGGAATCGAGGCCGTTTGTGCCGCTGGCTGTCCGCCGCCCTGTGACCCTGCACCGGACTGCTGGCCAAACACATTCGCCATCTGACCGCCGACCGCGAAACCGGCTCCAAGGCCCGCGCCAAGACCGGCGGCGCCGCCCTCGTTTTGGGCAGCATCGCGAAGTGCGTCCGCGGCTTGAAACTGCATATATTTTTGTGCATCGCCAAGTGCGCCCATAGAAGCACGCTTGTCCATCGCCGCCTCGACCTCGGGCGGAAGACTGATGTTCTCGACAAAGAACTTCATCACCTCAATGCCCCAAGTTTTGAACTCTTCGTTGATCTTGCCACGTATGGCCTCGCCGAGTTCCTTGTATTGAGCGGCGAGATCGAGCGCAGGAATTTTCATCTCGCCAAGGGCGTCCGAGAACTCGGTAACGATACCGCGCTTCAGTTGACCGTCGATGTCCTCGGTCTGAAAATGAGCGTTCGTCCCGGCAATCTGCCTGATAAACTCGGCCGGGTCCGAAACGCGGAGACTGTAAGCTCCGAAAGCCCGGAGCCGAACGATTCCAAAGTCCGCATCGCGAAGCATGATCGGGTTCGAGGTCCCCCATTTCATGTCCGTGAACTGCTTTGTATTAACAAAATAAACTTCCGATTTGAATGGAGAATTAAAGCCGTATTTCCAAGCCCCGAGCTTCGAGAGGATAGGTGTGTTGCCTCCGTCAATGGTATATTGGCCGGGCGAAAATACGTCAGCGACCTGGCCTTCGAACACAAAGACCGCGGCCTGAGATTCGCGGACGATCAACTGGGCACCGTTCTTGATCTCCTCGCCGGCAACGGGGAATCGATAGAGTATCGTGTCCTGCGTCGCGTCAAGCCACTCGATGACCTCGATAAATTGGTTCAGGGCTTCTTGCTTGACCTTGTCAAAAATGCTCATGTTTTCAAATCTCCTTATGGTTGCTAAACGATAATATATGCCACAATGTTCCGATAATCAAAGGATTGTCGCTCATGTGAGGGCTCGATCGTCGTAAAGGCGAATAGAGCAATGGCCGCAATTTAAGGTAAAGCACAAACTTTAGACGATCCCGGTAATTCGAGGGCCTCCAGGCTGAATCGTTATTTCTCGTTTTCAGACGGTACGTCGACACATGTATTTCGCACACATGAAACAGGCTCGTATGAGCTGTTGGGTCTCGTGTCGTCACAAATGCCGGTTTTTGCTCCGCCGGCTTGCGATAAAATGGCAGCCGAAGATAGCGACAATTCCGCCTGCACAATCGAGCAGCGAGTCCCACGCCGAACCCGTTCGCGACGGCTCGAAACTCTGGTTGAATTCGTCCAGCACGGCTACCGCGGCGACTAGCACGATCGGAGCGATCAAATAGTTGCCATTCAGCCACGCAATACCTGAAAGTCGGCATGCCCGAAATGCAAGGATAGCCAGAATGGCGTATTCAGTAAAATGGGCCGCTTTGCGCACAACAAAGTGGGCGGCCTCAAACAACTCAGGCGATGCATTTGGAAAAAAGAAGCCGATAAGAGGCCTGAGGAACCGGGAGGTCTCCGTGGACGCCCCTTCGGGGCTCGAGAGAAAAAAGACAAGGCCGATCCATAAAAGAACCGACGAGTAAGCTACAAAACTCGCGCGTCGATCTTTAACCAAAGTGTTTCTCACGTATTTACGGCAGGGTCAAGATGAGGAATGAGAACTTCATCCGCCGCCAGTCGCGTCAGTGCGGTTCTAACTGATTACGAATATCAAAGTCCATAGCCGTTGGTGATTGATCTAACTCAAGCTGCCTTATGCTGCCGCGGCTCCGCTGACTACCTCAATTATCTCTTTCGTGATCGCTGCCTGGCGTATCCGGTTCATATTGAGAGTGAGCGTGTCGATCAACTCGCCCGCATTTTTTGACGCAGAATCCATCGCGGTCATGCGCGACCCCTGTTCGGAAGCGACCGACTCGATCATTCCCTTGTAGATCTGAGTCTCCACCTGCTTGGGTAGCAGTTTCCCGAAGATCTCCGCCGCCGGTTGTTCGTAAATATACTCAGATTCCGCGACGCCCTCGGAGCTTTCCATTTCGGGGTTACGCGGGATCGGTAAGAGCTGCTCAATAACCGGCTTTTGCGACAGAACCGTCTTGAACTCGGTAAAGACGATAAAGACCTTGTCGATCGACTCGTCATCGGTAAAGGTCTTGATGATCTTGGCAGCGATATCGAGAGCGTCCTGCAATTTGACTTGCCCTGAGCCGGTCAAGCCAATGTATTCGTCCGCAAATTTTACATCCCGACGCTTAAAGAAATCACGTCCTTTGCGGCCGATCGCAACCATTTCAGTCGCTTTGGCCGAATTTTCCTTCAGGAAGGACTGCGTAGCCTTGATAACGTTAGCGTTGAACGCCCCGGCCAAACCTTTATCGGCGCTGACGAGGACAATCAGATATTTGTCGTCTCCGCGAGAATCCAGCAGCGGATGCGAAAAGTCATCCGAAAGCCTGGCGCTCAATCCGCCCAAAACTTCAGACATCTTACCCGCAAAAGGACGCGAAGACGTCACACGGTCCTGTGCGCGCTTAAGCTTCGCGGCCGCGACCATTTTCATCGCCTTCGTGATCTGTTGTGTATTCTTGACCGACTTAATGCGTCGGCGCATGTCCAGAAGACTTGCCATATTTCAAAATGTTCCGTCTCGGCCCAACGTCGAAAGTCGTCCTTCGTGAACGCTTGCCCGCTTACACTCGAACGAATGTCTACGCTGCGACGGCTCCCGCCGTCGCCCAACGGGTCACCTTGAAATCCTCGATCGCTTCTTTCATCGATGCTTTGAGATCGTCGTCGATGGATTTCTTTTCGCGCATCGTGTTCAATACTCCCGGATGGGCTTCTTCAGCAAACCTAGTCAATTCCTCTTCAAACCGTTTAAGGTCTTCGACCGCGATATCATCTGCCAGTCCATTCGTGACGGCCCAAATGATCAGCACCTGCTCAACGACATCCATCGGCTTGTACTGCGGCTGTTTCAATATCTCCGTGAGCCGTTTTCCGCGTTCAAGTTGTGCTTGGGTCGACTTATCAAGGTCCGACCCAAACTGCGCGAAGGCAGCGAGTTCCCGATACTGCGCGAGGTCGATGCGCAAGGTTCCGGCAACCTGCTTCATAGCTTTGATCTGTGCCGCACCGCCTACCCGGGACACCGAGTTACCAACGTTGATGGCCGGACGAACTCCCGAGTTGAAAAGGTCACTTTCGAGAAAGATCTGTCCATCCGTGATCGAGATCACGTTTGTTGGAATGTATGCCGAAATGTCGCCCGCCTGAGTTTCGATGATCGGGAGGGACGTCAACGAACCGCCGCCTCGCTTGTCGGACATCTTAGCCGCGCGCTCCAGCAGACGCGAGTGAAGGTAGAAAACGTCGCCGGGATAGGCTTCGCGGCCAGGTGGACGGCGGAGAAGCAATGAAATTTCGCGGTACGCGGCAGCTTGCTTAGAAAGATCGTCGTAGATCGTCAGAGCATGGCGACCGTTGTCACGGAAATACTCGCCCATTGCACATCCGGCGTACGGCGCCAAAAACTGCATGGCTGCGGGATCCGACGCAGTAGCCGAAACAATGATCGTATAATCCATCGCACCGAATTCTTCAAGCTTCTGCCGCACCTGTGCGACGGTCGACTGCTTTTGTCCAATAGCGACGTAGATACAAATGACATCCTTGCCTTTCTGGTTAATGATCGTATCGATCGCAACGGCAGTCTTGCCGGTCTGTCGATCGCCAATGATCAGCTCACGCTGTCCCCGACCGATCGGCACCATCGAGTCGATCGCCTTAAGTCCGGTTTGAAGTGGTTCCTTAACGGGCTGGCGGTCGATGATACCGGGAGCGATCTGCTCGATAGGAAGATACGTGTCGGTCACGATGTCGCCTGCTTCGTCGATCGGATTGCCGAGAGCATCGACTACACGTCCTATCAGCGCATCGCCAACGGGGACACTCATGATCCGCTTGGTACGTTTAGCCTCGTCGCCCTCTTTGATCTTTTGGAAATCACCAAATAGCACACAGCCGACCTTATCTTCTTCCAGGTTAAGTGCGAGCCCGCGAACTCCAAATGGAAACTCCAGCAGTTCTCCTGCCATGACCTTTTCAAGGCCGTAGATCTCAGCGATACCGTCGCCGACCTTGATGACCGTTCCGACTTCGTTGACGGTCATTCTAGCGTCAAAATTCTCGATCTGAGCCCGAATTATCTCGTTTATCTCGTTAGCTTTAATTGCTTCCATAGCTTTAAGTGAGTTTTTAATGATGAGTTACATACAGCGAGTAATTCCTCGCCCGTTGAACCCGCACACGATCACTATCCGTTTATAAGTTGTTCCCTTAGGGTCTCTAATTTCGTTCTTATGGAACCGTCGTAAACCGTCGAACCGATCTGTGTCACGACGCCACCGATTATGTCTTTATTAATTGCGAAACTGATATTTACACGCTTGCCTGTCATCTTTTCGAGGTTCGCCTGAAACCCGGAACGCTCGCTGTCCGGCAATTCACGAGCAGTCACGATCTGAGCTGCTACAACTCCGCTGCGTTCCTGAAGTACCGAGTCAAATCGATCGTTAATATGACCGATCTCCGAAAGACGACCGTTTCGAAGCAGGATTCGCAAGAAATTTGCCGTGGTTTTAGTCGGCTTGGATCTCGCAAGCAGGCTTTCCAACAGATCAACTTTATTCGTAGAAGCAATTGCCGGGTTGGCGAAAACGTTTCTCAGATCCGGACTCTTGGCAAACATTTCGCTCCATCCGGCCAATTCGACTTTGACCGTTTCGAACTCGCCCGTACTGAGAACAATGTCAGCGAGTGCGGCGGAGTAGCGGCGCGCGATAGTCTCGACACTCATTTTAGTTCAGCCCTCCGATCTCTTGGATATTTGCGTTTATGAGTCGGCTATCAATCACGACATCTATTCGGGCACGAAGCTTTTCTTCGGCGATGCGAATGCTCTCCTCGGCGGAAAAGCGCCTAAGCTCCACGCTCTTTTGAGCTTCTATCCTCGCAAGATCGGATTCCGCCTGCTTTCGAAGTCTTGCGGCTTCCTGTTCAGATGCGTCGGCCATTCGCTTTACGCTGGCTTCTCCTTCAGCCTTGGCACGGACAAGTATGTTCTGTTTCTCAGTTTCAAGTTGAGCCAGTTTTCCCTCGACGATGGCAAGTTTAGCCAGAGCAGCCTTCTTCTCTTCTTCGGCTTTGATCAGTTCGGCACGGATGAGCTCACGCTTTGCTTTGAATGCTTCGCCAAGTGGCTTTCTCAGAAGGTAGAACATTATGGCCACGAATATGCCAAGGTTCAAAAACTTCCAAAGCTCGAAACCGGAAATATTGAAATACTCATTGTAAAAACCACGAAAACCGCTTTCGGCGCCATGCGTCGAACCCTCAAAAAGAATCAATAATGTACTGACGAAAGCCCACATAACAAACTATGCCTTCAATATATTTGCGGTAATCTGATCCGCGATCTTATTTGCGTCAACGCCAATGGCGGTTCGAGTTTCGTCCGTTTGCCTATCTATCTCGGCTCGTCGGCCGTCAAAAAGTGCCGCGGTTTCCAGCTTAGCTTGCGCTAATTTCTCGTGATTAACTTCAGCCGCATCCGACTGTATTTTTTCGACAAGTTCGTATCCCTTATTACGGGCGTCAAGCAACTCACTGGTCACTCTGGCTTCTTTTTCACTTGCTTCACTAAGGATCCCAACGGCATCACCTCCGGCACCGCCCTTATGCATCTCACGTGTCTCAATGATGCGATTGATCGGACGAAATAGAGTACGGTTGAGCACCCATATCATTACGAGGATCAAACCAACGTGGATGAATAGTGTGCCGTCCGGAAATAACTGGATAGACTCGGCGAATGCCAACACGAACATAAGATTATGAAACCAATAACACTATATTATAAGGGCGCAAATCACCCGATTCTCAAAAGATATAAGAGTACCACGCGCCCGATTTTAGGGTCAAGGCACCCTCTTGGAACGGTCAAAACCGATCTCTCTTTTGACCGTTCCGACTTTGTGCTAGAGTCTGTCGTTACAAGAACGATGTCGCCCGAATTCAGCCCAAGGAAAGTTAGAGCACCACGCAATCGGACTCTAGACGTATCAGCCGACGAAGCCGCACTGTTGGGCTTCATGGTAGATCACGCGAACGATCCCGAGTGGGATTTCGTCGCCGACCGGATCATCTGCGGCGATGCTTTTACAACCCTGAGCCGATTGCCCAAGCAGTCCTTCGACCTCCTTTTTGCCGATCCGCCTTACAATCTCAATAAATCATTCGGCAGGGAGAAATTTCACGAACTATCTGTAAACGCCTACGAAGAATGGCTTGATTCATGGCTCGTCGCGTGTGTGCCGCTGCTCAAACCCTCTGCATCGATCTATATTTGTGCTGACTGGCGTTCGAGCTCAGCTATCCAGCGGATCGGATGCAAATACTTTAAGGTGCGTAATCGGATCACTTGGGAACGCGAAAAAGGCCGCGGAGCAATGTCGAACTGGAAGAACTCAGCCGAAGATATTTGGTTTTTTACGGTATCCGACGATTTCACTTTTAATATCGACGATGTAAAAGTCCGGCGCAAAGTGCTTGCTCCATATACTGAAAACGGCATCGCGAAGGACTGGACCGCGGAGAACGGCGGTAATTTTCGCGACACGTATCCGTCGAATTTATGGACCGACATTAGCGTGCCGTTTTGGTCAATGCCTGAAAACACCGACCACCCAACACAGAAACCGGAAAAACTACTGGCCAAGATCATCCTTGCTAGCACCAACCCCGGCGCTCTCATCCTCGACCCGTTCGCGGGGAGCGGCACGACTGCCGTTGTTGCAAAGAAGCTCGACAGACATTTTACCGCCATCGAGTCCGACGAAAAATATTGCCTGCTCGCACAAAAGCGTTTGGAGATCGCCGGTCATGATCGAACGATCCAAGGATTTTCGGATGGAGTCTTTTGGGAAAGGAACGCTCGTGCCGGTGCCCATAAAATAAAGTAGGAATGCGACCTTTTCGCTTTCTATTTCGTTCGCGTAAAACATTTGACCGTAAACCCTCACCCATGCGCCATCAGCCCGAATATGCTAAAAAGTAATAAATGAAGATCGCAACCTGGAACGTAAACTCGATAAAAGCTCGCATCACACACCTCGCGGACTGGTGCAAGACGGCTGAACCGGATGTCATTTGCCTTCAGGAAACCAAATGCGTGGATGAGTCGTTCCCGTACCAGGCGATCTCTGACCTCGGATACTATTCCGAGTTTTACGGGCAAAAATCGTATAACGGTGTTGCGATCCTTTCGAAACACGAACCGACCAACGTGGTGAAGGGATTTCCTAACGACGACATCGACTCTCAAAAACGCCTGATCGCTGCCACCGTGAATGGTGTCAGAGTTGTCAACACCTACATCCCGAACGGCTCTGAACTGTGGAGCGATAAATTCAAATTCAAGCTCGACTGGCTGCAGCGGCTACGGCGTTTTTTCGACGACGATTACGCTCCTAGCGAGAATGTCCTGCTCTGTGGGGATTTTAACGTCGCACCCGACCCACTCGATGTTTGGGACCCGCCTGCGTGGGAAGGCCACATTCATTTTTCCAAACCGGAACGAGCTGCCATTCAATACGTAAAACAGTGGGGCTTTGTCGACGTATTTCGCAAATTGAACGGCGACGTCCGTGAATATTCCTGGTGGGACTACCGTGCGGGTGCCTTTCAGCGAAATCAAGGCCTCAGAATCGACCACATTTGGACCTCTCCCGCTCTCGCGGACCTCTGCACGCGAGTTTGGATCGACACTGAGCCGAGAAAGCAGGAAAGGCCCTCGGATCACACGCCGGTGATCGCTGAATTTAGCATCCGGTAGAGTCAAAAGCGTTGTGAAGATCGCCACCTGGAACATTAATTCTATTAACTCACGACTCCAGCATGTGCTCGACTGGTCTGAAAAGAACGAGCCGGACGTGCTATGCCTCCAAGAAACCAAATGCGTCGATGCTAAGTTTCCCGAGGTCCGGCTCCGATCCGTCGGCTTCGCGCATCAGAAATTTTTCGGCGAAAAATCGTACAACGGCGTTGCCATACTTTCCCGTCATCCGATCCGCGACCTGCGTAAGGGCCTGCCCGGCAGCAAGGGCGACACACAAACACGCCTGATCGCGGGCACCGTGAACGGCGTGCGTATTGTCAACACCTATGTCCCGCACGGGTCGGGCATGGGCACTGAAAAGTACCAGTTCAAACTCGACTGGCTTGGCCGCCTTCGCCGATTCTTCGACAAACAATACGATCAAAACGATCTCGTATTACTTTGCGGCGATCTCAACATTGCTCCACACGACCTTGACGTATGGAAAGTGTCGGCGTGGATCAACAAACTCCATTTCACAAAACCAGAGCGTGATGCCCTGCTAAAAGTCAAAAAATGGGGCTTTGTCGACGTATTCCGACAAATGAACGATGCTGCCGGCGAGTTTTCCTGGTGGGACTATTACTACCACTCATTCGAAAAGAATCGCGGGCTGCGGATCGATCATATCTGGGCGACAGAGCCGTTGGCCGAACTATGCACCGATTGCTGGATCGACCGCGAACCGCGAGCGGCCGAAAAGCCGAGCGACCACGCTCCCGTCGTCGCCGAATTTCAGCTTTAATCACAAATTTTCAAAGATCTTCGCTTACCCGACGCGCACCGAAAGCATCGAGATCGATCCGCCGTCGAACCCCTCGGCCGGAAATGTAACAGCATCGCCCTCGCGCTGTTGAGCAAGCACGTAAAGCAGAGGCAGATAATGGTCAGGCGTGGGGGCGGACAGGTGAGCATCCTTTCCCATCAATTCGTAATTGATCAGAGCGTCGTGCTCGCCCGCGATCATCAGTTTCCGCGCGGCGGTTTCGAATCGCAAAGCCCAATCGAGCGGTCCCGCAACCTCTTGTCCCCAAGCGTAAGCGTGCAGGTTGTGAACGATATTCCCGCTGCCAACGATTAGTATTCCTTCGTCCCGCAGCGGCCCAAGCTCTTTGGCCAATCTATAATGCCATTCGGCCGGCTTCGTCTCGTCGATCGAGAGCTGTACGACCGGAATGTCGGCCTCAGGAAAGAGGTGACATAGCACCGACCATGTCCCGTGATCGAGGCCCCAGCGAACGGTATCTAAAATTACGTCTCCGCCGAGCAGTTCATTAACGCGTTCAGCAAGTTCAGGCGATCCCGGCGCCGGATATTCAAAAGCAAATAGCTCCGGCGGAAATCCTCCGAAATCGTGTATCGTCTTCGGCCGCTCCATCGCGGTCACACCGACTGCGGGCACGTACCAATGGGCCGACACGCAAAGCACGGCCTTTGGACGCGGGATCACGCGGCCGATCTCGGCCCACGCCTGAGTGTAGGCGTTCGACGCAAGTGCGTTCATCGGATTACCGTGGCCGATGAATATTGCCGGCATTTTATGTGACATTTCCATCATCATATGTCTGCCCTTATTGTGCTTTGGTCCGTGCTATCCACGAATCGATCCGCTGCGTGAGCACATCGAGCGGCAAGGCTCCGGCGCCGAGGACCTCGTCGTGGAACGCCCTGATGTCGAACTTGCCGCCGAGTTCTCGTTTGGCCTTTTCGCGAAGGTTAAGGATCGTTAATTGGCCTACTTTATAAGCCGTAGCCTGGCCTGGCCACGCGATGTAGCGGTCGACTTCGGACTGAACGAACGCATCGTTGGTTGTCGAGTGGTCGCGGAAATACTTGACGGCCTGTTCGCGCGTCCAATGTTTCGAGTGAATCCCGGAATCTATCACCAGCCGAATCGCGCGCAGCATTTCGTCGTCCAGCCGCCCAAAATCGCTGTACGGATTCTGATAGAACCCGAGCTCCTTTCCGAGCGATTCGCAGTAGAGGGCCCAGCCTTCGACATATCCCGTGTACCCCTCTTGCTGCCGATATTCCGGCAGTCCGGTCAACTCCTGTGCGATAGATATTTGCATGTGATGGCCGGGCACGCCCTCGTGATAAGCAGTGTCCTCGTTATTTATCGTCAGTTGGTTTTGGAAATCATACGTGTTGACGTACACGCGTCCGGGCCGCGAACCGTCCGGCGCTCCCTGATTATAAGATGTCGAGGCCTCTTTTTCGCGAAACGCTTCGACCGGCAATATCTCGAGCTTTGCTTTTGGCAGACGCCCAAAAAGCTCGGGCAATCGCTTCCACATCTGATCTGTGTAAGCCTGATATTCGTCGAGTATCGCCTGGCGAGATTTGGGATGAATGTCGGGATTATTTTTCAATGATGTCTTGAAAGTTTCGAGATCGTTAAAGCCGAGCCGCCGAGCGATCGTGAGTTCCTCGGCCTCGATCCGTGCGACCTCTTTCACGCCCAGCTGGTAGATCTCGTCCGGCGTCATGTTAGTCGTCGTCAGGCTGCGGACCGCAAAGGCGTAGCGCTCGGCACCATTGGGAAGCGCGGACAGTCCGATATCGGTGCGGCCATTCGGTGCATATTCATTGCGAACGAAGTCGGTGAATCTGCGATAGGTTGGCATAACATGTTCGGTTATCTCCGACATCACCGCCGCTCGCAGTCGTCGCTGATCGGCGTCGGAAAAGCCCTTGGGAAATTGAGCGATGGGCTGGGCGAAGGGCGTGTCCTCGGGCTTTTGTTTTGCGATGCCTTCGGCCTGCGTTACGACTTGAAGGAGCAGGATCTTTGGCGGCATGAGCCCGTCCTTCATCCCTTTGCGCATCCGCTGGATAGTTTCGTCAAAAGCTCGCGGAACTTGTTTTAACCGTGCAATGTAATCGTCGTAATCCTTGACGTTCGCAAACGGAAATGCCGATACTTCCTGCGGCAGATCGATGTGAATGCCTCCGAACTGCGTCAAAGGCATTTCCCAATTCCGAAACTTTTCGCTCTCGATCTGTTCGCGAAGATCCCGGATCATCAGATCGCGATTGAGTATTTCCTGTTCCGGAAATCCGGTCGTGTCGATCGACTCAAACTCTTTCAGGAAGACTCGGGACTGCCGCAGGTCGCGCTCGACGCCGGCCAGCGAGCGATCGTTCAGCCGGTCATTGTATCGTTTGTCGCCAAGGATGGTCGCAAACTCCGGATTTGTCCGAAGCGAATATTGCCACTGCTCGTCCAGGTACGAATGGAGCTTCTTGATCCGCTGCTCAACCGAAATCGCCCGCGACTCAACAGGCCGAAGTTTTTGAGCTAAACTGCCGGCCGGGACGAGAAAGACGATCGCGGCCACCAATGCCGCAAATTTCATATAATTGTAATGTTTCATTACGCTGTTCTTCCCTTGTCTTCCAAATCGCTTCATGGCCGTCACTGACGTAGCTCAGGCTTTCCGGCCTGCTCGATCATATTTAGATCACTTCCATTATCTCGGCAACAGGTTTTCTTGTTATATCAGGCACCAACGCATCGGCGGTGGGATATCCGACCGGAATGAGCACGAATGGAATTTCATTTTTTGGCCGGCCAAGGATCTCCTGTAAAAACTTCATCGGCGAAGGCGTATGGGTTAAGGTGGCGAGACCCATGTTGTGCAAAGCCGCCAGCAGCAATCCGACGGCGATGCCAACTGATTCCTGCGAATAATAGGTCGGCTCGGTCTCACCGTTTTCCTCGACCGAGTTGATGCGAAAAACAACGATCAAATAAGGAGCTATTTCGAGAAACGGTTTGTATTCGTCCGTTCCAAGAACGGCCAAACGCCGCAGCCATTTCTCGCTCATGCGGCCATGATAGCTTTCGGACTCTTCCTTTTCGGCCGCCTCACGGATCTTACGTTTGATCTCGGGATCTTTTATGACCACGAACCGCCACGGCTGCATATTCGCACCCGACGGAGCGGTGCCTGCTGTCGCAATGGCCCTTTCGATCAGCTCGAACGGCACTTCGCGATCCGAGTATTCGCGTACGGTGCGGCGGCGATCGAGCAATTCAAAGAACGCGTTGGCGTTTCTTGTTTGTTCGTCGATCTCAACCTTGCGGAAATCGAGCGAAATGAATTTCGGCGATCGAGGATCGTTGTTCATTTCCGCCGGAGCTAGAGGATCCGTTTCAATATTTGCGGTAACTTCGCGTTTGTTGTCGACTAACACGTTCATTTGGATTTTAGTTTCGATCCGGCCATTTCCAGTATGGTTTATCCAGCAATTTTTGACCTTGAATTTCCGTGCTCCCCAGAACCTTCTCAAGCTGGATCAAATTACACCCGTCGCTCTCGCTTAATGCAGTGATCAGACTGGCGGAATGGGTAACGACCCAGACCTGAGACGCCTTAGATGCGGTTATGATGAGTTGCGCCAGAGAGGGAATGACATCAGGGTGAAGGCTCGTTTCCGGCTCATTCAGCACCAATAAAGACGGCGGCCTCGGCGTCATCAATGCAGCTGATAGAAGCAGAAACCTGAGCGTACCATCCGACAGCTCAGATGCCGATAAGGGACGCAAAAGGCCCTTCTGAAAAAACTGGATCGAAAATCTTCCGCCGTCCGTCACCAGCACCTTTACCCGCGCACCGGGAAAAGCTGATTCAATGATCGTGTCCAAAGTGCCCGGGTCGCCAATTTCGCGTATGGTCTGTATCGAAGCAGCGAGGTCGCTTCCGTCGTGGCTCAAGATCGGAGTGCGGGTACCGATCTGCGGCTGACGAGCTGGTGCAGACATGTCCGTCCTGAAATGGTCATAAAAACGCCATTCACGAATTCGCTCGCGGAGCCAGAATACCTCGGGCGTAGCTGTCGGATCAGCCAGTTGGCTGAAAATACTGTCGTAGGTGTTGATATTTTTTGCGGCGACGATCCAGTCACTATCTACCCGCGACCGAACCACCGACTCATTACGCTCGATCAAAATCGTCGACGGACGAAGTTGCTCTCCGGCCCAGATCGCCTCGTGTTTGATCTCGGGATC
>JBDTZO010000004.1:0-9064 GCA_040005135.1 Acidobacteriota bacterium | reverse complement strand
GATGACTGTACCAAATCGAGGGTTTTGCTGTACCAAAGGCGGCGAATTGCTGTTTCAGACGGGGTGATCTGCTGTATCAAATCGGGGTATTTGGGATGGCTCAGTCGCGTGAAATTGCTCGAAGGGCTGTAATTACGGGACTTAGCTCAAGATGTGGTACGTACCACTTATGAAACACAGGGCTATTTCTGCAAAACTGCATTTTTACACGATTGGTAACCACTTTGAATGGCGGCGGAACGCATCACCGGCCGGTTTTCGACGTGATTTTAAGTTCCGCGGTCGCGGTGTGAAACTTCGCGGTCAATCGACGTTTATCTTATTACGTGTGGAACTCAGTAGGGGAGAAACCACGCCTGTCGTGATAAGATATCGAACGGATGAAACTGGACGTTTTGATCATTAGGATCGGGTTTGTAGGGCTGCTTGTTCTGCTCGGGTACTTACTCTTGCCGATCGGGCCGGTCCGACATTTTGGATTAAATAACGTTGACGATCTTACCCGAAGAGCATTGTCCGGATTTCTCGGCGGTGCGATCGGGCTGCTCATCATTGGGTTTGAGATACGCGTCAAGCGTTCAAGCCTGAAAACGCTGATCGGCGCGGCCGTCGGCTCGATACTCGGGATCGCCGGAGCCTTTCTGATCGGCGTGCTCATCTCGATCCAGAAAGAGGCCGCCGTTCCGGCTGAGATGCAGTCGTTCCTGACGATCGCACTTGCGTTTTTCATGGGCTATGTCGGCCTGATGGTGGGTGCGGAAAAAGGCGATTACATTGATCTATCTGCACTGGGCGGCATTTTCAGCGACAAGAACTTAAAGCGAGATTACAAGATCTTAGATACGTCGGTCATTATCGACGGCCGTATCGCCGATGTTGCGGAGACCGGATTCCTCGGCGGCACGCTCATTATTCCCAATTTTATTTTGGCGGAGCTCCAGCAGGTCGCCGACTCGGCCGATTCGTCAAAACGGCAGCGTGGCCGCCGCGGCCTGGATATGCTCCAGCGGCTCAGGAACAATTCGAAATTGGATATTCAGATCGTCGAAACCGACTTTCCGGCCGTTAAAGAGGTCGATCTAAAACTGATCGAACTCGGGAAAGAGCTCGAGGCGGTTATCGTCACAAACGATTTTAATCTTAACAAGGTGTCGCAGCTTCGCGGCGTGATGGTCCTCAACATCAATGAACTCGCAAACGCCCTGAAACCGGTCGTTCTGCCGGGCGAAGCGATGCACGTCTTTATTCTCAAAGAGGGCAAGGAATATAATCAGGGCGTCGCCTATCTCGACGACGGGACGATGGTCGTTGTCGATAATGCCCGCCGCCTGATCGGCAAGACCGCCGACATTGCAGTCACCAGCGTTCTGCAAACCACGGCGGGCAAGATGATATTCGGCCGGCTTTGGGAAGAAAAAGAAGAGCACAACGAGTCCGCCGGGATACACGATTCGCGATCGATGGGCTTTCGCCGCGGCACCCGCGAATTGCGGCAGTCGACGATCATTGATGAATTGGACTAGTGACGCCCGAAAAGCGGTAAGCGTAAAGGCTAAGGATCACGATCTCACGACCAAGTTTTCATTCTTTCGATGAATACAGCCATAATTGTTGCCGCCGGGAGCGGAAAGCGGTTTGATTCGGCCACGCCCAAGCAATTTCTCGAACTCAAAGGAAAACCTATAATCATTCGCACGCTTGAAAAATTTCAGGCGTGCGACAGCATTGATGCGATCGTCGTGGTAACCCGTGAGTCGGACATCAAAATGCTCGGATCGCTCGCGGCGGACGCGGGAATCTCAAAGCTGAGGTCAGTTGTCGCCGGCGGCGGATCGCGAGCTGAATCGATGCGAAAAGGCTTTGCGGCCGTCGATCCGGCGACGACCGTCGTTTGTGTCCACGACGGAGTGCGGCCATTCGTGACCGTCGATGAGATCGACGGGACGATCGACGCTGCGGTCCATTTTGCGGCAGCTTGCCTGGTTGCTCTCGTTACCGACACCATCAAGATCGTCGATTACAATAAGATCACCGGAACGATCGACCGTACCACGCTGAGGCGGGCATTAACGCCGCAAGCCTTTAGATACGGCATTTTGAGTAAGGCTCTCGAGAATGCCGAGCTTTCTGACGCGGTCACGGACGAATGTTCGCTGGTCGAAAACACCGGCGTGATGATCACAACGGTCGAGGGCAGTCCGCGAAATATCAAGATCACGCATGCCGAAGACATGATCCTTGCTGAGGCATTTTTGGCGGAGGAACTGCGATGAGCGAATTTCGCATCGGGACCGGAAGCGACGTTCACCGGCTTGTGGAGGGGCGGCCCCTCATTATCGGCGGCGTTGAGATAGCATCCGACGTCGGGGCCGAAGGGCATTCGGACGCCGATGTTTTGCTGCACGCGATCACCGACGCTATCCTGGGCTCGCTCGCCCTCGGCGATATAGGCACGCACTTTCCAAATACAGACGAACGCTGGCGTGCCGCTTCGAGCGTCCAGTTTTTATTGCATGCCGTCGATCTCATCCGTCAGGGTGGTTATGACGTAGTAAATGTCGATTCGACCGTACATCTCGAACGGACTAAGCTCCGCGATCATATCGATGAAATGCGGACACAGATCGCTAATGCCCTCGGGATCGATATTCACGCGGTCAGTGTAAAAGCCAAAACGGGCGAGGGCGTCGATTCCGTTGGCGAGGGACGTGCTATACGCGCAGACGCGTCCGTACTTATCGCCCGTCCGTAAAGTACCGGCTATTCATAGACTTGAGAGCTGTTCCTGTGCGAAACTTGGACAGCTTTTTGTATTAAAACTGTTAAGGAAAACCGTCGCTTCGGCGTCTGGTTGTTGCAAGAAATGAGACCACAGGAAATAATCGCTCGGAAGCGCGATAAGCACGCATTGACGGACGATGAGATCGGCATCTTTGTCCAGGGAATGACCGACGGGAGCTGGGCAGACTATCAGATCTCGGCTCTCGTGATGGCGATATTTCTGAATGGTTTCGACCAGCGGGAGCAGGACTCGATCACGCGGGAAATGCTCAATTCGGGCACGATAATGGATTTCTCGGACATCGATGCCCCGAAAGCCGATAAGCACTCGACCGGCGGAGTCGGGGACAAGACCTCGCTGATCATTGCCCCGGTCGCAGCGGCCTGCGGCGTCGCAGTTCCGATGGTCTCGGGCCGTGGCCTAGGTCATACGGGCGGCACGCTCGACAAGCTCGAGTCAATTCCCGGCTACGATGTGAACCTCACGTTCAATAAGCTGAAAAAGGTTATCAGAAAATGCGGCTTCGGACTGATCGGCCAAACAAAGCAGGTCGCACCGGCCGACAAAAAGCTCTACGCGTTACGTGATGCGACGGCGACCGTTCCGTATATTCCACTGATCGTGGCGTCCATAATGTCTAAGAAACTCGCTGAAGGGCTGGATGCTCTTGTGCTAGACGTGAAGACCGGCTCCGGTGCCTTTATTAAGAAATATAGCGAGTCCATCGAGCTTGCGAAGGCGCTTTGTCAGACTGGAAAGGCCTTTGGCGTCAATACCAAGGCCCTGATCACCGATATGAGCGAGCCGCTCGGCAAGTATGTCGGCAACGCTCACGAGGTTTACGAGTGCGTTAAGATACTTCGCGGAGAGACTGACGATGCCATGCTCCCGACGCTCGAACTGTCGGTCGAGCTGACGGCTCAGATGCTGATCCAATGCGGCATCGATCCAAATGTAACCAAAGCGAAAGCTCGTATTAACAGCGTGCTCGCAAGTGGCGAGGCGCTGGCGAGATTTCGAGAAAATATTGAACTTCAGTCAGGTGATCCGCGAATTTGCGATAAACCGGAACGGCTGCTTTCGACGCGGCTGACGGCCATGCCAGTCGCGGCAGCTGCGGCCGGCTATATTTCGGAGATCGATACGTTCGGCGTCGGCCGTGCGATCTGCGACATTGGCGGAGGAAGGGTCAAAGCCGAGGACGGGGTCGACCACGCCGTCGGCTACGAATGTGCGGTAAAGGTCGGCGACGCCGTCAAACGCGGCGAAACGCTCGGCGTCATCTTTGCCCGCAGCAAAAAGCAGGCGGGTATGATTAGCGAAAAGCTCGCGAACGCGTATAAAATATCCGAGGAAATCCCTAAGACAACGAAATTGATACGCTCAACGGTCTAACGGTTATGAAAACAAGGTCATTCCTGTCGTTATTGCTTGTTTGTGCGGCTATGCTGTTTGCCTCGTCATGCGGTGGAACGGCCCAGGCAAAACGCGTGGGCTGCAAAATAAGGGTCGGAATCGTTTTCGACATCGGCGGCAAGAACGATCGTTCATTCAACGCCGCAGCCTGGGAGGGCGTTCAAAAAGCCGAAAAGGACCTCGATATCTGCCTCTATGATGTCGAGCCCGGCAATCCGACGTCGATCGAACCGGCAATGCGTGCGTTTGCCGAAAAGAATTTTGACCTGATCATCGGTATCGGATTTGCGCAGAGCCCGATCATGCAGAAGGTCGCGACAGATTTTCCCAATATTAAGTTTGCGATCGTCGACGGAGTGATCCTCGGGCCCGATGGCAAGACGCCGATGAAGAACGTCGCATCGCTGGTGTTTCGCGAGCACGAAGGCTCGTACCTCGTCGGAATGATCGCCGCTTATAAATCCAAAACCGGAATTCTCGGGTTCGTCGGCGGAATGGACATTCCGCTTATCCATAAATTTGAGACCGGCTACGCCGAAGGCGCTAAGTCAGTAAATCCCAACATTAAGATCTACGACAACTATGTTGGCGTAAGCGACAATGCGTGGAACAATCCGGGCAAAGGCAAGGAACTCGCTCTCAACCAGATCGAAAAGGGAGCAGACATCATTTTCACCGCGGCGGGCAATTCGGGCCTTGGGGTGTTTGACGCCGTCGAACAATATGGCAAGGACGCGAACGGCGATGGAAATAAATTTGTGATCGGCGTCGACTCGAACCAGAACGGCCAGAAGCCCCGATTTGTTCTGACATCGATGGTCAAACGTGTTGACGTCGCTGTTTATGATGTCGTCAAAGAGGTTCTCGACGGCAAATTTGAGGGTGGAATTCACTCGTTCGGCCTTGAAAAAGACGGTGTCGCCTATGCGATGGATGACAATAATAAGGGGCTTATACCCGATGACGTCATTCTAAAGGTCGAAGACGCCAAAAAGAAGATCATCGCCGGTGAGATCAAGGTGACCGATGCGATGGCGAAGTAAGCGATGAAGGACGTCTTTCTGATCCGGCACGCCGAAAGTCTGGCTAACATCGGCGAGGCGACGACCTCGCCAGCCGAAATACCGCTATCCGAGGCGGGACTTAAGCAGGCCAGCGATCTTGCCGCGGCGTCGGCGGTGCGACCGGACCTGATGGTATATTCGCCATATCGCCGAGCCAAGCAGACCGCGCAGCCTTTTCTTGAAAAATACGCGGATGTCACCGCCGAGGAACTGCCTGTTCAGGAGTTTACTTACCTTTCCGTTTCACGCTGTCGCGGGACGAATCGCGAGCAGCGTAAGCCGTGGGTGAACGAGTATTGGCAACGAGCTGACCCAAACTATTCCGACGGCGATCAGGCGGAGTCATTTGGCGAATTTATGGCTCGATGTGCAAGGTTTAAGTTAGCGATGGCCGAAATAGAGTTTGAGGTCGCGTTCGTCTTCACCCATGAGCAGTTTATTAAGGGGCTGGTGTGGACCAACCTTATTCAGATCGCAGACTCAGCCTCAATGAGCGGGTTTTACAGTTTTGATCACGCATTTCGGATACCAAATGTGGCCGCGATG
Source organism: Acidobacteriota bacterium (assembly GCA_040005135.1). Taxonomy (GTDB): domain Bacteria; phylum Acidobacteriota; class Blastocatellia; order Pyrinomonadales; family Pyrinomonadaceae; genus OLB17. The sequence continues at coordinate 3,256 of JBDTZO010000004.1, read as the reverse complement.
CATTCGATGATCGATGCCGACGGACACTCTTACTTTGGAAATCTAGACGCTTCACACCAGATCAATGCTTGAATTACGTAATATAACGAAAACCTTTGGGAATGTTATCGCTAACAACGACGTTTCGATCAAGGTCAATACAGGAACGATACATGCGATCGTGGGCGAGAACGGGGCCGGAAAGTCGACGATCATGCGGATCGCGTATGGATTTTACAACGCCGACAGCGGCGAGATCCTGGTGGATGGCAAGCCTGTTTCGATCAAAAGCCCGCACGACGCTATAGCGCTTGGGATCGGAATGGTACACCAGCATTTTATGCTCGTCGATACCATGTCCGTCGCCGAGAACATCATTCTCGGGGCCGAAACTGGTTCGGCGTTGAATCTCGACATTGAAAAGGCTGAAAACGATATTCGCGAGCTTTCGAACAAGCTCCACTTGGGTGTCAATCCACAAGCATATATTGAGGATCTCTCTGTCGGCCAGCAGCAGCGAGTTGAGCTGCTCAAAGCTCTTTACCGCAATGCGGAATTGTTGATCCTGGACGAACCGACCGCCGTCCTTTCACCGCAGGAGGTCGAAGAGTTTTTCGGCATCCTCCGCCTCATGAAAGAGCAGGGGAAAACGATCATTATCATCACGCACAAGCTCGACGAGGTGCTTGCTATTTCGGACGAAGTCACGGTTATGCGCGACGGCAGAGCGGTCGGTAATGTAAAAACGTCCGAGACCAACGCCAAGGATCTGGCTCGTATGATCGTCGGCCGCGACGTTTTGCTGAGGGTGGAAAAGACCGACTCTGACCCGCGTGCGGTCGTGCTTGAGGTCAAGGGCCTGCAGGTTCCCGGGAAGCATGAAGCCTCGGTCAAGAACGTGTCATTTAATGTACGGGCGGGCGAGATCGTAGGCATTGCCGGAATCGAGGGCAACGGTCAAACAGAGCTGATCGAAGCTTTGTCAGGCCTTGCGAAAGTTGCGGGCGGTTCCGTCGAATTTAACGGCAAGGACGTGACCAACCGCTCGGCACGTCAGCTAAAGGAGCTCGGGATCGCACACATTCCCGAGGACCGGCACAAGCGCGGATTGCTTTTGAATTGGAACCTCGCTGAAAACTCTATTCTCGGCGTGCATTATCGACCGCCAGTATCGACCGCAGGCTTTATGAATACTGGTGTGATCGCCAAACGCGTAGGTGAGATCATTACCGATTTTGATGTGCGGCCGCCGGACCCGGAACTTAGTGCGAAATCGCTATCGGGCGGTAATCAGCAAAAGCTGATAATCGGACGTGAATTCAAACTAGATCCAAAACTCTTGCTTGTCTCGCAGCCTACGCGCGGCGTGGATATCGGAGCTATTGAGTTTATTCACCGCAAGCTCATCGAACTGCGTGATGCCGGTTCTGCGGTGCTTCTGGTTTCAGCTGAGCTTGAGGAGGTTACCGCCCTTGCCGACCGGTTGCTAGTCATACGTGACGGCGAGATCGCGGGCGAGGTCGACCCCAAGGTGACCTCGAAAGAGGATATCGGTCTATTGATGACCGGAGGGTGATCATTACAAATAAGCTGTATGTTAGTGGTTGACGTTCTTGATAAGGATAGCGTTTCGGATCAGATTCCCTCGAGCCATATAGATGCACGAACCGTCGCGTGCAAAGGCAAAATTGTATATCTCAACTCCCGAAAAGTCCGTAAGTTGACGAAGTTCGCCCCCGGCTATCCGTTGCTGCCAGAGATTGCAGCCGTTTTTTTGCAGAACCCTGTAGACAAGGCTTTTATCGTCGGGTGCAAAAAGTGCTCCAGTGTTTAGGACCGCCATTTCCACAGTTTTCAAGACTTTCAACGTCGCTCCGTTTTCGGCGGAGATAAGGCGGATCGTGTTTCCTAAAATACAAGAAATGGTTTTGCCATCGTGAGAAAAGCGAGGTGTAATACAGGCTTCGCTGAGAAGTGTGATCGGAGTGCCGCCATCGGAGCTGATCTTTTCAAGTGAATACCGGTAATCCCCACCGTCGGCCTTGGACGATGCATATACGATCGATTTACCGTCGGGCGAAACGTCCGAGTCAATTTCGACGCTCTCGCCGAATGTGATCTGACGGCGCTCACTCCCATCCGTGTTGGCCCGGAAAATATGGTCGTATCCGCCGATCTTGGCTGCGAAGATTAGAAAGGTGCCATCACGTGCGGCTCGCATTTCTTCCATTGTCGCATCGCTGACGATCTGTCTGCGCTCTTCGGGGCCATCCGCGTTCGAAACTGAGATCCCGAAGCCATCGCCTGCCCTCGACAAAAATGCGATCTTGCCGCCGGGCAATGCCTCGATCCCACCCATGCCATCGGTCTGGCCTGAAGTAATCTGATGTGCGGTTTGGACGTTGCCTCCGACATCCAGGCTCCATATCTGTGAAACGCGCTGGTAGGGTATCGCCAGAATTTGGTTGGCACTTGTTATGCCAAGGCTCATCGGCTCGTGAAGTCCGCCCGCGGACGTCAAGCGCCGAGCGTCGCCGCTTGCGATGTCGAGACGATAGACTTGGTCGCGTCGGTTCGTTAATGATTCACCATATCTGGTTCCGATGAAAACGATTCCCGACCCATCAGGCGTCCAAACTGTGCGATTACAACTGTCCCACTTCTCGTTCGAAAGCGGATGGACCGCCCCGGTTGCCAGATCCATTGCGACTATTGAACACGACGTGACGGTCTTTTCCGGACTCTGAAGTCCAAATGCCACTCGCTTTCCATCCGGGGACCACGAAACATTTGGCCTGATGATGTCTGAACCCGTACGGGTAAATATGACGCGCTGCTGTGTGCCGTCGCTCGCCGCCGCGATGATATGAGTCTGATGGCTTTTTAGGTCCTCGCGTACGAATACAATCTGATCGCCGTTCGGGGAAAATGAGACTGGCCCACTTAGGTCGGTCACTATCTTGGCTGGAACACCACCAAGTGCATCGACGCGATAAAGAGAATATACGCCCGAGTCCGCGTGCCAACCGGTAAAATAGATGACTGTCGAATCAGGAGTAAACGAGAGGTTGAGAATCTGATCGGACTGTGGCCCGACTACTTCGACACGCGAGGTCTCGCCCACAGTTTGGAGCCACATACGCGAACTCGCCGTGTCATACTCGGTATATACAAAGTATTTCCCGTCAGGCGAGATAGTCGCCTGACCAACGACCTCTGCGTCGGTTAGCGGTATTATCGTCAGATCGGCATTTACGGCATCAAGGCCGGCCGAAAC
>JBDTZO010000111.1:0-29120 GCA_040005135.1 Acidobacteriota bacterium | reverse complement strand
GTTACTGTTACTGTTGCAAATAGCGCAGACCTAGGGATCATCCGCGGCATAGTTCGTGACGAGGGTGGCTCGCCGATATCGGACGCGACTGTCGCGATATTTCGCCTTGGGACGTCGAAACTGCTCAAGCAGGTGCAGTCGGCAGCCGACGGAAGTTTTCTCGCAAAGATCCTGCCGGGCACATATACGGTTTTAGCGGTCGCACAAGGGTTCAATCCGGTCACGCTTTCGGACGTCGAGGTCAATAAGGCAGCTGACGTTATATACGGGTTTCGCCTTGAGCGAGCGGGCGAGGGGAACACGCTGCCCGAAAAACGAGCGGATCGAAACAGTTCTAAATGGCGTATCAGAGCAGCGGCCATGCAGCGGTCGATCTATCAGAACCGTGCAGGAAAGGCACCCGTGGACGAGTCTGCTGAGGCTGAGGATCAAGCTCCGGATACTGCCGCAAGATCGCGCGTAGGACAGTCCGTCGTCGAAACATATTTTGCGGATACCGCTGTCGGCAATTACGCGGGCGTCAATTTTGCGACGCTTGTGCCGGTTGGCGAAGATACGACGATAGTTTTTGCGGGACAGGCCGGAAAAGGGCGAAATGCTCCGCTGCGGCTGGAGACCGATCTCAAGTTCAAGCCCTATAGGAATCACCAGGTCCGCCTGAATACATCGTTCGGTGTGGCAGGGGTTAATAGCGTTCAGAACGACAATGCGCTCGGACAGTTTTCGCTTCAGGCCACCGACGAGTGGAAATTCCGCGACGGAGTGATCCTCGTCCTCGGATTCGACTATTCTAAATTCACGGGTGCGGGCGACGACTCATCCATTACACCACGGCTGGGCCTGCAATTCGACGTCAATTCCAAGACTCGTGTGCGGTCCGCGTTCACCGCCCAGACCGATGAACGAACTTGGTCTAAGGCCGTCGATCTGGAAGGTGCTGCCGTCACATTCCGCGATACCGTTTCCGTCCAGGACCTTGTCGTATCGGCGCATCGCCCGAAGATGAACAAGAGCACGCGTCTTGAGTTTGGCGTCGAGCGTGTGCTGGATAATCGTTCGAGCGTCGAAATGAACGCTTTTTTCGACGCTACGTTGGGACGCGGTGTTGGGCTCAATGCGTTTTCGTTCGATAGTTTAGGTTCAAATAGCTTTGACGAGCTGGTCGCTAACCAACAGGGCGGATCGCATGGATTGAGGTTCGTGTACTCTCGACGCGTTTCGGGCCCGTTGACGATGTCGGCCGGATATTCGCTGGGCACCGGCCAAAAGATCTCGACGGCAGCACTTACTAATCCGTCTGAGGTTTTCGAGACCGGATTTTTCCAGAGCTTTTTTGGTCAGATCACCGCTGATCTAAAGACGGGAACGAGCGTAAAAACAGTTTTTCGGCTTTCGCCGCAAGCAACGGTATTTGCGATCGATCCGTTCCAAGGCCGTCTGGCGATCTACGATCCGGGCCTTAGCGTATTCATCACTCAGAATCTGCCGACGCTTGGATTGCCGATCCGGGCCGAGGCCATTATTGACGGGCGTAATTTGTTCGACTTTCAAGGCGGAATACGGAGCGACGAGGGCGGCCTCAGGCTGAGCGGACAGCGCCGCACTCTGCGGGGCGGCATCCTCGTCAGGTTTTAGATCAAGTCACAGAAGACGACGGTTCGCCTCGGAGTATCTGATTTCTCTTCGAGGCGTGTTTTTTTCTGTGGCTTTTTCCATAATCTCGGATTATTTGGCAAAAAGCTGAATACCGCTTTATGGAGAATATATACGTAAATGTGTAAAAGCGGCGGGACAAGCGATATTACCAAAATAACTTTCCTGGCCACTCTACGGGCTCATATTGGAACGCTGATTGCATTAAACTTTTGTTGGAAAAGTCCGTCTTTTGGGGATGAAGGGTAAGATACTGACAAGTTGGAGCCTAGTTTGGCTCTTATCGGCCTTCCTGCTGGTTGCGGGCGGCGCCTTAAACTTGTCACAACGTGCTACGCATAAGCTGCCTCCGACTGACGGCGTGCAATGGGTGCAGCGTGCAGACGGGATCTTCGCCGAGCAGGTCAAGCCTGCATTCGCGGGTGCCAGAGCGGGTATCTCAGCCGGCGACAAGCTGATCGGCATCGGATTGGACGGCGATAAAACCGAGGAAATTACCTCGCTCGCCGACATCCAAATGTTTCTCGACGCCGCCGGCGTCGATGGCAGCCTGACCTACTTCTACCAAAAACCAAGCTACACGTTTTCGGATAATTACTATTTTGCGGACCTTCGCCATATCGATTCGATCACGCGTTGGACGCCGTCGCTGATCTTTCTTTCGATCGTGGGGCTGGTGTGGCTCGGTGTGGGCGTTTTTGTTCTGTTCAAACAGGGCAGCCGGTCGCCGTTCGTACTTCACTTCGCGGCCGTGTGTTTAGCAGCATTCGTATTTCACACGTATAAAGCGCTCGGCACCGGACAGGATTTTGACCTCGCGGTCAGTCTGCTGGACGATATGGCTTTTGCCTTCTTCGTGCCGTTATTCCTGCATTTTTGCATCCGTTATCCCGTCCGCAGCACCGTTTTTGACGAGGCTCGCTGGAAGACCTACATTCTCTATATCCCGGCCGCTCTAGCATCTGTCTGGCTTGTCGTGATATCGCTCATTCCGGCTTTGTTTCCGCAAGCTTCCGTGGCCGAATGGATCGCGCGGCTCGACGACCGGTATGGCCTTTACGGCAACACTTACAAGTTCCTTTTTGGACACTTCGTCGTTGGCGTATCGCTCGGCGCCGGTTTTTTGATCTGGCGGTTCTTCAAGAATAAGCAGATCGTCGTTCGCCAGCGTCTAAAGTGGGCAATGTGGGGCACGATCGCCGCGGTCGTTCCTATCATCGCGATGCAGGTTATCGCTCGTTTCGGGCTCCATCTTGCTGACGACAATTTTGCAACGGCTCTGACCACACTTCCGCTTGTTCTTATCCCGCTCAGTTTCGGGCATTCGGTAGTTCGTTATCGGCTGATGGATGTCGATGTCGTCGTTCGTCGGGCAGTGGTCTACGCTCTGACGACAGTCGCGATCGCAATGATGATAGGTACGGTCGCATTGGGACTCGTGGTCCTCGCCGTCGGCAACAATCTCTCGACGACCGAAATAACCCTGCGTGCACTGATCGCTATCGTGGCCATGGCAGGGATCGTGTTGATCAGCGAACCGTTAAAGAAATTTCTACAGGAGCGGGCCGACCGTTTTTTCTACGGTGAACGTTACGATCTGCGGCAAGGGCTTCTCGACTTCGGCAAGACGCTGTCAGCGACAACCGCTCTCGAACCTTTGCTCGATGCTTTGACCGAGCGCCTTCGTCAGGTGCTGGATGTGCAAAAGGTCGCGGTGCTTATCGAGGACGACACGACCGAGGCTCATTACAGGATCGCTAAATCGGTCGGCTTGAGTGAAGCATTTAAAATACCGGCTGATTTTAGGACGATGATACGGCAGAAATCAGTCCTCAACGGCGTCGTGCGAGTTGACGAACTGGATCCGCAGGACGCAGACATGCTCCCTGTAAATGGCAATGGCCACGGCCATGGCCATCAGTCCTCGATCGTTCGTCAGGAATTGCATTATTTTGTGCCGTGTCTCGCCCGCGGAAAGATGGTCGCGGTCATCGGCCTCGGCCGCGGCAGCGACGGTTCGCTGCTTTCGTCTGAGGACCTCGAGATCTTGCGGACCGTGTCCGGATACATTGCCGTCGCCGTCGACAACAGCCGGCTTTACGAGGAGCAGCATCAGCACGCCGAGGAACTCGCTCTTCTCAAAGAATTTAATGAGTCGATCGTGGAATCGGTCAACGTGGGACTCCTGGCTGTCGATGAGGACGGCCGTATCATCCGGTGCAATTCGCCATTCGAAGAGATGATCGGCCTTGGCCGCAAATACGTTGTCGGCCAGATGGTCGAGGACGTATTTGACGAAAGCTTTGCCTTAAACCTCGAAAATATCCTCGGTAAGTCGCGCTGGCATCTGACCGAGATCCGCAACGCTTACAAGCTGCATACGTACGATGCCGAAGGCAGATCGCTGATCCTGAACGTCGCGGTCGCACCGCTGCGATCGGTGACCAATCAACAAACGGGTGCGATCATCGTCCTTGAAGATGTTTCCTCCCGCGTTAAGCTTGAGGAGAGCCTGCAGCAAAGTGAAAAGCTCTCGAGCATCGGCTTGCTGGCGGCCGGCGTCGCGCACGAGGTAAATACGCCGCTTACAGGTGTGTCGAGCTACACGCAGATGCTGTTGGGAATGATCCCCGAAACCGATCCGAAGCACGCCCTGCTGCAAAAGATGCAGCGTCAGACGGATCGTGCAAGCAACATCGTCGGCAACCTGCTCAATTTTTCACGTGCGGGCAGCACGACGGAATTTACTGATATAGACCTCAACAAGCTGCTTAACGACACGCTCCAGCTTCTCGAGCCGCAGCTTCGCAAGTCGGAGGTCGAGATCGTCAAGGATTATGATCTCGCGATCCCGGCCGTGACCGGCAGCGGCGGCAAACTTCAGCAGGTTTTCACCAATCTGATCTTAAATGCGCGTGATGCGATGGTGAATGGCGGTAAGATCACGCTGAAGACATATTGTGAAGATGATGACCGCGTGGTCGTTGAGGTCTCTGACACAGGCGAGGGCATTCCGGTTGAGAATTTGACCAAGGTCTTTGACCCGTTCTTTACGACCAAGGGCGTCGGCAATGGCACTGGGCTCGGGCTCGCTGTTTCGTACGGTATCATTCAGGAGCACGCCGGCTCGATCCGCGCCCAAAGCGGCTCGGGAAATGGGGCGACATTCCGGATAGTCTTTCCGACCGCAAGTTACGACGCTCGTCGAGTCGCCGTCAGCTAGGCACGTGCCGCCACCAGCCGACTCTTTCCCCTATCAGATCTGGCAAAATAGATGGCAGCGACAACCGCCGCGGTCATGAGGGCACCCGCGGTCCAAAATGTGCGCTGCAGTGAGGTGTCGTCGATGCTGCCGATCGAGTTCGAATGGCCGATCGCGCCGTTGAGCATGTAACCGGCGATGAGCGGCCCGACAGCTCGGGCAAGGCTTGCGCCCGACTGCATTACCCCGAGAGCCTTGCCCTGTTCGCTTTCGGACGCGTTCTTTGACGCCAAAGTGGTGAGCGCCGGCGAGGCGATCGAATTGCCGATCGAGAAGAATGCCATTCCTATCAGCAATCCCGCGAGCCCGCCCCATTGAGGACCGACGAATGGTACCACAAAGAGACTGACGGCGAGCATCAGGCAGCCGGCGATGACGAGGGGCGACTCGCCCACGCGTTCTGCCAGGCGGCCGAATATACCGCCCTGCATCAATATTGCCAAGACGCCGATGTACGCAAAAAGATATCCGTTCTGTGCCGCGTCGTAACCAAACCTGTTCAGGGTATACAACGCGAACGAAGTCGTCATTATCGAAAAGCCCGTAACGATCAGAAAGTTGATCAGCGTGACCATTCGAAATCGCGTGTCGGTAAGCGAATCAAAGAGCTCCGCAAACCGATTCATGCTGCGCTTTGGCCGATCCGCAGCGTCCTTTTTGAGCGATTCAGGTAGAAAAAAGTATAAAGCGACCGAATTGCAGAGCGCCATACCAGCCGCAAAGAGAAATGGCACTTGCATGCCGAATTTGCTTAGAATACCGCCGATCGCCGGGCCGAGAACAAACCCGATGCCGAAGGCCGCACCGATCAGCCCCATACCCTTTGCTCGGTTCTTTCGGCTTGTGACGTCGGCGATATAGGCTTGTGCGGTCGAGATATTTCCGCCGGTGATACCGTCCAAAATTCGTCCGGCGAAGACCATCCACATCGTCGTCGCGGTCCCGACGAGCATAAAGCCAGCTGCCGTCCCCAGCAGGCTAAAGAGCAAAACAGGCCGTCGCCCGTATCTATCCGACACGCTTCCGAATATGGGCGAAAAAATGAATTGCATTATCGAGAACGACGCCACGAGCAGCCCGAGCTGGAACGGCGTCGCCTTGAACGCCTCGCCTTCGACGAAATAAGGCAGCACCGGGATCACGATGCCGAACCCGATCAGGTCGATGACGATCGTAACAAAGATTATCAGGATCGGTTTTGTGAAGAATTTTTCTTCGCCGTTCGACGCTTCGCTCGTGGTAGGTATTTCCGACTCCATTTAACTTCAAAAAGCAGATGCACCCTGCTCAAGATCAGGAATTATTGTAAGATAACAAGAAAAAATAACCTTAACACCTCGACTATGATTGCCAAAGTAATGTCAATGAAATTCAACTCCAAAGCTATACTGTTGCTGATCGTCGCGATCACGTTATCTATGTTCCAAGAGTCACAGGCCCAGAAAAAGCAGCCGAAAACGCCAAAAGGTACTGCGGCGGTAGTCAAACCGGTGCTGCCCGACATCAGCTATACGGTGTCGATGTCCAAACCCTCGACGCATTTGATCGAGGTTCAAATGCACGTCAAATGGGCACAGATGCCGGCCCGGGCCGAGCTTAAGATGCCTGTCTGGACGCCGGGCAGCTACCTGATCCGCGAATACGCGCGTCACGTACAGGACTTTGACGTCAAGGATGCATCCGGAGCCGAGCTTGTCTGGCAAAAGATCAATAAGAACACGTGGCAGATCGATACCAAGGGCGGCAAAGAGCTGGTGGCGACTTACCGCGTGTATGCCAACGAACTCACCGTTCGTACGAATGAGCTCAACGACGAGCATGCATTCTGGAATAATGCTGCGACGCTGATGTTCGTTAAGGGACAGCTCGCTGCCCCCTCCACCGTAACCGTCGACCCCTTCGCCGGCTGGAAGATCGCGACAGGTTTGCCAAAGGCCGACGGTCAGGCGAACACTTTCCGCGCCGAGAATTTCGACGTTCTCTATGATTCGCCTTTCGAGGTCAGCAATTTTCATGAGGTCAACTTCGTTGTCGAGGGCAAACCTCACCGCATTATTTTTAGCGGCGACGGCAACTACGACGAGAAAAAGACCGCAGCAGACGTGGCTAAGATCGTCGAAGAAGCCTATAAGATGTTCGGCGAACTGCCGTACAACGACTACACATTCATTGTTAATCTTCGCGGCGGCGGCGGCCTCGAGCACTTGAATTCGACCGCGCTTCAGTACAACCGGTTCGGCTTCAGGCCAAAAGCGCGATATGACGGCTTTCTAGGCCTCGTCGCTCATGAGTATTTCCACGCGTTTAATGTCAAACGGATCCGGCCTGACGCGTTGGGGCCGTTTGATTACGAAAACGAAAATTACACCAGGCTGCTTTGGCTCGCCGAGGGCGGCACCGAATATTATTCGAACATTTTGCTCCGCCGCGCGGGCCTGATATCCGATAAGAGTTTCCTCGATGCAAAAGCGAACACGATCGAGCAGCTCCAGGCCCAGCCAGGGCGGTTCGAGACGAGCGTCGAGGACGCGAGCTTTGACGCCTGGATCAAATACTACCGACCCGACGAGAACGCCGTAAACAACCAGATCTCTTACTACGATAAGGGCGAGATAGTCGCCATGATGCTCGATATCACGATCCGCACAGATTCGGCCGGTGCCAAATCGCTCGACGATGTAATGCGGTATCTATATACCGAATTTTATAAAAAGGGCAAGAACTACACTCCCGGTGACGTTCAAAAGATCTCAGAGATGATGGCCGGCAAGAGCCTCGACGATTTCTTTTCGAAATACGTGCGCGGGACGGCCGAGATCGATTACGATTCGATCGTCAACGGCATCGGGCTTACGCTCAAAACGACCCAGCCGAACGCTAACCGGTCATACATCGGCGTAAATCTTGCCGAGAACGGCGGCGTGCTCACCATACGTTCGGTTCCCGCAGGAAGTCCGGGATACGATCAAGGGCTGAATAGCGGAGACCAGATCATCGCGGTCGACGGATACCGTGCCAACCAGAATTTTCTTACGAGTTATCTCGGCGAGCGAAAGCCGGGCGACAAAGTGCGGCTGACCATCTTTCGCCAGGACAGGCTTCGCGACATCGACTTCACGCTTGGTGCCAACACGCAAAAAGATTATTCTTTCGCGCCCGTTGCGACTCCGACGGACGAGCAGAAAAAGCTTTACAATGGCTATCTGAACGCCGATCTTTAGTCTTTTATGCTTTTTCACCGAAATTTGATCTATACACTGCTTGCCGCGGCCGCGATATCGGCCGCGTGCGAAAGCAATATGCTACAGCGGGCACCTGAAAAGACCCTGGCGATGCGCGACGTTCCGTCCGTCCGGCTCAATTACCGGTACGAGGCTGACGTTCCGCCGCCGGCCCTGGAAACGCCACCGCGGTCTGATGCCGAGCGCAACGCGGGGATCCAGGCTGATTTCGACACGAATCGGGCTCAGGAGCTGCTCGACCGGACGATCACCTCGCCCGATAAGCTGCGCGTGCTTGCGGTTTACCGGACCGTTAACGACCTGCCTTCCGAGGTCCGCCTCGACATGTATTCGGCCGAGGGCAAACTGTTGCACAAGGTGACGGCCGATACGATGGCTTGTCACTTTCCCGACACGATCACCTGGTCGCCGGATTCTAAGACGGTCGCCTTTGTCGCGACGAACCGAACGATCGGTGTATCACCGACGACTCCGCCGCAGATGGGCATCCCGCCGCCGGACGCAAATACGGCGGTTCCGGACGCCAACGCTGAGCCGGCCCCGACACCGAAGATCGTTGCTCCGACGCCGGCTGCGCCGACCGGCATCCTGACGTTTAAGACCGAACAGATCTATATCTGCGACGCCGAGGGAACCGGCATCAAGGCTCTGACGCAAAATGACGGCCTCATCTATTTCTACTTTGTATGGTCGCCGGACAGCACCATGCTCGCGGCTCTCGCGGCGACATCACGTGAATGGCACATCCAGGAGATGATGACCGAGGGCAAGGGCGAGCAGATGGTGCCGCAGGGCCGTCTGCGCCTAATTGAAAAGAACAGCCGCGAGCGCCGTCTCGACGACAATATGACCGCCGTGCGGCCGGTTTGGTCGCCTGATTCGGCAAAGCTCGCTGTGGGATACGACACGCAGATCCGCATATATGACGCGGCCGGAACGAATCCAACACAGGCGGCGATACCATTGAAAAATTCGCTGCTGATCTCGTCACAGGCATACGACCGCGAACAATCGCGAAAACTGCAGGCGTCGAATGCCAATATTGACCCGAACGCAAATACGACGCCTGTTCCCGACCAACCGCTGACGACGCTGCCGGATGAGAAGCTGCTTGTGTCGTATAATCCGATCGTCGAGGTCGCGTGGACCACAGACGATCTTGTATATCTGAAGACAGCCTATCTTCGACGTATGAAAAACGACGCCGACAGCGTAACGAGCTTTTCCCGTTGGCACCGACTTGTCCTGACACCGCAGCCCGCCGGGCCTGCGCGATAATTACTATGAAATATGAATCTGTCGCCGATATCTACTCGGCACACACGAAGATCCGCGAACGCTTTCTGGATACAGTAAGCAAAGTCACGGCGGCCGAGGCCGCGGCACCACCCGATGGCGGCAAGTGGTCGATCGATAAGCTGGTCGAGCATGTCGCCATTGTCGAAAAGGCAATGCTGAATATCTGCACGAAACTGGTGGCCGAAGCTCGTGCCGCTGGCACCCCGAGCGACGGCAGCTTTGAAATAAGCTCCGATTTTGCCTCGAAAACGTCAGCGATCGCTGATATATCCGTCGAGGCTCCTGAACGCGTGCATCCGTCGGGCAACGTGTCGATCGCGGACTCGCTCGCTACGCTGACCGAAACGACAGCGTCGATCAACGCCTTAAAGCGCGATCTTTCATTCTTCGACGGCAGCGACTTTACCTTTCCGCATCCTTTCTTCGGAAACCTGACCGCAGCCGAGTGGCTCGTTGTCCGCGGGGGCCACGAACATCGCCATACCAACCAGATCGAAGCAATTTTGAACGCAGCTCGTTCGGCCTGATATTCGCTTGCGGCTCCGAACAACCGCCTCAAAATAAAAAAGCCCGGCCGAAAGGAGGGTACTCGGCCGGGAAATAGGATCGAGGCAAATTATCATTGCTATCGTATGAATACTTTGTCTGACCCATCAATTTGATGGCAGAGCAGAGTTAGATGGTTGTTTAAAAAGACGGGCGATCGGCGCCCGTTTTTCATTTAGGAGACGATCGGGCTCTGCCCGGCAGATGTGTACAATGCACTACAGACATCAACGACAGACGCTGGTTACTCTGTTTAAGCCGTGATCTGGCCGTGTAGTCCGGGAGGATAATATCGCAAGGGCTTTAGAATTAACGCTGGACGGACAAGAGATATCCGTACTTCTCACAAAGGTAGACCGTTCGGGCCTCTATGGCGACGTCACGATCGAGGCCTTTGACGAGAAGGGGAATCCCGCAGAGATCAAGGTCCTCGCCGCCGACGGCAGCACGCTGATCGACAAGGGCGGAACCGCACTTGAGATGGTTAACAAGGCCGGCGATTCGATCGAGCGCGACGAGTTGCTTACGGTCGATCTGGACGGGAATGAGATCGAACCGGTCGAATCATCGTTTCGTCACGTGAACAAACTTGAAGCTGCCACGATCGACGATTACCTTTCGCTGATCGTCAAATCGGTATATTGGCTGCAGCCGGACGAAGGCAGCGAGATGACGCTGCTGCTCGATCATCTCAGCGATGGGCGGATCTATTCATTTCCGTTCGCCTATCGGGACGGCATCGAGACGGACGAGGCTTTTCTCGTCGGCACCAAAAGCGATGCTTTTCTGGTCGTCGGCGACCAGGCCACGCTGCGATACATGACATTCGATCAGCCGGTAAATCTCGATTCGCCAGACGAGGACGAGGTCTCAGCCGACGATCTGGATTTTGACCTTCTATAGGCGAAGAGCGACATATGCCGATAAATATTAGCAACCCCAACAACCGTGATGCCGTGGTCGCCCTCGAAGGACTGGTGCCGAAACGTGAGGTCCGATATGTCGATGCCAAGGGCAAGCCGGTCCACACCCAAAAGGTCTTGAAGTCCGACATTACGCACGACCTGTCGCCGCTCTTGAAAAAGTCCAAGTCGCTTGACAAGGTAGCCAACGCGCTTATTAAGGCTGATCCCGAGATCGACATCGAAACGTTCGGAATGTTCCTCGCTGAAACTTCGAGAGTGTATGTCTCAAAGAACGGCATCGTGCATCTGGTCGAAGAATTCGAGGTCATCACGGAGCCCGACGGCACTGTCCGCGAGCGCCGGCCGCGGCGAAAGCTGCCGCAAAATATCAATTCGGATGTTCCTCTGAGATGGACGGGTAAATTCATTAAAAAAGAAGAGGCCGTCACTAAATTTATATTCACAAATAAACGTCAGCTCGTTCATATAAATGGCCTGACCTTCGACTTTCTCTTCGAAATGGCCAAGGAGCTTGCTGATCGCGATTCGCTCCTGCTGATCCGCGGGGGCGAAAAAGGGAACGAGCCGATCGTTCTCAATCGCGGCGGACGATCGTACAATGCATTTCTTGAGGGCCGCGTTAAGGGCGAATCGTATTGTCTGATCTTGCATCTGTCCAACATCGAGCTGAAACGGCCCGAGGAGGTCGCCAATGTTTGATCTTAAATTCGACAAAGAACGATTTACGTGCAAATTTGGCGGATATTGCTTTGGCAAAGCGCCGGACATCGCCGACCCTTCGCTCCAGATGCGAGCGCAGGAATATCGGCGTAAGATCAGCTCGATGATGAAGCCGCTGTCGGGAGCCGACATATACAAGCTGCCGAAAGCAAAGGGATATTTCGCCACGCGCAAATACGACGGCGAATTTGCGATGCTCTTTTTCGACGGTAAGACGCTGATGTCGCTCAACGCCGGCGGCACGGTCCGCGTCGGCCTGCCGGCGTATTCCGAGGCGGAATCGCTGCTCAAGAAAGCAAAGGTCGGCTCGTGCATCCTCGCCGGCGAGATCTATTTGCAGGACGAGCCCACGCAGGCACAGCGGATCCACCAGGTCGTCCGCATTTTGCGTAATCCAAGATCAAGGGATGAGCTGTCGCGGGTTGGCCTGGCCGTTTTCGATATCATCGAGGCGAACGGCAAGCCGGTTTCCGCGGTCACGGATGTTTTCAGGTATCTGAAAAAATGGTTCGGCAGCGGCAAAGAGGTCCACGCTGCTGAATCTATTCAGACTGATAAATTGGACGAGATAACCGACATATTCAACAAATGGGTCGTCACCGAAGGCAGCGAAGGCCTCGTTGTCAGGCACGATCGAGCCGGATGGTTCAAGCTCAAATCGCGGCATAATCTCGACGTTGCCGTTATCGGTTTTACCGCCGGGACCGAAGGCCGCAAACAGCTGCTTCACGATCTGCTCGTCGCGGTCATGCGTGACGACGGAACGTTTCACGAGCTTGGGCGCGTGGGCGGCGGTTTTACCGAGGAAATGCGAAGAGACATTCTCAAGGACCTTCGCAAAAAGGTGGTGCCGTCGGATTATGTTGCCGTCAATAACGATTACGTAGCCTACGAGATGGTCAAGCCCGGCGTCGTGATCGAGATCTCATGCCTTGACCTGATACCTGAGCGGGCCAAAGGTGGCCCGGTCAACCGCATGGTTCTCGAATGGGACGGCAAACGGTACAGTGCACTTGAGCGAATGCCGATCGTCAGCATGATCTCGCCGCAATTTATCCGCATTCGCGATGACAAAGAGGCTGATCCCGCTGATATCAATATTCGGCAGATCAACGATCTCGTCGAGGTCCCGCGGATGGCCGTCAAAGCTCAAGAGGCAAAGAATGAACCAAGCGAAGTGCTCAAACGCGAAGTCTATACAAAGACAATGAAGGGCAACAAGATGGTTCGTAAGCTGCTAATGTGGAGGACCAATAAGCACGACGACACTCAGTTTCCGGCATTCGTCGTATATTTGACCGACTTTAGCCCAAATCGGGAACGCCCGCTCGAGCGCGATATCAAGATCGCCCACACAGAACGCGTTGCAAAGAGGCAGTTTGACGATCTCGCGAAGGCGAAGTTTGTCGGAGGATGGCAAAAAGCGGAGTAGCTATGGCCCAACCTTTCGTGGAATTTGCTGGAAATAAACGCCTGCTGTGGATCGCCGCGGAGTGGCAAAGCTACGCCGATCGCCTAGCGAAATGGGCGATGAAGCGTATCGTCAACCGCCGAGATGTCTGGAGCCAGTACACCTTGAGCCACGGCAAGATCGGCGTCGTCATGCTGCCCATCAAGGAGCTGCGTGCCAAGGGCTCGCACATGGTCACGATGAATAAGCTTCGCCGGCATTTCTCGGGCGAGGCGCCGAACCACCTGATCGGCCTGCATTCGATCAGCGACCATTCGACGTGCAAGTGGTTCGCCATCGATGTTGACCTGCACGACGAGGGCGTCGTCAACGCCGACGAGATGGCCCAAACTAACTTTGCGGTGGCTCTCGAGTGGGCGACACGCCTCAGGGCTGAGGGAATGGACCCGCTGCTGTTCGATAGCAACGGTGTCGGTGGATATCACCTTTGGGTGCTGCTCGACCGGCAATATCCGCTCGCACGCGTTTACGATTTTGCCGACCATCTTCGGTCCGATTGGCAGGAACTGGGCTTGCCGCGTAAGCCCGAGATATTTCCGCCTAAACGTGAGGTCGCCGAGGGAGATCTGCCGTACACTCTTCGTTTGCCGGGGCGGCACCACACCAGGCACCATTACTCGCGTGTGTGGAATTTTGATCCGATGGGTGACAACGAGTGGCTCGAGGGCGGCGAGGCGATCGAGGCGATGCTCGCCGTTGTCCCTTCAAAATTGCCAAAACTCGCGAAATCCGCCGCAAAACAACCGAAACGAGCCGCCGCAAAAGCAGGTTCGCCCGCAAAAAGCACTGCAAAACGCCGGGCACGCGTTTGCGTCGATCTCGACGGCGTGCTCGCCGAATACGACGGTTGGAAGGGAATGACACACATCGGCGATCCGCTGCCGGGCGCCCGTGATTTTGCCGTTGAGCTCGGCAAGGTCGCGGATCTGGTCGTCTTTACCACGCGCTGTTCCGGCGAACGCTCTGAACGCGGCGACGATTCGGGCATTACGCCTGGCCAGGCTCGCATTCATGTAATCGATTGGCTCGAGGCCCACGATATACCTTATGCCGATGTCTACATCGGCCCGGGCAAACCCTTCGCCCACGCTTATGTCGACGACCGCGCCGTCGTCTGTCGGCCGCAGGCAGATCCTGACGCCTTCGCAGGGGCACTTGGCTCGGTGAAGGAACTCATAGAGCCGCGCCGCCGCAGATCCGCCAGACCAAAGCCCGACTAAATGAGTCGGACACAGCGTTTCAACACTATCTTTTGCCCAGCCGGAAGCGTGTGATAAGATTTCGTTCTAGGATGTATAACTAATAGTGAACGCAGTGACGTGTTCACGGTATTGCGGACGACCACAAGTATGGACAAATTTCTGGTACGCGGCGGCGAGGCTCTGCGCGGTAAGATCGAAATAAGCGGTGCTAAGAATTCGGCTTTGCCGTGCCTTGCGGCAACGCTCTTGACGGCGGAAACGGTGACCCTCCACAACGTGCCGTACGTCAAGGACCTCATAACTCAGCGCCGCTTGCTCGAGGACCTCGGGGCGACCGTCCTGACGCCGGAACTGCGGACGCATAAGGTCAATGCCGGGAACGTCAATATATTTGAAGCGCCGTACGAACTCGTCAAAACGATGCGGGCGAGCGTGCTCGCTCTCGGGCCGCTGCTCGCTCGATTCGGCCAGGCAAAAGTGAGCCTGCCCGGCGGCTGCGCCATCGGCACTCGGCCGATCGACCTGCACCTCAAGGCATTTGAGCAGCTCGGAGCCGAGGTTTCGCTTGCGTCCGGCGACGTGATCGCCCGCGCACCCAAAGGGCGCCTCGTCGGTGCTGAGATCGACTTTGAAAAGGTGACCGTCACCGGCACTGAGAATGTCATGATGGCCGCATCGCTCGCGTCCGGCCGCACGACTATCCGAAACGCCGCACAGGAACCGGAGATCGAGGATCTCGCCGCTTTGCTCAACAAGATGGGAGCTCGCATTCGCGGTGCCGGTACGCCGGTGATGGAGATAGACGGCGTCGAATCTCTCGGCGGAGCCGAACACACCATCATCCCGGATCGCATCGAGACAGGCACTTTCATGGTTGCGGCGGCGATCACCGGCGGTGAGATCGAGATCAAAAGCTGCCGGCCCGATCATTTGGCCGCTGTCATCGGACAGCTCCGCTCGGCGGGCGTCGAGATCACGGAGCTTAATCCAAGTACGATGCTCGTCAAATGCTCGTCGTCGGGTCTTGTTGCCCGAGATGTGACGACCGAGCCGCACCCATTGTTCCCGACCGACATGCAGGCCCAGTACATGGCCTTGATGACCCAGGCCGCAGGTACATCCTCGATAACCGAGACGATCTTCGAGAATCGCTTTATGCACGCGTCCGAGCTGATCCGGATGGGAGCGGACATTCACATTTCAGGCAACACGGCGGTTGTCCGCGGAAAGACCAAGTTGTCCGGAGCGCCGATCATCGCGTCCGACCTGCGGGCTTCGGCATCGCTTGTGCTGGCCGCATTGTGCGCCGAGGGCGAGACCGTGATCGACCGCGTGTATCACATCGACCGCGGCTACGAGACGATCGTCCGCAAACTTCGCAGCCTGGGCGCTGATATCGAGCGGGTCACCGAGAATGCGGTCGCCGCGGACGAGGCTGCCGGCTGAACCGCTAAATTAACAATTCACGCCCCGTGTGTTCTAATGGTTAAATCGATCATGGGAGCAAAAGACTGCATATTCTGTAAGATAATCGACGGTTCGATACCGTCGACCAAGGTTTTTGAGGACGAGATGTGCCTCGCCTTTAACGACGTTACGCCTCAGGCACCGACGCACATTTTGATCGTCCCGCGCGAGCACATTGCGTCGCTCGACAAGGCCGCCGAATCGCACGCGACCGTGCTCGGCCATTTGCTGCTTACAGCCGCCGACATCGCCCGGGCCAAGGGCTTTGCGCCGAATGGTTATCGCGTTGTCATTAATACCAACGCCGACGGCGGCCAGACCGTTTTTCATCTTCATGTACACCTGCTCGGCGGCCGTACGTTCATCTTCCCGCCCGGATAACGTGGCTCGTGAGCCCCAGTAATTGAGACATATGCGAAGTTCTGCATTGATGCTTGTTGTTTTAACGCTTGCCGCTTTTCATCTCGGCTGCTCTCAAAAGCCGACGGCAAATACCGAGGCAAACGCCGCATCCGACGCGGCAACGGCCACGGAATCACCCTTCGCGAATATCACAGATCCAAATGAGGCGCTTGCCGAGGGCAACCGGCTGTTGGACGACAACCAGACCGAGAAGGCGATCGAAGCGTTCAAGCGGGCGATCGTCCTCGATCCGAACCTTGCCGAGGCACACTTCAAACTTGGGATCGCATACGCGCTTACGGAGGCCGAGATGAAGCAGGCCGGCATGGACGACGCCAAAGTCCCGGTAAACGCCGACAGTAAGAAGGCGGTAAAGCCCAATTCGCAAAAGGAATTTGAAAAGGCGGTCACGGCATACAAAAAGCTGCTCGCCGCGGCGCCCAAGGACGACGTCGCTCAGTTTAACCTTGCTCGTGCCTACAACAAACTTAACGAGGACGACGATGCCGAAGATGCGTTTCGGGCCGCCGTCAAGCTCAAGCCTGATGACACCGAATATCAGACCGAATTGGGTGCGATCCTGATAAAGCTCGCAAAATATCACGACGCGATCCCGCCCTTGAAAAAAGCGCTTGAGCTTGATCCTGACAACCTCAGGGCGGACAAGCTGCTGGATGACGCCCAAGCCGGCGCTAAACGCGTCGATTTTGCCCCACCCGACAAGAACGACAAGCGGTCGAATTCGAACGCGAACGCTAACGTTGATACTGAACTGCCTCCGAATTCGAACGCGAACGCTGCTCACGGCAACTCGGCGGCCAAGCCAGCCAATTCCAATACAAAACCCAAAAAAGACGATCCTAAACGGCCCGACAAATCGGGTACCAAGCCGAATGAACGTCATCAGTAAGTGACGCGTAAATACACACGTGTGGCAAGCCGTGTGTCAACTTGACATTTTGCGGGCCACCGATCACTGTGAACACAGGCGCCGCTCTTTCGTCGGTATAGCCGTTTCAAAATGACTGAACTTGAACCGCTGCAAACCCTCTCGATAGAACGCCGCAATAAAATGTACGAGGCGCGCCAGGCGATCATTGATCGGCTCGCTCGCGATCTGCCGACCGATATCAATCTAGAGCGGTTTCTCAACGTAGTCGTCTCCGAGATCGGGCGAATGCTGAACGCCGACCGCTGCGACCTTTTGCAGCTGAATGAGGGCGAGGACCTGCGGATCAGCCACGAGTGGCGTAAGGACGAGTCGGTACCGCAGAGTGAGGGAACGACGATACCTTTCAATGCGTTGAAACTCTCGGAACGGTTCGACATCACCAAGCCGATCCGCATCAACGATACGTTTCAGTCAAAGGACGCGACGCTCAAATTCTTTACCAAGGCGCTCGAGACACGCTCGCTGCTGATCGTCCCGATCCTCTTGCACGGCCGCGTGCTTGCTCTGCTCGGACTGCACGACACGCACGGTCCGCGTGAATGGTTGGACGAGGAGATTGTCTTTCTGCAGTCGATCGCTCAGCAGCTCGCGATCGGCTATCAATACACGAGCCTCTACGTTACGCAAGAGCACGAATCGCGAAGGACCACCGCGTTGCTCGAGATCGCCAACACCCTTAATTCGCACTCCGATTTTAAGGAGGTATCGACCCGCGTGCTCGAACGCGCGATCGGCCTCGTCGGTGCGGATTACGGCGCTCTCGGTGTGCTCGATAACAGCGGCAAACGCATCTCGCTTGCGTCATTCAAAGCCGCCGACGGGATCAAGCTTGGCAGGCTCTTGAAGATGATCGAGCAGCATGACGCGTCGCTGCCGCTCGATTCGTTCGCGGCGCTTGGCGAGCTGCTTCGCGATGACAAAACATTGCGGCTGGTCGATTCCCAGCTGCCGTTCGCTATCAGGCTGTTCTTTAACACTCAGCTTCGCGGTAAAGCGGCGCTCGTCACGCCGGTACGGGTCGCCGGACAGGCTTATGGACTGCTCGGTTTTGTGTGGAGCAAGGAAAGCACGTTCGCCGACCACGACGTTGCTCTGGTCGAGGGCATCGCCGATCAGATCGGCACCGCTCTCGAGCGCGACCAGCTCTCGGCGGAGATCATGCGGCTCAAGAGCGAACTGCACCAACGTCACAGCGAAATAATCGGTCAGGCACCGTCGATCCGCCGGGCGATCGAGCTGGGCCTGAACGTCGCCGACACAAACACGACCGTCCTCGTCCTCGGCGAATCCGGGACCGGTAAAGAGCTGATCGCGAATCTCATCCACTTCAACTCAGGCCGGGCGAGCCGCCCATTTGTCAAGATCAACTGCGGTGCGATCCCTGAATCGCTGCTCGAATCTGAGCTGTTCGGTCACGAAAAAGGCGCATTTACCGATGCCCGCAGCCAGCGACAGGGCCGGTTCGAAGAGGCGGACGGAGGAACACTTTTCCTCGACGAGATCGGCGAAATGTCACTGCAGGCACAGGTCAAACTGCTTCGCGTGCTGCAGGATGGCGAATTTACGCGCGTTGGCGGCAAACAGGTGTTCAAATCGGACGTTCGCGTGATCGCGGCGACAAATTCGGACCTCGAGACGGCGGTCGCCGACGGTGCGTTTCGCAAGGACCTTTTCTATCGCTTATCGGTCTTTCCGATCTCACTGCCGCCGCTTCGCGAAAGGCCGGAGGACATACATCTCCTGATATTTCATTTCCTCGAGCTATACAAGGAGAAATCCGGAAGGTTTGTTTCCGGCATTTCAAAAGAGGCGATGCGGGCGCTCGTCGATCATGCGTGGCCGGGAAACGTCCGCGAACTCGAGAACGCGATCGAGCGGGCTGTCATCATCGCATCGGGCCGCCAGATCGAGCTCGACGACCTTCCCGAGGCGATCGGGCGCAATGCGACTGAGGCATTCGCTTTTGCCCGGCAGGAGCGAGCTCTAGCCGCCGGCGAGGGCCGCACGATCGGTATCGAGATCTCGCTGCCAGCTTCGATGGACGAGATCGAAAAACAGGTGATCAACGCGACGCTAGATTACACCTCGCACGACAAATCGCGCGCCGCCAAGCTGCTCAATATTGGCCGCAAAACGCTCTACCGCAAACTTGACCAATACAGCTCCGGCGACGAGTAAACCACAGCATTTATGGACGTCATCGTCGGCACCGCCGGACACATCGACCACGGAAAGACGTCGCTCGTAAAGGCGCTCACGGGAGTCGATGCCGATCGTCTTCCCGAAGAAAAACAGCGCGGCATAACCATCGATCTCGGGTTTGCGGAGCTCGACCTCGGTGATGTCCGCGTCGGTTTTGTCGACGTTCCGGGACACGAAAAATTCGTCAAGAACATGCTCGCCGGCGCGAGCGGCATCGACCTCGTCGTTTTGGTCATTGCGGCCGACGAGGGCGTCATGCCGCAAACCCGTGAGCATTTTGAGATCTGCCGCCTGCTCGGCGTGCGTTCGGGGCTGATCGTACTCACTAAAAGCGACCTTGTCGACGAAGAAACGCTTGAACTTGCGCGAATGGAAGCGGCCGAGCTGGTCATTGGTTCATTTCTCGAGAATGCACCCATCGTCGAGGTGAGTTCGCGAACCGGTGCGGGCATGGCCGAATTGAATGAGGCTCTGCATAGCGCGTCTCTTTCTGTCCGGCCGGCTCACGGCGGAGAGATCGCCCGGCTGCCGATCGACCGCAGCTTTACTGTAAAGGGCTTTGGAGCGGTCGTCACGGGAACGCTCGTTTCCGGCGAGATCCGAGACGGTGACGATCTCGAACTGATGCCCGACGGCATCAAGGTCCGCGTTCGCGGACTCCAAACACACGGAAAAAAGGTCGATTCTGCCCACGCCGGCCAGAGAACGGCCGTAAATCTGGCGGGCGTCAGCCATTCGGAGGTGCACCGCGGAATGACGCTCTGCGAACGAAGCGTGCTGCGACCAACGCAGGTGCTCGATACCGAGATCGAAGTTCTCAAAACGGTCAAGAACGGCCTCAGGTCGCGACAACGCGTCCGGGTCCATATCGGAACGGTCGAGTCTCTAGCACGCGTTAGCGTGATCAGCGGCAATGGCGTTCTTGAGCCGGGCGAAACCGGACTCGTCCAGCTGCGGCTCGAAGCCCCGGTCGTCGCCGTACCCGAAGAGCGGCTGATATTGCGAAGCTATTCTCCGCAGATCACCATCGCCGGCGGCCGCGTGCTCGATGCATCGGCCGAAAAACATCGCCGCAAAGATCTTCCGGCAGTTCGAGAACGGCTGCTGACGATGGCGGCGGTCGGCGAAGATGCTCAGGCACGCGTTCGGCTCTTTGCCGAGTGGGCCGGCAAGAACGGAGCGACGGTCGAAGATCTACAGGCGCGCACAGGCCTCAGGCGTTCCGTTCTGGACGACGCGGTCGCCGGCAATTTACTGAAAAAGGCGACCGTCGACGCCGGCGAGCGAATATTGTCGATCAACGACTTTCGAAATATCACGGCGGCCGTCACCGACGCCGTCGCGGCATTTCACCGCCGTCAACCGCTTGCCCGCGGCATATCGCTCGAGGCTTTGCGTGATGTGGCGTGTCGGCATGTGGAACCGAGCATTTTTAAGTTCGTTCTCGCTCAGCTTCAGTCGGCGAGCACGATCGCTGTTGACAGCGATGCCGTGCGGCTCATTGCTCATAACGCTGAGCTTTCGCCCGCCGAGCTAAAGTCCCAAACGCTTATCCGCGACACATACGCCGTCGCCGGGGCCGAGGTGCCGCGTTTCAACGATGTCCTCGACGCCGTGGCCGCCGAGACGCTTTTGTCGCTGACGGAGGTCCGTACCGTGTTTCAAATGTTTCTCGATTCTGGCGAAATTGTTAAGATTACGGACGAGTTCTATTTCATGAGGTCTACGATCGATCGTATTTCGGCCCTGCTTAAGAACTTTGCCGACGCCAGCCCTGACCGCTTGATCGAAGTCGGCCGATTTAAGGAGATCGCAGGCGTATCGCGAAAATACGCGATCCCGATCCTCGAGTATTTTGACCGTGCGAAAATAACGCGCCGCGCCGCGGACAAACGAGTGGTCCTCTGATGCAAAAGTTCCTGACAGCCCGCTGGGAAGATCTGATAATGGCGAACTACGCCGTCGATCCGTCGCTGCTCGAGCCGCTTGTGCCGGAGGGCACCGAACTCGATCTATACGACGGCAAATGCTTTGTCAGCCTCGTCGGTTTTATGTTCCGCGACACCCGAGTGATGGACTTCATCATTCCGTTCCACGTCAATTTCGAAGAGGTAAACTTACGTTTCTACATAAAACGAAACGCCGACGGCGAAGAGCGCCGCGCGGTGCGTTTTATCAAAGAGATCGTGCCGCGTTTTGCGATCGCGACCGTTGCCCGCGTTCTCTACGGCGAGCCCTATGAATGCTGGTCGATGGATCACGTTCGGACCGATACAAACGTTGGTTATTCGTGGTCGAAAGACGGAAGTACTAACAAGATCGAGGTCGAGATAGGCGAAAGCCAGGGCGTGCCCGAGGCGGGTTCGCAGGGTGAATTTATCATCGAGCATTACTGGGGCTACACCGCCCGCGGCGGCGGCCGCGTCGACGAATATAAGGTCGAGCACCCGAAATGGGAGCTCTTCTCGGTCAAGAATGAGCAGATCGACGTCGATTTCGGCAAGGTATACGGAGCGGCATTTGCCTTTCTAAATAACGAAAAAGCGCACTCCGTCCTGCTCGCAAAGGGCTCTGAGGTCGCGGTATATAAAGGCAAACGGATCGGATGACGGTTTTTTGTGCAGAAGCCTGCGCAATATAAAGGCGTAACAAGCAATCAAAGGGAACCTCAACAGTGATCATAGGCATCGTCGCTATCGCTAAAAACTTTGCAATCGGCAAGGACGGCAAGCTGCCGTGGCACCACTCGGCGGACCTCAAATTCTTTAAGGAAACGACGACCGGAAACGCCGTCGTTATGGGTGCAGCCACATGGCGCGCGATCGGGAAACCGCTCCCCGACCGGCTGAATGTCGTTCTCACGGCTACGAACAGTGTGATGCCTCCCGCCGAGGTAATGCGCCTCGCGGAAAAGGCCGAGGTCACCGACCTGGCTCTTTACCTGCACCGCGACGTCTATATCATCGGCGGAGCCAAAACATACGCCGCATTTGCCGACGTCATCGAAAAATGGTTAGTCACATGGGTTCCGGACGCCGCGGCGGACGCTGACACGTTTATGCCCGCCGATTTCCTGGACGACTTTGTTGAGACAAACAATCGCGATCTCGGCGACGGCCTTGTCGTTAAAACTCTTCTCAGAAAATGAAATTGGTGTAATATATCGGGAAAACACGAAAAGGAGCGCGGAACCATATGATGGGCGGACGAACGTGGGACGAATGGATCGATGAATACGCCGAGAGTCATCAGAATCCGATAAACCAAATTACGCACAAGTTCGGCATTCCGATGATCGCCGTGTCGTTGCTGATGATACCGGCGTGCCTGTTCGTGACCGGCATGTGGCGCATTTCGCTCGGGCTTTTTGTGCTCGGCTGGATACTGCAGTTCATCGGCCACTATTTCGAAGGCAAACCGCCCGAATTTATGAAAGACTACCGCTTCCTCTTCGTCGGCCTTCGATGGTGGATGAAAAAGGTGTTCGGATAGTCCGACTTTTCGCGACGGTCATTTCTCACTTCTTAACGAAACATTACAACAACGCCGAAAACCGTGGAGCAACCCCTGATCTTAGCCCTGGACATCGGCACTTCGAGCGTCCGTGCGTCGTTTTACGACATGGCGGCACAACCGCTCGCTCGCGGGCACGCGAAGATCGAAAGGTCCCTGACCGTGACCGACGACGGCGGTTCCGAGATCGATGCCGACGCCGCCGGCAGCCAGGTCGCGGCCGCGATCGACTCGCTGCTCGAAAAGACGTCAAGGTCGAAACGCGAGATCAAATACGCGGCCGCATCGACGTTTTGGCACAGTCTTTTAGGCGTGGACGAGAGCGGAAAGCCGACGACTCCCGTTTATAGCTGGGCCGACACCCGCAGCGGCAAATACACCGACGTTTTGCGAAAGCGATTTGCCGAGAGCGAAGTACACGGCCGAACGGGCGCGCGCTTTCATTCGAGCTATTGGCCGGCGAAACTGCTTTGGCTGCGCCGTGAACATCCCGAAATATGGGCGACGACCGCTGGATGGATGTCGCTGAGCGATTACATCGCGGGCGAGTTCTTCGGTCCGTCAGCCTCGAGCATCTCGATGGCGTCGGGAACCGGAATTTTCGACATTCGAAACTGTGATTGGGACGCCGAACTTCTCAAATATCTTCAGGTAAAGCGCTCCAGCCTACCCGAACTCACGTCTGCCGACGATCAAACATTCAAACTCATACCAAAGTACGCCAAACGTTGGCCGCGGCTTGCCAAAACGTGTTGGTTCCCATCTATCGCAGACGGAGCCGCGGACAATATGGGAGCCAACTGCACGACCCGAGAAAAGGCGGCCCTGATGATCGGCACGTCCGGCGCGATGCGAGTTTCTTACAAGGGCGATCCGCCGGCCAAGATCCCGTCAGGCCTCTGGTGTTACCGCGTCGACCGCCAGCGAGTCATTATTGGCGGAGCGTTGTCTGACGGCGGCGGCCTCTATCGCTGGCTCAAGGACACGCTCAGACTGCCGGCAGATGCCGAGGAACAGATCGAACGACGGCCGCCCGGCTCCGATGACCTTACTTTTTTGCCTTTCGTTGCGGGTGAACGTAGTACGGGCTATAACGAGAACGCGCGCGGCGCCATACTGGGCCTCCGGTCGGCGACCGATCCGGTCGATATCCTGCAGGCGGCTATGGAATCCGTTGCGTACCGCTTCGCCGAGATATTCCAGCAGCTCTCAAGCGTCCTCGATATTCGCGAGATCGTCGCCTCAGGCGGAGCGCTTCGCGATTCACCCGTTTGGACGCAGATAATTGCCGACGTCCTCGGCCGCGACATTACGCTCACAACTGCTCACGAATCATCTTCTCGCGGGGCGGTTTTGCTTGCTCTCGAAAGTATTGGCAAAATAGAGGGAATAGGCAAAACGCCGGCGGCACCGTCCGTCACGGTAAAAAACCGGCCCAAGAACCACGCCGCGTATGCTGACAAGCTTGCCAGGCACCGAGCATATTACGATTACATTTCCAAATTTCAGCCATGACAACCGCAACCAAAACAAAAACCGACGTCGACCAGCTTTGTATCAACACCATCCGCCTGCTCTCGCTTGACGCGATCGAGAAGGCGAATTCAGGGCATCCGGGATTGCCGCTCGGGATGGCGCCGGCCGCATACGTTTTGTGGACGCGTTTCCTGCGGCACAATCCCAAAAATCCAAAATGGTTTGGCCGCGACCGTTTTTTGCTGTCGGCGGGGCATGGGTCAATGCTGCTGTATTCGCTGCTGCATTTGACGGGATACGATCTGTCGCTCGATGAGATCAAGCGGTTTCGCCAACTTCATTCCAAAACGCCGGGCCATCCCGAAAATACTCTTACGCCGGGCGTCGAGATCACGACCGGGCCGCTCGGCCAGGGCTTTGCGAATGGCGTCGGAATGGGCATTGCACAGGCCCATCTGGCGGCAAAATTCAATACGAAAGCGGCAAAGGTCGTCGACAATTTTATTTACTGCATTTGCTCTGACGGCGACCTGATGGAAGGGGTCAGTTACGAGTCAGCCTCGCTCGCCGGCCATCTCAAGCTGGGCAATCTGATCTATTTGTACGACGACAATCAGATCACGATCGACGGCTCGACCGATCTCGCGTTTACCGAGGACCGCACGAAACGCTTCGAGGCGGCCGGCTGGCACGTGTCCGAGGTGGCTGACGGCAACGACCTCAAGGCCATCGAAAAAGCCATCCGCGACGCCCAAAAGGTCAAAGATCGCCCGTCGCTGATCCGCGTTCACACGATCATCGGGTTCGGCATGCCAAAACAGGGCACTAACAAGGCTCACTCGGACGCTCCGGGCGACGCAGCGGTCCGCGAGACCAAACGCAATCTCGGCTGGCCTGAGGACAAGCAGTTCTATATTCCCAAGGAGGCTCTCGCCCACTTTCGCGAGGCCGTCAAGGCCGGCGCCGCCGCCGAAAAGGTATGGAACACGCTCGTTAAGCAGTACGAAAAGGCAAACCCCGTCGAGGGAGCGGCGTTCAACGATATCCGCAGCGGGCGACTGCCCGAAGGATGGGAAAAATCGCTGCCGAAATTTGAAGGTGTCGAGGCCAAGGCGACGCGCGCCTTCAGCGGAGAGGTCATCAATGCGATCGCCGACGCTTTACCCGGGCTCGTCGGCGGCTCGGCCGACCTCAAGCCGTCGAATAACACGTACATCAACTCGTCTGCCGACATTCAGCCCGGAGCATACGAGAATCGCAACATCCACTACGGCATTCGCGAGCACGCGATGGTTGCCGAGATGAATGGCATGACGCTGTTCGGCAGCGTGATACCGTTTGGCGGCACTTTTCTGACGTTCTCTGATTACTGCCGGCCCGCGATACGGCTCGCGGCGCTGTCGCACATTCGCGTTCTGTTCGTCTTTACGCACGATTCGATCGGGCTCGGCGAGGACGGCCCGACGCACCAACCCGTCGAACACCTCGCCGCTTTACGTGCGATCCCGAATCTCGTCGTCATCCGGCCGTGCGATGCCCACGAGACCCGCGAAGCGTGGCGTGCCGCGATCAAACGAGAGACCGGCCCGACCGCGTTTGCCCTCTCGCGGCAAAAGGTCGCGCTGATCGACCGCAAGAAATTTGCCGACGCCCGCGGCCTGCACAAGGGAGCGTATATCCTCGCCGACGCCGAAGACGCCAAGGGTGCCGCAGCCCACCCGCAGCTCATCATCATCGCCACCGGCTCCGAGGTCGGCCTCGCCATTCAGGCCCGTGAGAAATTGACCGCCGCCGGAACGCCGACCCGCGTCGTTTCGATGCCGTGCTGGGAATTCTTTGACGCTCAGACGCAAAAATACAAGGACGAGGTCCTGCCGCCCGCTGTCACCGCTCGTCTCGCCGTCGAGGCCGGCGTCAGCATGGGCTGGTCAAAGTACGTCGGCGACGCCGGCGACACGCTATCCGTCGACAAATTCGGAGCCTCCGCCCCCGGCGAAGATGTCCTCCGCGATTACGGATTCACGGTCGAAAATGTGATAAAAATAGCTCGTAGAATACTTTAGTGCATGAAAATACTCTCACTTAAAGTAACTACACTTTCGAATACCTATACCAAAATGGAAAGCTTACCGAGAGACGGATGTTTTCCAATACCGGAAAGCAAGGAATGCGTTATGTATACAAGCATGCCCCAAAACGGCTCGAAGAGTTGGTCGATAACGACGATGGGAAGCTAAACCAACGGTATCTCTCAACGCTTGACGACAGCGGCAATGGAATTGAACAGATCAACGTCGGACTTGATAATTTCAGTTTGTATGGTGATAGAAAGTATTCCAGTGCGTATGAATTTGATTCCGCAGGCAATTGGATCAAAAGGATCACGTCGCCACAAGTCTTAGAAAAGGGTGTGACATCCTTACGGCAACTGTCGTTCGATTATCGAACGATAGCCTATTACTAAAGGCAAAATTCGCGAGTTCGTATAAATATATGTTGTCTCACACACAAGCATGTGTGATACTTCACACATGGCAACGAATCTAGCAATTGATGACCGGCTGATACAGTTGGCGCAAAAAGCAGGCGGTCACAAAACGAAAAAGGCCGCCGTCACCCAGGCTCTCGAGGAGTATATTCAAAAACGCCGCCAGTCGGAGATACTTGATCTTTTTGGAAAGATCGACTTTGATCCCAACTATAATTACAAGGAACAGCGCGAGCGAAAATGAATGTTCTCGTCGATACGTCAGTGTGGTCGCTGGCACTCCGGCGAACGGAGCCTATTGATGCGGTTAGGCTAAAGCTGCAGGAACTAATTCTGGACGGACGGGCCGCGATCATTGGGCCAGTCCGGCAAGAGCTGCTTTCCGGCGTGAAGCTCTCTGCCCAGTTCGAAGCGCTTCGCGAAAAATTGCGAGCTTTCACCGATATCGAATTGCAGACCGAGGACCACGAAGAGGCCGCTCGGTTCTTCAATCGGTGCAGAACCAATGGTATTCAGGGTTCAAATACTGATTTTCTAATTTGTGCGGTCGCCGCTCGGCGAGAATTGCCGATCTTTACGACAGATATGGACTTTCAGCGTTTCGCGGGGCTCATTCCGATCTCCTTGTTTGATCAACATTAGTTTTGACAATATCGAAAAATGGCGATAAACGACATTTTGAACGAACAATTTACAGCTTGCTATGACGAGGACGGCTGGTTCGTATCGCTTCGTAAGGCGCTCGACGGTGTGACTTCGGAGCAAGCGGCTTGGAAGCTGGCCAGCGTCGATAATTCCATCTTCGAGACGGTCAATCATCTCATCTTTTGGAATGAGCGTTGGCTGCAGCGGTACCGTGGCGAGTTGGATCGGCCGGAGGACGTTGAGAACAAAGGGACGTTCAAATCGGACGAAGGTGATTGGGCCCGCACGCTCGAAAAGCTGTGGGTAGTGATGGACAAGTGGCGAGGTAAGCTGGCCGTCATCACCGACGACAAGCTCGCCTCGCCTGTAAACGCTGAATATCAGGCGCCGTGGCGTTCGCCATTAGCGCATCAGAACATCCACAACGCATATCACATCGGGCAGATCGTTCTGCTTAGAAAATTACAGGGAAGCTGGGACCCGACTAAGGGAGTTTCGTGAGCCCGGATCAGTCGTCGCTGCCGCCGCAATCTTCTTCGGTCCAGCTGGTCAATTTGTATTTGCCTTTGAGGTCGCGGTAAACGACGGTCCGAACGGTCATTGACGCTTCGCTGCCGGCCGTGACACTCAGGCATAGTCGGTAATTGGTCCCGGCGACGACCTGTCGCTCGGCCTGCTGCACCGACATCAGCTCAATAGAAAGGCCATCTTTTTGACCCTCGGCGCCGACGGCGAAAACGGCTGCGGCATGTGCGTCCGCGTCCGTTTTTGCGATCTGTTTATAGCCGCCGACCATCTGCGCCGAGCCGGCAATTACAAAAGTTAGTGTGACCGCAAGTGCGGAAATGATAAGCGATATTCGCCGGTCGGTTTTCATAAGTGTTGTCGAATGGGATATTTACAGCGGTTGTAGAGGGCCCTCAGACATTGTCGTTGACCGCGTAGTTATCCGTCAAGCGGAAATCCTCAGATCATTTAGCGCCGCATCTGGTTCTGACCCAGCTAGTGAGCTTGTAATTTGTATAGGCGTCTATCGAGACCAGCGTTTTCACCGTATATGGCTTGCCCTTGGTCGGAGTTACCTGGACACAGAGCCGATAATTGATGTTCATCATCTTTTCAAGTTCCTGGCTTTCAGCCTTGAGCACCTCGCCGAGTGTAAATTTTATCTTCGACCTGGCCGAGCGCTCTTGAACGGCAAAATCGGCGGCGGCGTTGGCACCTATATCTGCCTTGTCGACCACCTTGAACGGAGGGCTTTTCTGGGCCATTCCCGTAACTGAAAGCCAAAGGACGAGAGCCGCAAAGGCGAGTGCAAATTTCAAACCGATCTTCATATGGTCTCCTGATCTTTACCAACTCTAACGAACGCGAGCGTCCGATGATATTCAGCGCTGTGGCGATGCTTATCAAATTTTACGTGCTAGATCCCGCGATCCCAAATGCGTGCGAGTTCCGAAGCGCCGTCGTCCGCGATCACGTGTCCGAAACGAAGTCGTCCAAATATGACACGTGCGTGCGACATTGTGCTATACTTGCAACGTACAGTAGTGTGATCGCGTCGAGGATAGTTTCGCCGTTTCGTGGTGTTCGGAAGCCATCGATCTTCGTGCAGTTCAAAAAATGAAGATTCTACGAAATATTAGTCTTAAGT
>JBDTZO010000209.1:0-29252 GCA_040005135.1 Acidobacteriota bacterium | reverse complement strand
GAAGGCCCTGATTATTTCGACGCCCGCAACAGCGAGGCTCATTTCGACATTCTAAAGAAGTTCTCTGGCGGATCGATGACACCGCGGCTCGACGAACTCTCCAAAATGTGCGGATTTCCGGGCAAGATCGATGTGCACGGTGATCAGGTCACCGACCTCTGGCTCGCCCGCGATCTGACCAAGATCGTCGAGTATAATCAGATCGACACCTTGAACACATACCTCGTATGGCTGCGGATCGTGTATTTTTGCGGCAAATTGTCCGAGGAAGAATATTTCCTCGAACTCGAGCAGTTTCGCGAGTTCCTCGAAAATGAAGTTCAAAAACCGGAAAAAGCATTCGTCGGCGCATTTCTCGACAATTGGCCCGCCTGAGATAATGGACCTTTACAAGATCCACAATGAAAATTGTATCGAGACGCTCGGCCGCATGCCGGACAGCGTCCTCGACATGACGATCACGAGCCCGCCCTACGACGATCTGCGCGATTACAACGGTTATCATTTCCCGGTTGAGGAGATCGCTGCCGGGCTGTTCGCAAAGACCAAGCCGGGCGGCGTGGTGATCTGGGTCGTAGGCGATCGAACCTTGAACGGCAATGAGACGCTAACCAGCTTTCAACACGCGATCACATTTCAAAAGACCGGGTTTAACGTCCACGACACGATGATCTATGCCAAGAATAATCCGATCCCGAGCGATTGCGGCAAGCGTTACAGGCAGGCATTCGAGTATATTTTCTGTTTCAGCAAAGGGCGCCCCAACACGTTCAACCCCTTGATGCAGCCGATCAAACAGGAAAAGGCGTTCAAGTCATTTCGCATAACTAAGGTCGGCCGCAACGACTTGGAGCACGACCATGTCGCACCGAAGATCCGTAAGGTCAATAATATCTTCTTTTACAATGTTGGGACCTCAAGCTCGAAGGACAAGGTCGCCTTTGAACATCCGGCGATCTTCCCTGAGCAGCTCGTTGAAGATCAGATCCAGACGTGGACCGATCCCGGCGACCTCGTTTATGATTGCTTTATGGGCAGCGGCACTACGGCAAAGGTGGCCCATCTGCTGAAACGCCGCTGGTTGGGTTCGGAGATCTCCGCAGAATATGTGACGATCGCGGAAAAGCGGCTCGCTCGCTATATCGACGGACAAAAATTATCGGCCTCATTATGACAACCAACCGACGTTCCTGGACGTCTATAGGTTGGTATCAACAGATCCGCGACTCCGTTCGAGTAAAAGGACAGAATGAATAAATTGATCTTCACGGCCGTGTTGGCCCTCTGTTTCTCGTCCATCGCCTTCGCTCAGCCGAGGCCGCTTTCGTCGAGCGGTTCGGCAACCGCGAAGCCTGCTCCCGAGTCATTCCCGGCAAAGTACGATGGCGGGATGCTCGGGTTTAATGACAAAGAGGCTGGAACGCTGAAATTCGACAACGCCAACGAAAGGCTCGTTTTCTTCGGCAAGGCCGGAAAAGAGTCGTTTTCGATTCCCTACGACGCGATCCTGGTGGTTTATCCTCAGTCGCAATCCGTCACTTCAACAACCGGAAATGTAGTCAGCCACATCCCGCTGCCCGGCGCCGGACTTGCAGGATTTATTAAGGAAAAGAGACGCTATTTGATCGTGCAGTTCGACGACCCGGATGTCGATGTTAAGGGAGCTGCAAATTTCAGGCTTGATGACCGCGAATTGTTGGATTCGGTGCTCCAGACGCTTGCCGAACGGGCGAAGCTGACTCAGCGCGGCGATGCATATTACCGGCCAAAGTCGATCAAGCCGGGCACCTAATTGATGTCGCCAAAGCGATGCTGCAGAATAGCCGCGATCGCTATAGACGCAGTCTCAGCCCTCAGTATCCGACCGCCCAGTGTCACGACCGATACCCGATTGATATGGGCAGCGACCAGTTCAGCATCGCTCCAGCCGCCTTCCGGGCCGACGAGGGCTGTTATTTTTGTGCCAGGAGTCATCGAGTCAAACGATGAACCTCTGCGTTCGGAGAAAAGGACCGGCAATCGGTTTTCCTCGTGGTTTCGGGCGAGAACCATGAACTCCGTTGGTTCGTCGACTGTCATGAGAGTGGCTCGGCCGCACTGCCTCGTGGCATCGATCACGATCTTTTGCCATCGCTCTATCTTCTTTGCAGCATCCTTCAACCGAGCGTCGCATCGCTCCGTTATCAGCGGCACAAGCCGCGTCACCCCGAGCTCCACGCTTTTTTTGACCACCAGATCAAATTTATCGCCTTTAAGCATGGCCGAGGCAAGCGTCAGATCAAGCTGTGATTCCGGGGCCGACGGCGGTGTCTGCTTTAGCGTGACGAGTGTCGCTGATCGCTTTGAGATCTCGTCGATACTGCACAAGTACTCGCCGCCTTCGCCATCGAATACGCTTATTTTGTCATCTATCGATAGCCGCAGTACGTCCCGCAAATGATGCGTCTCATGCTCGCCAAGTGCAATAAGCCCGTCAATAAAAGCCGATCGAGGCGCGTAAAAACGATGTACTGTCATTCTGAACTTAGATCCTCAGATCCGAATCGTTTGACGAATTCAACCGACCGTTGTCTCAATTCCACCCAATCCGCAAAAAACTCCGGCGTCTGCAGCCAGATGGAAAGCCATTGCGACATTTCGACGTAAACGATACGAGCATCCTCTCCGGATCGTCGCTTTTCAGCGGATTCGAGTAACTCACGTTTGCCCCGAAGAGCGGTTTCTCGGACAAGACGCAAGCCCTCTTTATCATTTTCCGCCGTGAATTTGCGCCGCAGATTGTTGAGGTCCCGGATGGTGCCGAGGGCCGCACGGAAAGAGGAGAATCGCAATATATTTCGAAATTCCGCCTCGTACGGACGGTCGGTATTCCGTTCGACGAACAACCGCATGATCTCGGAATGCCGCAGTTCTGCTCCTTCGTCGGCCAGCATCCGAGCGACGACCATCGGCGAGCCCACGGCAGCGGCGCCGAATCGATCTGCGACTGCGATCTCGATCGCTTCGATCTCAGCGGCGCCTACATTCTCACAGTCGAGCTTTTCCCAGACCTCGATGATCAGCTCGTCCTTTGTCTTTGCCAGCCACATCGCGAGTCTATTTGTCGGCCCAGCGTGCGGTCGCGATGAGATCGGTAGAGGAATGGTCTTTCGGGTCGCCAACGATAGCCACTCGGCCGCCGATGCTTGCGATGGTGTCTCGTTCAGGCACGGTCTCAACCGTATAATCGGTGCCTTTAGCATGGATGTCGGGCCGGACAGCAAGTATAAGCTCCGTCACGGTCGGTTCACGAAAGATGGTCACGAAATCGACCGATCGAAGTGACGCGACGAGTTCGGCTCGCTCATTTTCCGGCACGACTGGCCGGCCTTCGCCCTTTAATCGTCTCGCCTGCTCATCGGAATTCACTCCCACGACGAGCGTGTCCCCGATCTCGCGAGCTCCCAAAAGATATCGAACATGTCCAACATGGAAAAGGTCGAAACATCCGTTTGCGAGCACGATAAGCCTTCCATTTGACCGGAAGTCGCTGAGAGCTTCGATCAGCTCGTCGCGTTCGAGTATTGGCGCGGCATGTTCGTGCAACATTAGTTTTTTGGAAAGGCCTCTTTGGCGATCTCAGGGCTGCGGTACGCGTTTAGTGAACCGACAAGTTCATCTGCAGTTATTGTCGCGGTACCTTTTTTCATGACCACGAGTCCGCCCGCATGGTTGGCGATCTTTGCGGCATCGGCAAAACTCATTCCGCATGCGAGGCCCATCGAATAAACGGCGATCACGGTATCGCCCGCACCTGTCACGTCGACAGCCTCGGGCGAACCGACGGCGTCGATCTGGAGCGGCTCGCGGCCGCTTTCCACAAGCAGCATGCCCTTGCTTCCGTTCGTTACGAGCAGGGCCTGAAACGCTGAACTTGCCCGGAGCGATTCACAGTCCGCGGCGGTAAATCCCTTGCCAAGTATCTGTTCGACCTCTTCCTGGTTCGGCGTGGCCGAGGTCGCACCCGTAAATTCACTGAGCCGAAATCGCGAGTCCACCATGATCGGTATCTTACGTCGCTCCGCGATCATGCGAGCCTCATGAAACAGCGTGGCGTCGGCCACCCCGTAATTATAATCCGAGACGATGAGAGCATCGGCGTCCACTGTCGCCGCTAACATGTTATGTACCATGCTCCTGCGAAGCTCAGCTGATATCGGCGCCGAGTTTTCGTAGTCGACGCGGATGACCTGCTGCCTTACCGCGTGCTTTTGGCCCGCGAGAATTCGTACCTTGGTCGTAGTGTTGATATCGCTGTCCGTAAGCACAAAGCTCGTGTCAACGCCTGACGCGTTCAGTTCGTTCAATAGACGTTCGCCGTTCTGATCGGTGCCTGCAATTCCAATTACAACGGACCTGCCGCCAAGCGACGCAACGTTTGCCGCCGCGTTGGCCGCCGCGCCGGGCAAGGTGACAGTTTGATCGTGCCGCAATATAAAAACCGGAGCCTCACGCGAAACCCGGTCGATCGTGCCGCTCAGATATTGATCCGCCACGAGATCGCCGATGATCACTACCTTTTTTTGCGGAAAGACATCTCGAATTATTTGTTCGATCCGGAGCATTTAGTCGTCAAAGGTCATGTTGGGTTCAAATGGTTGATACAAAAATGGTTGATGACAATCATATGCCATCAACCATTTAAGAAAGAGCGTGATAATACTAAATTAGTGCGTGTCGTAGCTGGCGACCGGAAAGTCGTTGGAAACTCCCCACTGAAACCCGCTGTAACCGCCGGAGCTATTCATCACGTAAAACGTTCCGGTCGAATCGCGCCAGACCGCAATATCCGTCTTGCCGTCGCCGTCATAGTCGTTCTGAACATTCAGATCGGTGCCAGTGACACCAAAGGTCGCCGATAAAAGCTGGCCGTCCGAGCTCTTCAAAATATACCATGTAAGGTTCGAGGCAGCCGTCGGCCCTTCGCGAACCACCGCAACGTCGGTCTTACCATCGCCATCATAATCGCCCGGCACCACTAGATCGTTGCTGATGCCCCATGCGACGGCGAACAATCCGCCATCACTGCTCCGTTGTGCAAAAAACGTTGCCTGCGACGTGGGTGTCGCACCTGCTCGCTGCACGGCATAATCGAATTTGCCGTCACCGTCGTAATCTCCAGGAGCCGTATAGTCTGTGGCGATACCGAACTGTGCCGATTGCACGCCGCCGTCCGAGCTCCTTAAGACATACCAGATCAACGCACCGTTAGTGCGACGAGCTACCGCGAGGTCCGTCTTGCCGTCGCCGTCGTAATCGCGTGCGACAGGCTCGTCTCCGGTCGCTCCCCAACGGACCGCCGTAAAGGTATTGCCGTTGCTATTTAGCCGGTACCACGTTCCATCGGTATCACGCCAAACTGAAATGTCGGCCTTTCCGTCGCCATCATAATCGCCGGGCGTCGTAAAATCCTGGTTCGCGACCCCAAATGTTTGAAAGACCTGCCCGCCGCCGCTCTTGCTGATGAGCCAGGTGTTGGTGCTGGGCCTAAAAACGGTAAAGTCCGCCTTTCCGTCGCCGTCGCTGTCGAGAGCCTTTCGCAACGAAACCTGCGCAAATGACGTCAGCGAAAATAACATCGCAATGGTAGCTAATACAGCTATCTTGCGGCCCGCGGCAAAGAGATATTTCATTATATTTTCCTGTTAATCGATCGGCTAAAAGCGTCGCGGTGAATCCATCGAAAAGTTTAGCATTCGAAATTATACTATTAACACATTAGCGTTGCAACAAAATCGTTACGGTTTCCAGAGCGTTCGGGAGATCGATTTCCCTAGGGTTTTGTACCTATAAACAGCTTAGACGCCGCCGAGCCCGCAATAGTTGGCGCACACCTCGTTAATTTCGCTTCTGGCTCACCGTATAGTTTTGTCCGCCGATGCTTACAATCGCAGATCTTGAGATCGTCGGGTTCACGGTGACGCGAAATGTGATCGTCCCATTGCCGCTCATCGCGTCGGCGGACAAGATCTTGACCCAGTTGGCCGGGCTTTTCACCGCGTAATCGCAGTTCGTCGCGGTCGTCACATTGACGGTGAATACGCCGCCCTTCGTCGGCACGGTCACCGAAGACGTCGGGGTATTAAAAGTACAAACGGTCGGATTGAGCAATGCATTGTAGACATTGAGCCGGCCTCCCGTCTTGACCAATGGGCTCCAACTGGCAATTGGGTCTACATTGTTAAGGATAGTCGCCTTGAGCGACGCGACCGAGAGTGTCGGGTAATATGAGGATAAAAGGGCGACAGCACCTGTTACGTGCGGCGTTGCCATTGACGTCCCGCTCTTTGTCCCGTAGCTCGTATTCGATGAGTTGATAGTGCTAAGCACGTTGACCCCGGGAGCAGCAAGGTCCACGCTCACGACGCCGTAGCTCGAGAAAGTCGGCTTTTCGTCGTTCGAATCGGATGCGGCGACGCCGATAATGCTCGGGCTCGTGTAGCTTGCCGGATAAAACGGATTTGCGTCATCGTTGTTGTTTGAGTTGCCGGCGGCAAAGACATTTACAATGCCTGCGTCGCCCATGGCGTCGATGCCGTCTTTGGTCGCCTGATCGTAGCCGCAAGCCTCGCCGCAATCGCCGTACGAATTGTTCGTCGCCCGAATATTGACCCCGCGAAGCTTCATCATCCGAATGTAGTTATACGCATTGACCAGCATCGCCGAGGTCGAGTCCGTGCCGTTCGGGCTATAGATCTTGATCGGCATGATCTTGATGTTCCAATTGACGCCAACAACGCCCAAAGCGTTATTTCCGACCGCCCCGATGGTGCCCGCGGTGTGCGTGCCGTGACCGCCGGCGTCATCGATCGGGTCCGGATCGTTGTAGAAAAAATCCCATCCATGGACGTCGTCGACAAATCCGTTTCCGTCATCGTCGACACCGTTATTCGGTATTTCACCGGGATTGACCCATGCATTTGCCGCCAGGTCCTCATGCGTATAGAGCATGCCTGTGTCGATATCCGCAACGACGACCGTCGAACTGCCGGTCGTCAGATCCCACGCAAATGGGGCAGAGATCTTGGCCAGTCCGTACAATCCTCCGTTTATGAAAGACGGGTCGTTGGGCGTCGCGAGCAGGTGATAATAATAGTTGGGTTGAGCGTCCACGACGCCCTCGAGCTCTTTATAACGCACAATTGCGCGGCTCACCGACATGCCCGCGGGCAGCTTGACCCGCTGCCAGCCGAGATCTCCCAGCTCCTCGACAACGTTCGAGCCGAGCGCTCGATTGACGGCCTTGGATCTTGCCACGGTCGTTCCGGGTGCGAATTTTACGAGCAGTTCGCCGTCGACAGAGGTCGCAGGCCGCTGTCCAAATCCCGCCGCCGCTGTGATCAGCAGCAAAATGACTGAACAGATCACTCTGACATTACGCATGTGTGTCCACTTGGTCCGTTGTGTAAATAGTGCCGCTTGGGACATGTAGGCTCCGACGTAAAAACTATATTTTCGGAACGCGATCAATTTGATCTATTTTGAAGTAATGATGAGGAGAGAAAAATGGGGCGGCTAGTGGGATTCGAACCCACGACATCCTGAACCACAATCAGGCGCTCTAACCGCTGAACTATAGCCGCCATTTTTATCAGGGATCTTTCCAGACGCCCGATATGTCAAATTTTTACCCCCGGCACGACTTGAACGTGCGACCCACAGCTTAGAAGGCTGTTGCTCTATCCAACTGAGCTACGGGAGCATATCAAAAAGCAATTGATAATTTTACCGACTGCTCTCGTCCAAGTCAAATTTTTATGCCGCGGTTGCCCGCCGCTCGTCGATCTTGGCGATGATCTGGTCAAAGACCTCGGTTAGGTCCAGTTCGCTCGTATCGATAACGATGGCATCTTCGGCAATGGTCAGCGGCGAATCGGCACGCGAAACGTCACGCTGGTCCCGCTCGTTGATCTCAGCGAGAGTCTGTTCGTAGGTCGTTAGGCGTCCCTTGAGCTGGTCCTCGGTGTGGCGGCGGCGAGCCCTTGCTTCGGGTTTGGCGGTGAGAAAGAATTTGATGTCGGCATTTGGAAAAACGACGCTGCCGATATCGCGGCCCTCGAGCACGCAGCCGGTCGGAGCCGCGAGCCCGATAGCGCGCTGATGTTCGACCATGATGCGGCGAACTTCGGAGATCGTCGAAACGATCGAAGCCGACTGAGCTGCCTCGAGCGTGCGAATGTCGATCGAAACATCGTCGCCGTCGAGCATTATCTTCAACGCGTCCGGTTCGCCGACGAGGTCGATCTTGGCATTTTCGGCAATGTCCGCGACCTTTGCGATCTCGTCAAAGCCGACGCTCGCTCGCTGCACGCCGAGCGCCACCGCGCGGTACATCGCTCCGGTATCCAGGTACAAGAGCCCGAGCTTTTTCGCCAGCATTTTACCCAATGTGGATTTGCCCGCTCCCGACGGGCCGTCAATAGCAATAATCATCAGTTCAGGAAACGGCCTTTTTGATCTTCGAAGGTAGTTTATCAAATACCAATTGGTAAGACTTGCCCACGAGATCTTTTAGTTCGTCGTCGCCGATCACCGCGTCGCAACTGATGTGCACCCAGCCGTAACGGCCGACATATGCCGCAGGTTTAATGCCCTCCCGCTCGATCAGCTCGGCAAACTTCTCGGGCTCGCACTTGAGCGACATGCTCGCCGCGTTCGAATCGGCTCCCGTCACACAGAACATCTTCGCCCCAATGCAAAAACACAGATCCGCTCCCCACTTAATGTCTTCAGTGGCCCCGGGCAAAGCAAGACAAAATTTTCTGAGCTGTTCAATATTCATCTTTTTTTCTGTCAATCCACCGCGGTTGAAATAGACTAAACGAAAACTAAAACATCAACTTATAATCGATCTGAACATGGTATATTTCAAGACGATCTCCCGCATAACCCAAATTTAGCTTGCTTTTTTTTCGACGCGGAATAAAATGTGAACTGAAAAAAGCGTCTATAGAACTCAAAGAGATAGCAAGGAGATTCCCACAATGCAACGATCGGTATTCTGTCTTTCGATATTTGTAATTTTCATTTTTTGCAGCTTGAGTGTATCAGCGCAAAAGAGCATAGTCGCTACCGAACACAAGGCAATTGTAGATGTTAAGGATTCTGCGCAAACCAGTTTTTCCTCCGCGCGTATAAATAAGGTGGTCTCTAAGGAAGGAGACACTTGGAGTACGGACCTGCAATTAGTTGCCGCCGTAAGTAATCCAAATCAAAAGACAATTAGTCCGCGTACCGGCCTCGTTTTGACTGCTTATAATAGTTTCGATGCTATTCTCGGAAGACACTATTGGTGTTATACGGTGGTTGGATCGGCCCTCTCTCAGGTAAGGGACGGCGAGATCTTTTTGCCGGTAAATCCAAATCTTGAAGGTGGAGCTCGTTATACTCTGACAACCTATCAGATGAGTAGTGAGGAGACTGACTGTGAAACTTGTGTGACTCTTGCAACCACAACCTGCGGAAAGGGTGGGGTACAAAGTGTAACTTGCGGAGCCGATGGTGGCTGCTCATTTACCTGCAGGATCCAACCACCACATTGAAGTTCTGATACTGAACCTATGCAGGTCGCCGAATTCATCAGCTACGTCTCTAAAGAACTACACTAGACACGAGCCAAGAGCAGCTAGGGTCACGTCCACGTCGTTCCTCGACACGTAGCAATGTGTGACCATCCGGATCTTGTCGCCGAAACCGATCGCCAGGACGCCGTCGTTCCTGAGCTTTTCGCAGATCTCTCCCGACTTCATTTCGGTGCCGGAGATGTCGAAGATGACGATATTGGTTACGACCGTTTCAACATCGATCGCGATCCCTGGGATCTGCGCGAGGCCGACCGCGAGTGCCTTTGCGTTCGAGTGATCCTCGTGCAGCCGTGTCGGCGAATCCTGCAATGCAATTAGTCCCGCTGCCGCCAAAATGCCGGTCTGTCGCATGCCGCCGCCCAAGCGTTTTCGCCAGATCCGGGCTTCGGCGATAAATTCGTCTGAACCGACCAACACGGACCCGAC
Organism: Acidobacteriota bacterium; assembly: GCA_040005135.1. Taxonomy (GTDB): domain Bacteria; phylum Acidobacteriota; class Blastocatellia; order Pyrinomonadales; family Pyrinomonadaceae; genus OLB17. The sequence goes on along the minus strand of JBDTZO010000209.1, from coordinate 19,203 downwards.
GGGAGCTCCAAGCCCTTTTGAGAGGCAAAACTGGACCGAATCGCAGTCTTTCGTCAGATCCGCGACCGATGAATTTAGAGCAACCGCGGCGTTGAATATACGAGCCCCATCCATGTGCACCGGAATTTCGCGTTCGTGAGCGTTCGTACAAATATCTTTGCATTCATCGGCCGTCATGACGCTGCCGCCGCCGAAATTGTGCGTGTTCTCAAGACAGATCAGCCCTGTCCGCGACGAATAATACGGTCCGTCGACGCGCACGCTCGCGGCGATCTCGCCCCACGTAAGCATTCCGGTCGAACTGCCGCTGCGAATGCCGCGGATCGTCACGCCGGCCGCCACCGCCGACATTCCCAACTCATAGTTCAAAATGTGGCCGCGCTCCTCGATCAACGCTTCCTGGCCCGGCTGTGTGTGTACCTTGACGGCGATCTGGTTACCCATCGAGCCGGTCGGGACGAACAACGCGGCCTCTTTCTCAAAGATCTCCGCGGCCAGCCGCTGCAGACGGTTTGTCGTCGGGTCCTCGCCGTAGACATCGTCGCCGACCTCCGCCGCGGCCATCGCGGCCCGCATCTCGGGCGTCGGTTTAGTGACTGTGTCGCTGCGTAGATCTATCATTTTGATTTAAGTGCAAGTACTCCGACCGTTACGACAATTGTTATTACGAAGAGCAATGCAGGATATATCAACCAAATAAAGAAAGCGGTGTATAGGTACTTTTTAGCAGTTTTGAATTCCGGATCAAGGGTTTTGAGATCGCCGTATTTGACGTACCAAACGATTAACAAGATAGGGATCAAAACAGCAATTACATAGAAAGCCCACGACAAAACAAAACCAAAGAACGGAAGAAAACTTAGAAAAAAGAATGCCCACATTGCTCCCGCGAGAATGCGAAGCTTGCTGGCGGAGTTATACGCCGTATCCGTCCTTTCCTGACCGACAACGAGGCCTGAGATCAACTCAGGTTGCAGTTCAGCCGAGCAGAACTTGCAACTCGTCATTGTGTTATTAATGAATTGATGACAATTCGGACATTGGAAAACCTTTAGGTCGGACATCCCCTTAGTACCCCCAATATGTTCGTATTCAAATCGAGCCTACGTCAGTGGACGCAGCTCAAAGGCCTTGTAATCCCAACCTGCCGTTTTTGCACCCGCGTGATAAGCACTTTCCATAAAGTTGAGAATCGTTGCACGCGGATCTTGATCTCGTCGCATATCGTCATACAACAGTAATGCCATTCCACCATCTGGGGTCCAAAATGCAGGTTCGGGCCGAAGCGGCTCTTTTTCAAGCCCCTTAGGTTTCGGAGCGGTGTATGAGTAAAAAGCCGGTGAAGCAACGCTGTTCGGTTTATCGTCGCCGAACCAGAATCCGAAGCTTATGACCTCGTGCGAATAGGCCTCACGCGTGACCATATTGGCGCCCGCGATCGGCGGAGCCGGCCGGCCCGAGAATCGTGTCAACGCAAGGTCAAAGCTGTGCCAGAAAAGATGTACCGGTGTCGATTTGCCGCAAAAACGGCCGCGAAATTCCTCAAAGATTTCATTGACCGCGACAAGAATTTTATGAAACCGCTCGACAAATTCCTTGTCGTACGATCTGTTTTCGTGATCCTCAGCAAACGGAGTTGTTGATGGCGCTTCGTAGGGAACGGCCTTGATCTCGGGCTTGATGCCGAGTTTGGCAGAATTAGCAAAGACACTCGCGTAAAAGTCGGCAACGGACAGGCCGTCATACAATGAGAAATCCTCGACACGTCCGTCGCTCGTCCTTATCTTGAGCTCGTGATCCTTGAAATCAAACTCGATCTCAAAGCTGCCGCCGTCATGCGGGATCGAACACGTCGTCAAACCTCTCGGCGAGACGTAAAAGGGTACATGCCACCAATGGTTGATCCGCGGATGCGTTTTAAGGCGTATCTTGCCAACGATCTGCAAAAACAGGTGCAGTGTATTCTTGGTCGGCCGCCATGCGTCGAGCGGCATTTCGGGAAAGATATATTCCGGCATAAGTTCAACTCAAGCCCGCGCTCAGCCTGCTCAACCAAGCCATCGCGCGGCATTTGTCACATAGGTCTTAATGTCTTCGAGCGCGGCCGGATTTCGCTGATATCCATCACCCGGAGGCTCCTCGAGAAAACTGGGGCAGCCCGCGTCTATGTTCCAATTGTAATCGACGAGGTGATGAAAGCTGGATTCAGCGATCGCTCGGCCGAGCTGATTGCCGTGCTCGTCCTCGGTCGCCTCGAGTGCGACGACGAGGTTAAAGCTGCGTCCCGTCACTTTGCTTTTGCCGGTCGCGATGACGTGCTCGGTCGATGACCCCGCAGGCGCTCCGACGCCGCCCTCGTGCGGATGGGCCGGAAAATAGAGGATCGTCGTGCCGTCCTCGTTCCGGAGCAGTTCGTGAGGCACGCCGACCGGCGTGATCATCTGATAGTCGCCGTTCGCGCCCGAGTGATAATTAGGAAAATCGATATTCATCGTGACCGTGTCGTCACGTTTATTTCTCGATTCGTCCGGGTCCGGATTTTTCGAATTAAAATAGTGAGCCGCGCCGACGCCGCCCAGCGTGCAGAGCGAAGAGCCGAGATCGTGGTGATCGCGGGTCGAGAATATGCCGCCGCCGCGTTGGCGAAATCGCGTGATCCCCTCGCAATCCTTGGTGGTCAGGCCGTCGCCGACATCGACTGCGAAGAGCCATAGCTGGTCGAAATCAGTATCGTCGAGCTTGCTCAAAATGACATCACTGCCCGTCGAATCGATTTCGCGATCGCGCGCCGTGATTTCGTAAAGCTCATTGCCCGCCTCATCACGCAGCGATGCCAAATGCTCGTGCATCATCGAAAAACGGCCAATGTGCCAGTCGTCCTCATTAAAGGGAATAGTGGTCTGAAGTAAGATCCTTTTCGGCGCCGTCATCTTTTACTCCCTGCTAATGGGTCTGGTTACTTATCTTTCTTTTCGATCTCGAGAATGTCGCCCTCGGTAAACAGATACGTTTTCATGTGCTTTGCGAAGACCGGATCGTGCCGCCTTAGCCACTCGAGCGCCATTGTGGCGTGTTCGATCTCTTCGTCACGGTTATGCATCAGGATCTTTCTAAGCTGGTCGTCGGTCGTCTGTTCAGCACGCTGGTTGTACCAATCGACGGCCTCGAGCTCCTCCTGGACTGATTTGACGGCTCGGGAAAAATTCCGCGAGGCGTCGCTCATCTTATTGTAATCTTCGTGCCACTCTGCGCTTGTCGCCATTTGTTTGTTATCTCCTTTCGTCCGTTTTCTGGACCGTGACCTTGTTATGCCTTTCCCGCTTCGGGCAGCTTTTCGTAAAATTGGTCGTCCGGATAGCAATATCCCCATTCCTCGCCAGGCTGACGCGAGCTGATTATCGGGTGCTTTGTCTCCTGATAGTGCTTTGTCGCATGCCGATTCGGGCTCTGGTCACAGCAGCCGACCTTGCCGCAGCTCTCGCACATCCGCAGGTGCAGCCAGCGGCCGCCGATCTTCAGGCACTCCTCACAGCCGTCCGAACTCGGCGTCACCGGCTTGATCGCCGAAATATGTTCGCAGTATTCCATTTCACCTCCCAGATCGACTGATGATTTAGAGTAATCTTACGCCTCAGTATCGAGCAACTCAAATTTTGAGTTAGGTGAGTCGGCAACAATTTGTTGATGCATCTGCGAGGACAAACATTGTGATCGACGGCAGCAAGTTGCTATTTCTAAAAAGTTGAAAAAAAACAGCGTCCGTAAATTTTCGGACGGTAACTCCATCGCCGACAAAATGAAAGAAATGGTAAACACCGGCCGATTGGACAAGTGGCCTGCATACAAACGGTCGGCTTTAACGACGCTGGAAAACGTCACAACCTTTCGTTTCGTGATCGATCCTGAATTTGCTAAGCAGGGATGTAAGAAACAGGGAAGCTAACTGCTGGTATCTGACACAAATTCAATATTACCGTGTGTTTTCACTAGCATTGTTGCAAGATCGGCTCCCAGTTTTTCGAGAATAGCCTTCATTTTGTCGTCGGTCATCTCGATGCTGTCGCCATCAAATTTTTGCCCGACAAACGTCACGGCGATCTCAGAAGGGAGCACATTGACGCCGAGAATTGAAAACACGCCCCGTAGATGACCCAGGCACCGGATACCGCCAAAACTGCCCGGCGAAGCAGTTATCATCGCTGCCACCTTCCCATGGAAAACTTCGTTCATGCCATATTTTGCGCTCTGCCGCGAAGCCCAGTCGATAGCATTTTTCAGTCCGCCGGGTATCGAACCGTTGTACTCAGGCGACGCGACCAATATCCCATCGTGAGCGGCGAGAATTTCCTGAAGGCGAAGCGCATTATCATCAAATCCGTCCCCCGCAACGTCGTCCATGTTCAAAATGGGCATCGAGAAATCGCGCAGGTCGATGACTGTCACATCCGCTCCGGCCGAGCGTGCCCCTTCGACCGCGATGTTGAGAACGCGTTTATTATAAGAATGTTCGCGGTAGCTGCCTGCGAAAGCCAGGATTTTTGACATTTATTCGTCCTCCATTTCGATCTGCCGGATCTTTTCGACTCGCCGCTCGTGGCGCCCGCCTTCAAATTTTGCACCGAACCACGCCTTCAAGATCTTTTTCTGCTCGTCGTCAGAGACGAAGCGTGCCGCCAGAGCCAACACGTTAGCATTGTTGTGCTCACGCGCGAGCCGCGCTATCTCTTCGTTCCAGGCCACCGCTGCCCTTATGCCCGGCACCTTATTCGCCGCGATCGCCATTCCGGTTCCTGAGCCGCACATTAAAATGCCCTGCTCATACTTGCCGGCAGCCACCGCCTCGCCCAGTTTTTTGGCAAAGTCAGGATAGTCGACCGAAACGGTCGAATCCGTGCCCATGTCTTCGTACCCGATTCCCATCGAATCGAGCGTCGATTTAAGCTTTTCCTTTTCCTCGAACCCAGCATGGTCGGATGCGATAGCTATCTTCATAAATAATTTTACTAGTGAAATATAATTCTAGCCTTTTCTCCGAAACGCGCAAATTGGCCAGCCGAAAGTAACCGAAAAGCGATCAGCGGCAAGCGATATGAAAACTGAAATATCGGTGTCTCTATTTCTGTTTTCAATTTAAAATTTGGACTTTGCGATTCCCTTTTTCACTTCTCGTCGAAACGGGCGAAAAACACTGTACCAAATCAACGGTTTTCCTGTACCAAAACGCACTTAATACTGTTTCAGACGTGGTGTTTTGCTGGCGCAGAAAGGGGTTGTTTCGGGGGGTCTGTCGCGTGAGATCCTCCCGAAACCTTGTTATTACAGGGTTTCAGCTTCGATGTGGTACGTACCACATATGCAACACGGGGCTATTTCTGCAAAATCGTCCGTAGACACGATCGGTTAGCCTTTGCCGTGGCAAAAAACGAGGCCGCAGCGTTGTCTTTTTTCCCAAAACTTTGTTGGTGTGGACGAAAGAACATATAATCATTTTAACGTCGCCCTCAATGAAATTAATCTCCGTCAGATCCGTCATCAATTTGCTCGCCCTGATCACCTGTTTGGCGGGTACGGCGGCGGCTCAGGATTTCCTGCCGGAGTTGGTCAAACGGATCAAGCCTTCGGCGGTTGCCATCGAGACGTTTGACGCAAGGGACAACACGGTCGCCCGCGGCAGCGGATTTTTCATCGCTCCGGACCGCGTGATTACAAATCGGCACGTCATCGAACGCTCTGCCAGGGCCGAAATTCATTTACTCGACGGTAAAAAGTATCCGGTCCGCGGCGTGCTCGCGGTCGATGGCGAAGGCGATCTGGCGCTATTGGAGGTGGACATCCCCGCGGCTCTCGCACGGCCGCTGCCGATCGTCCGAGCCGTACCGCAAGAGGGCGAGTCTATCGTGGTCATCGGCAATCCGTACGGCCTCGAGGGCAGCGTGACAAATGGCATCGTCTCGGCAGTTCGCGATATTCCGGGTTACGGCCGGATCATCCAGATCACCGCCCCGATCTCGCCGGGGTCGTCCGGTTCGCCGGTCGTAAATATGCTTGGCCAAGTCATCGGCGTCGCGACGCTGCAGGCGGCCGAGGGGCAAAGCCTCAATTTCGCCGTGCCGGCCGATCGGATCTCACAGCTAAAGATCGGTGAGGTCCAATCACTCTCGTCACTCGCCGCCGAAAATCAAAAGAACAAACGCTCGTCCGCCGAACGATTTTATTCGCAAGGCCTGGCACAGCTTGCTCGCGACGATTTCGCGAGGGCGCTTTCGTATTTCGAAAAGGCGGCCGAGGCGGACCTAAATTACGCCGAGGCATGGTATCAAGCCGGCTATTGCTATGGTGTTTTAGGCCGCCACGCCGATTCACTCCGAGCCACGCGGCAGGCATCGCGACTGCGGCCTGATTGGGTCGAAGCGTACGTAAATATAGGTGCATCGAGCTACGCTCTTGGCCAGTATAAAGAGGCGGTCGACGCCTATCGGCAGGCTCTCAAGCTCGACGAAAATAACGCCGAAACTCAATATTCGCTCGGCCTCACCTTTAACAAGTTAGGCCGAACGGACGAGGAGATCCTCGCCTACCGGCGTGTGATCGCTCTGAAGCCCGAGCACGCCAATGCCATCGAGAAACTGGGCCTCGCGCTTTTTAAGCAGAAGAAATTTGCGGAGGCGGGGCTCCTTTTCGATCAGCTCAAATCCTACAGGCCGGACGCCAAGACATACAATTATTTGGCCGAATCGTACATCGAGACCGCCCGATATGCCGACGCGATCGACGCGCTGAATGCCGCGCTCGGATACGATCCGGACTTCGACAAGGCCCGTTATAATCTTGGGCGTACCTACATAAAACAGGACAACCGCGACCTCGCCCAGGTCCAGTATGAGATCCTCAAAAATGCCCGCTCCGACTGGGCGGACCGCTTATTTGTGCTGCTGAATCCTTAGAGTAAGCCTATCTCGGCTGCATTAGGACTGCGGCGCCAAATGACACGAAAAGAATAACGCTTATAAATGCATTGGTCGTGAAAAAAGCCGCATTCATTCGGCTAAGATCGCTGGCCTTAACGAGAGTGTGTTGATAGAGCAGCAACAGGCCGACGGCGATGACGCCGGCCAATGCCGGCCATCCGAGGCCCGTCGCCAAATACAGGATCACGAGGACAACGAACGCCTGAAAGTGAAAAAGGCGAGCGATCCAGAGTGAATTCTTAATTCCGTAGCGGGCCGGTATCGAATGCAGTCCTGACTTTCGATCAAATTCGAGATCTTGGCATGCATACATCACGTCAAATCCAGCGGTCCACATCAAAACAAGTACCGAAAGCAGGATCGGCACCTCATCTTCGAGTGAACCCCGAACGGCGATCCACGCCGCCGACGGTGAGATCGCCAGTGCGAGCCCGAGAACCAAATGCGAAAAAGCTGTGAACCGTTTCGCATACGAATAGCCGAGCACACAGATCAATGCGACCGGGGAAAGGGCGAACGTCAGCCAGTTTAGCGAATACGACGCGAGCAGAAATATTCCGATCGCAACGTAGAGAAACAGCCACGCAAACCCGACAGAGAGCTTGCCTGCCGGCAACTCACGGTTCGCCGTTCGCGGGTTTTTTGCGTCGATGTCGCGATCCACGATGCGATTAAAGGTCATCGCGGCCGAACGCGCCCCGACCATCGCGGTCGTGATCCACACGATCTGCTGCCAGGTCGGGATTCCGTCCGCGGCTAGAATCGCTCCGAGAAATGCAAAGGGCAGTGCGAAGAGTGTATGCTCGAATTTGATCATTTCGAGCGTTGTCTTGAGTTTTTGAAAAATGCCAGCCATCAGTTCGAAATCAAAACGAGAATTCTAGCATAACGGGCCGCTCGGCCCGTGTATTCACGGACACTATCCCAATGCCCAGCGGCCGAACTCACGACGCGATCACCTTTTTTCTAGCCGTGCCCACAGCGGTCGCGTCCTACGCCGTCACACTCTCGGTCACCTCGGCTCTCGTTATCGGAGCCGCGTTCCTGGCGGGTGGATTATTATTCGGTCCCGACCTCGACACCGTTTCGCGGCAATATACACGCTGGTTGTTTTTTAAGTGGCTCTGGTTCCCGTATCGTCACTTTTTCAAGCACCGTTCGCGATTTTCGCACGGGCTAGTGCTCGGGGCGTTGATCCGTGTGATCTATTTCATGGGCGTGCTGACGGCTCTTTCGTTCACGGCTGTGTACATTTGGGCGGCATATAACGGCGGCAAAGTGCCGAATCTAGCCGAAATTACACATGTTTGGCACACGATCGGCGACTTTATCCGTTCGCATCTCGGCGATCATTTCATGTGGTTTGTTTTCTTAGGACTATGGTTGGGCGCAGCGAGCCACACGTTTACCGACCTTGCCGGCTCTTTCATAAAAACCGGCCGCATCGCCAAATTTCTTTAGTGTTAGTGTTTTCCGCCTGTGCGGGTCGACAGCAGGCGCGTAGCGTGGCGCCGGACCGCGTCGGAGACGTTTCGGTTTTTCGACAGTGCCGTCAGATCTCGAAGCTGGAGCCGCGACATTATCGTCATCGCGCTTGCGATCGGCGTCCGCGGATTACGGGCTAAATTGTGTTGCACGCCATAGCTGCGGGACCACTGGCGGCTCGCTGCGATCTGACGCAGGACATCCTCGGACAACGTCCGCATTGCTGCCACATTCTCGATCTCCTGATCGGTGATCCGCGGGTTATTGATAACCGCCGAGGAGACAAGCTTGTTGGGGTCGCGAACAAGTATATTGCGTGCTTCGCGGTCTCCCTTCATCCCGAGCCGTACGCGATCCTTGACACCCATTCGCATGATGCGGTTCAACATCGAGACACGTTCGCCCGGCACTTCTTCTTCTTCGTTCTTCAGCTCGCCGAGTATCTTATCGAGAGTTGCCTGACGCTGAGCGTCCGACTCCTCGTAGATTTCCTCAAGATACTCGAGCCCAAGCCACGAATCATCGGTCTCTTTGTCGAGCACCTCGATATGTTGTGCTATGAACATCGCGTCCTCAGCCGACATGGACCCCGACTCGATGTCGTCGCCAAACTCAGCATTCTCGACAAATTCCGCCGCCGCTTCTTTGCCCTGAGCACGCAGTTCGTTTGCGATCTGCTGCGCTCCGCGTTCTTTTTCAAAGAATTCGCGTTTGGTCTCAGAGGCTCGCCGTTCGGCCTCGGATGTGCGGTGCGGATTCGCGATTATGGCGTCGATTATCGCCGGAGTGCTGATCAGCAGCTGCTGATTTAGCGATATCTGTTCGAGTAGGTCACCGCTCGTCGAAAGACGGGCAAATTGAGCGATGGCTGTTCCCGGCGTTCGCGGATTCGCGATGATCGCCTCATAGACCGCATTCGGCATGAACTGTCGCCCCGCAAAATAGGCCAGAACGTCCGGAGAAATATCACTGGTCCGCAGCGTCTCCTCAAGTGCGCCCGGGCTCTGGGTGCCAAGGGTTTGCCTGGCATTTTCCTGCAGTTCCGGATCGGGCCCGTTAAAGAACGCGACGAGGATCTCAAGCAGGTCGTTCTGGGCAAGCGGGAGAATACCGCGCGACGCGGCGAGTTGTGCGGGCCTGGGTGCGGTGCCCTCGATCACGGATCTAACGACCGGATTTTGGGACGTGATGCCGGAACTCATATAGATGTCGGAGAATCTCGCTAATTACGAGTATAAATTGATGGGATGTTACCGTTAAAGCTACCCGATACTCTTAACAGATTAGCAGACAATCTTGACTAACCATATCCATTAACATAGTTTAGAAGTTTCGGAACTTCAGCGTTCGTTTTCGCTCTTAAATTCAAAACTAATACGCAAACTCTCCTGCCCTTTTTACCTGACAATAATGATAAAAGAAGAACTGCAGAAACTTATCGAAGATAAACGAGCACGCGTCGGCGTTATCGGTCTCGGCTACGTCGGACTGCCGCTGATCGTCGAATTTGCACTGAAAGGCTTTGAAACGCTCGGATTCGAAGTCGACGAAAAAAAGGCCGCTCAGGTTAACAACGGACATTCGTATATAGTCGATGTGACGGACGACAATGTTGCCACCTGCGTTGGAAGCCACAAGCTGACTGCGACGACGGATTTCAACCGGCTGATCGAGTGTGACGTTATAATTATCTGCGTGCCGACGCCCTTGCGTAAGACTAAGGACCCGGACATGTCCTATATCCTCACGGCCGGCAGCGAGATCCAAAAGTCGCTTCGCCGCGGCCAGCTGATCATCCTGGAATCGACGACGTACCCGGGCACGACAGACGAAGTTTTGCAGCCTATGTTTGAGGAATCAGGATTTAAGCTTGACGAAGATTTCCTGCTCGCGTTTTCGCCGGAACGTGTCGACCCAGGCAATCCGCAGTATCAAACCCACAATATTCCAAAGGTTGTCGGCGGCGTGTCGCCGGATTCCACCGATATCGCTGCGCTGCTCTATGACCAGATCGTCGGAACCGTATATCCGGTATCATCGGCCCGGGTTGCCGAGGCAGCAAAATTATGGGAAAACACGTTTCGAGCTATCAACATCGGAATGGCGAACGAAATGGCAAAGCTTTGTAACGCTCTCGGCATCGACACGTGGGAAGTGGTAAACGCGGCCGCCACCAAGCCTTTCGGATTTATGCCTTTCTATCCTGGCCCGGGCATCGGCGGCCACTGTATACCGCTCGATCCGCATTATCTTTCTTGGAAAGCACGACAGCATGGGTTCGATTCACAATTCATTTCACTTGCCGAACAAGTCAATTCGAATATGCCGGCCTACGTTGTCGAGCTCGCGACCGGAGCACTCAACGAGCAGCGAAAGGCAGTGAATGGCTCAAAGGTGCTGATCCTGGGCGTCGCGTATAAAAAAGATATCGACGACATGCGCGAATCTCCGGCACTTTCCATCATCGATCTCCTCAGGGCCGACGGCGCGGACGTTTATTATCACGATCCATTCGTTGCAGAGGTGACTTTCGACCATGCCTACACTATCGGTGACGCCGAGCCGCTGAGTAACCGGGCATTGACTAACGAACTCATCTCGGGGTCCGATTGCGTCATAATATGTACCGAGCACTCGGAGATTGATTATGCCCGTGTCTGCGACCAGGCGAGTCTCATCGTCGACACCCGCAACGCATTGAGCTCTGAGATCCGCAGGGTAAGTAAGGCGAAGGTTGTCAGACTCTAATGATCAAGATCATACTCGTTGTCGGTGCCCGCCCCAACTTTATGAAGGTCGCGCCGATCTATGCCGAAATGGCGAGGCGGCCGGACGAATTTGCTCCGATCATCGTACATACGGGTCAGCACTATGACGCTGCCATGTCTGACTCGTTCTTTGACGACCTCGGCATGCCGAAACCGGACGTTTATCTTGGGGTGGGATCGGGTTCTCATGCAGTCCAAACTGCGAAAGTGATGACCGAGTTCGAGCCCGTCGTTCTTCGCGAAAATCCTGACTGGGTCTTGGTAGTTGGCGATGTAAATTCCACCATCGCCTGCGCGTTGGTCTGTTCGAAACTGGGTGTGAAGGTGGCGCACGTTGAAGCCGGCCTTCGTTCGCTCGACCGCTCAATGCCCGAGGAGATCAATCGAATTCTAACGGATTCTATTTCGGACCTGCTGCTCACGACATCGCAGGACGCGGACGTCAATCTTACTCACGAAGGAATTCAGTCGGAAAAGATCCGCTTCGTCGGAAACGTTATGATCGACTCGCTCTTTGAACACCTCAGAGTCGCGGAAATGTCGACGGTTCGCGGCGATCTCGGGCTTGAAGACAAGGAATACGCGGTCCTTACACTTCATCGACCGTCAAACGTTGACGACAAAGGCATTTTTTCTGGCATAATCGACGCTCTCGTGACTATCTCGACACGAATTCCGATCGTCTTTCCCGCCCATCCAAGGACCCGCGCAAAGATCGACGAATTTGGTTTTGGCCAACGCATCGCCAATGCGGATATCCACCTCATCGAGCCACTTGGTTATATCGACTTTATGCGTCTTTACAGTGGCGCACGCTTGGTACTAACAGATTCCGGCGGACTGCAGGAGGAAACAACGGCTCTTGGCATCGCTTGCCTAACGCTTCGTGAAAATACAGAGCGCCCGGTGACGATCGATCTCGGGACGAACATTCTTGTTGGGACCGATCCTGAAAAGATCAAATTGGCGGCATTTAAGGCTCTTGATCGCAACGTTGACGGCGTTGTAGCTTCAGTTCCACCGCTCTGGGACGGCCACGCCGCTGAGCGCGTCTGCGATGAACTTCTAAAATAGCAGCCGGTCCACATACGAAAAGCACGAAAGAGTGGGATATCTCCTTCGTGCTTTCAATTAATTAGCTTTCCGAATCCGCTACTGGCTCTTTTCCATTGGAAACCCGGCATTTTTCCATGCCAGGGTTCCGCCGAGCAGAGCGTTGGTATCAGGAACTTCTTTCTGGTTCAGTGCGAATGCCAGACCGGCACTCGTATGTTCGTTCGGTCAGGAACAATAGATGATGAGCTTTTTGCCCTTTGGCACTTTGTCCATCATTTTGTCCTGCTGACCAAAAGGAATGTTGATCGCTCCTTTTATGTGATCACCCTTGTACGATTCCTCCGACCTCGCGTCGATGATTACCGCTGAGCCGTCGTCAAATGCCTTTTTCGCGTCCGCGGGAGAAACTCGCGGAACATCGGCCTCGGTCGCGTACTTCTTAAATTCCTGTGCTTTTGGGCTCGCCTGCTGACATGCAACCGCCATAACAAAGGCCGCTATTATTAGCGCAAATCTTATAAGGTCTCTTATCATCTATTTTTCCCCAAAGGCCGCAAGAACCTCGTCCGCGTGTTCTGCAACATTTACCTTTTCAAAAATGCTCACGATCGTACCGTCGTCGATCAGGAAAGTCTTTCGATTGGTACCCATATACTTTTTGCCGTACATACTTTTCTCGCCCCAAACCCCGTAAGCTTCGACGATCTGCTTGTCGGTATCGGCGAGCAAGTCAAACGGCAGCTGGAATTTAGAAATGAACTTCTGATGAGACTTTTCATCATCGGTCGAAACACCGAGTACCTTAATTCCCTTGCTGTTAAAAACGTCATCCGCATCACGGAAAGAGCACGCTTCCTTGGTACATCCCGGCGTATCGTCTTTCGGATAAAAATATAAAACGACGCGCTTTCCGCCAAAATCCGATAGTTTAACCTCGCGTCCGTCTTGGTCTCTAGCACTAAAATCAGGTGCTTTGTCGCCTACTTTAAGCATAGTCCTCCGAAAAATTATACAATTTCCACAGTCAGATTATATCATGCGTCGGCTTTTGGCGGCGCGCACGACCATGAAGACAGTTGGTGAAAATGCGGCGCTGGGCCGCCTAAAAGAGATCAATAGCAGCTTTCGCTCGGAAATCGCCGAGTACGAGCGGGCAGCTCAAGATTGCTCGAGTTGCCTTACACCAGGAGCTTGCTGTCTTGACGAGCACTTCGTTAATGTCCGGATCTCGAGGCTTGAGGCCGTTGCTATAGGAATCACTCTTTCAAAATTGCCGCTCAAACAACAGGTAACCATCACCGAGAGAATCGACGCCGCAATATCTCGATATAGCTTGGACGCCGAAGCCCAATATTCAAGGTCCTTCGCATGCCCGCTGTACGAAAAGGGCATCGGCTGCCTCGTGCATGTTGAAGGCAAGCCGCTGCCCTGCATTCAACATGCTTGCTACGAAAAAGCCGCGGACTTGCCGCCCGACGAACGACTGGACGCCGCCGAGGCACGTGTCGATGCTCTCAATCACCGAGTTTATCGTTCGCCGCAACCATTTCTTCCTCTCCCGGTAGCGATCAAGCATTTTGGACGGTCCGCATGATCGTCCTCGCCTTACCGCCGGCTATCGTCACAGGGATCAACAGGAGCAGGAATATAAGGTGGTACCAGATCGGCAGATAGTGCCATGCCATAACTTCGACGGCGATCCCGGAAATAAGCAATAATACCCCCAAAATCAATGCCGTTCGCCGAGTTTCGTTTGCAACGAGGGCTGCGACAAAGCCAGAAATGAAAGAAACGATAACGCTTCGAATAATGTGGAACGCCAGCACTGTCATAGACGGCTCGAACGCTTCCTTGTTGAACATTGCCCGTTCAAAAGCGTGTTGATGATCACCATACCAGCCGACCGTCTGGATCAAGACCTGATCGCTGCCGACCCATAATATCGTCCACGCGACATAACCAGCGATCACACCCAAGGCAATTCTTAGCACTATGAATTTTCCTCCGAATTTTGTTGAGATGGCGGCACGTCCTCGGATGTACCTAAAATTCTGAACAAAGTTATGCTATCGGCACCGGCAAAGTCAACTAAAATCTATTGCTCTCGGCCGTTCGGCTGAGAGTCATTGGGTCGGTGTGGTTCACGTCTGTTAAGATGTTTTTGACCGCCGACATGGGCCCATTTGATGAAGCCACTTCTCGACAACGTCAGCATTTCGCTTCGTTCGAGCCTCCAATTGGCCGGACGCGAACGCATGTTTTGTGAGGGACAGGAGATATTTGCTGAAAGTGAACGTGCGTCCGATCTGCCGGTTGTGCTTTCCGGTAAAATAAAGATGCTTCATTATTTGGAGCCGGGAAAAGAAGTAATTATTGGCATTTTCGAGGACGGCGAGACGTTTGCCGTACCTGCAGTCTTTGATGGCGGCCTCTATCCGGCGTCCGCCGTCGCGATGGCCAAATCGAGGCTGTTGCTGATCGACCGTGACCGCTTTCTAGAGCTGCTGCGCGATTCAAGTGAGTTTTCGCTCGCAATACTATCGTGGATGACCGCAATGCTCCGGCAAAAGACAGCGACCATCCAGAATCTTGCCCATGCCTCGCCCGAGTATCGGGTCGTAAATGTACTGATCCAACTAGCGAGTACTGAGGATCCGTTTGGAGGTCCGATACGGATCACGCTTCGACGCGAGGACATCGCGAATATGGCGGGGCTTACCACCGAAACGACCATTCGAGTCATTCGTCGGCTTGCGGCAAAAGGGTTATTCGTCATCGACCACGGCAAGATTCTCATCGACAGCGTCGACGAGCTTAAGCGGCTTGTGGAAAATTGAGGTTAGGAGACTGGACCGCCGCGACGTACTGCTTCATTCGTCCGGCGATAGCTTCGGCGCGGTCCCGGATAAAGTTGGCACGCTCGCCGGCGAACAGCTCGTCGGTCGTCTCGTGGAATATCACCAGCCAACGCTGAAAATGCTCAGGCAGCAGCGGCGTTTTGCCCGCAAGTTCGCCATGGACCATCAGCGGGTTGCGCCCATGACTTGCGTAGGCGCCCGTCTGAAACACGATGGTCTCCCAAAAATCACCGATCACGGGCAGGTGGTGATCGAGATTCAGTTGCGCAACATCGGTAAAGATAAACCCGATCAGCGGGTCCGCCAAAGCTCGGGAATAAAAGCTAAGCATCAATTTGTCGATGTCAGCTCGGTCGCGTATATCAGTTTTGGTGCTCGTCATTCTATTAAATTTGGATGCGGCCGGGCACAGGCCCGGCCGCATCCATTTTTGCTAGGCCGCCTCGGCTCGGCCCGGCACGATCACCGGAGCCGTCGGGATCGGGGCCTCGATCTTCTCGCCCTTTGTGAGCATCAGGTGGATCGCGAACCAGACCCATGCGATGGCGCCCACAGCAAAAATAGTATCGCCGAACATCCGCATCCAGCGAAGGTCCTGCATCAGTGTTGTTTGCATGAATTCGGGACTTCGAGCAGACCAGTAGCCCACCGAGATCGACTGGTAGGTCTGCAGCAGTCCGATCGGCAAGAGGCTCAGAAAGATCTCCATCAGCATGCCGATGTTTATCGCCCAGAACGAAAACGCGAGCAGCTTTGTATTCCATTTGCGTTCGGGGTCCATTGCCCGCAGGCAGAACAGTGTGAGTGCGAGGCCGAGTGTTCCATACACTCCGTACAGCGCTCCGTGAGCGTGAACGGCGGTCGTGTTTAGCCCTTGCATATAATACAGAGCGATCGGCGGATTTATCATAAATCCGAATACGCCCGCACCGAGCAAGTTCCAGAACGCGACAGCGACAAAGAAATATACAATCCACTTGTACTGTGCGAGCCACGGCCGCACCTTCGAATGGCGAATGTTCTCGATCGCTTCGTAGCCGACGAACACTAGCGGCACGATTTCAAGTGCACTGAACACCGATCCGAACGCAAGAGCCACGGTTGGAGTGCCGGCAAAATACAGGTGATGAAGAGTGCCGATGATTCCGCCGCTTAGATAGATCGCTCCTGAGAGGAGAGCTGCATATGCGGCGTGATCGGCACGGATGACGCGTAATTTTGCGAACAGGAATGCGATCACCACGGTTGCGAACACTTCGAAGAAACCCTCGACCCAGAGGTGCACGACCCACCAACGCCAGTATTCGACGACGGTCAGGTGCGAGCGCATTCCCCAGAAAAGGCCGGGAGCGTAAAAAAGTGCGATACCTGCGGTCGTTCCCAGATAGAGTGCGATGAGCGATCGACTTGTCCCCTTTGCCCTAAGGGCTGGGATCGCCGATCGTGCGATCAAGAACAGCCATAATAACAACCCGACGAATAACGCCGCTTGCCAGACGCGGCCAAGGTCGACATATTCATAACCCTGGTGACCGAACCAAAACCACAGATCGCCCGGCAGCTTGTGCATGACGCTCATCCATTGGCCCGCCATCGATCCGAGCACGACGATCAGAAGTGCAGCAAAAAGCACGTCGACGCCCAGCTTCTGCCACTTTGGCTCGTAGCCGCAAATGTAAGGTGCGATATAGAGGCCTGCGGCGAGCCACGCCGTGGCGATCCAGAAGATGCCGAGCTGTGTATGCCACGTCCTCGTCACCACGTACGGCAAGACTCGGTCGAGCGGGATGCCGTAAAGGCCGCCTCCCTCGACACCGTAATGGGCCGTAATTATGCCCATTATTATTTGAAGCAGAAACAACAGAGACACGATCAGAAAGTACTTTACTGTTGCCTTTTGTGACGGCGTCAACGGAGCTTCTATCAGCGGGTCTTCGTCGGGAGTGTCACGCGGGTCCGTTTCCTTATGCCAACCGGCATAGAACCAGACCATCGCTCCGATACTGCCGATCAGGAAGATCACGCTGACGCCCGTCCACACGATCGAACTCGACGTTGGATAGTTGCCGGCAAGCGGTTCGGACGGAAAATTACTCGTATATGAGATCGTATTGTCGGGCCGGTTCGTCGCCGACGCCCACGAGGTCCAGAAAAAGAACGACACCATCGCTCGCAATTTGACGGGGTCTGACTGTGCGTCACGCTGGATGGCATAGTCCTTGTTTCCGTTGGTAAAGACGTCTGAATAGTGTTTTAGATTGTCCTCGAACGCCGCCGCCCGGACAGGGTCGATCGTGACCGAACCCGTCGCCGGGTCGTACGTGTTAGTGCGGACGAGCTCCTGCAGACGCACTTTCAGAGCCGCCTGCTGTTCCGCTGACAAAGCGTCAAATGGCTTCGCAAAATCCTTGTTCGCCCAAGTATTTAGAATGAAGATACATTCGCGGTGCAAATAGTCGGCGGTCCAATCCGGGGCAACATACGAACCGTGGCCCCAGATCGATCCGACCTGCATCCCGCCCATCGCCTGCCAGACGTTCTGCCCGTCAAGCACCTGTTCGTCGGTGGTCAGAACTCGGCCGTCGGTCGCAACTACCTGTTTGGGGATCGGGGGCGCCTGGCGAAAAATTTCAGTGCCGACCCAGCCCAAGATCGCAAAAGAACCGATAAATACCGCTGCAAGTAATATCCAAAGTTTTTTCATTTAATTTTCTCCGTTTCGGCTGTTCCGGTTCGGCTCAGGACCTGTACGCGCAGGGCGACATTTCGCCGTTTCCCATACGAAATTCTGCCATGTGCTTCGTATCAGCCCGAATAATATATATCCCGACGCTCGGGCCTCATTTGAATTTGGTTACCAAAAGCAGGAGTTCGCTGTTGGCTGAGACCTCATGCGGAATTGAAGGTTCTATTGCAACCACCGTGCCGCGGATCAATTCTGCCGCAGCCTCGAGGTCCTCACCCGCCGTAAATCGTCCGGAGCCCGATAAACACTGCACCTTGATCGGCTGCATTGCCGAGTGGCGTGCCAGTACCGCTCCCGCCCGGATCTTTAGTTCGATCCCTATCGAGTGTGTATCGTTCCACACCTCGCGAAAATTCACGTCACCGTCGCCGTCGGAAATGGGTTCTGTATCTATCTTGTATGTTGCTATCAGGTTATTCATAAAGTCGCCTATGAATTCAAATCTAGCCATCTTGGCAGGTCGAAAATATGATTGAGGTCATAATCGCCCGATTATGTATGAAATTATGCGATGTGGCAGAATATGTTTGTGAAGTTTTCATTTGAATTGAAATAAAGTCATGAGCAGTTATGAAACTCCCTACCATTCAAGGCGTGATAAAGCGGCGAATACTTGTAAATTTTCGTGCAGACTGCAATACGGTCCAGCAAATGCTGCCTGCCGGCTTTCGTCCTAAACTGCACAAGGACATGGCAATAGCTGGTATATGCCTAATTCGTCTCGAACACATCAGGCCTTTGCATACCCCTGAGCTCATCGGTATTAAGAGCGAAAATGCGGCGCACAGGATCGCGGTCGAATGGGATGATAATGGCTTCACTCGCGAGGGCGTATTTATTCCACGGCGAGACACCGACTCGAATCTAAATGCGCTGGCGGGCGGCCGGTTATTTCCCGGTGAACACAACCGCGCTGACTTTTCAATATCGGAGGACACCGCGGGGATTGATCTGAAAATGCGATCCCGAGATGGCTCGGTACAGATCGATCTGAAAGGAAAGTTTTCAGATGATATGCCTGCCGATTCGATCTTTGAGAATCTCGAACAATCGTCGAAATTCTTTGAAGCCGGATCTCTTGGTTACTCGGTTACAAGGAATGGGACGTACTTGGACGGCATCACATTGGAAACGAAAAAATGGTCCGTAAAGCCCCTCACGATCGACGTCGTAACATCGAGTTTTTACGACGATAAAAAAATGTTTCCGGTCGGCACGATCGCCTTCGATCACGCATTGATAATGCAAAATGTCGAACATGAATGGCACAGTGCTCCAGACTACGACTTATCATAAAATTGATATATGCAGTTTTCATTCGA
>JBDTZO010000116.1:0-9173 GCA_040005135.1 Acidobacteriota bacterium | reverse complement strand
CGTTGGGTCAAGATCAAGGAAGTCGGCGATACCGAATTCCTGCTTGAGGAACAGGTCGATCGATTCCGCTATGAGGATGAGAACCGGCGTGTTCAGGACGAGAACGGACAGACGTCAGTCGGCGAGCCGCTGCTTTTGGGTATCACCAAAGCGTCGCTCTCGACAGACTCGTTCATCTCGGCCGCCAGCTTCCAGGAAACGACCCGCGTGCTTACCGAGGCAGCCATTTCAGGCCGCGTCGACTATCTACGCGGACTCAAGGAGAACGTCATCATGGGACGTCTGATCCCGGCCGGAACCGGTATGAAATACTACCGCAACGTCAAGATCGCTTACGATCCGACCGAAAATCAGAAACAGCAGGATGAATTCGACGAGATGGCCGACATCCGCGGCGGAATCGATTTCCCGGTTCCCGTCGACATTCCCGGCATCGAAGCGGACGATTTTGAGGACGAGGTGATCGATATCGAGGACGGTGAGATCGAAGCCGAGGCCGAAGAGGTCTTCGACATCGACGAAGCCATGAAGATCGACGTCGATGCTGACGACGAACTCTAAAGGCAGTGGCAGGAGCCCGTACAAAAGTAGGGGCACAAGTAACAATTAAAAAGAGGCCGGAAGCTAACCACGCTTCCGGCTTTTTTTTAACTTTTAAATCGTGGAATTGGTTTCGAGCTTACACATTCCGTAACAGAAGGCTGGTAAAATGAGACGAGGGGGATCAATACATAATATGAAAGCAACAATACTGTATGGTGCTGGCGACGTTCGCGTCGAGAATGTTCCGGATGCGGCAATTATCGAACCAACCGACGCGGTTGTGCGAGTCACGCGGGCCTGTATTTGCGGCAGCGATCTGTGGCCGTATAAAGATTTGGCTGCGGACGCGCCGCCGAGGGTAATGGGACATGAGGCGATCGGCATTGTCGAGGACGTCGGAACCGACGTCAGCAGTATTCGAAAGGGCGATCTCGTGATCATGCCGTTCGCATTTTCAGACGGCACGTGCGAATTTTGTCAGGAAGGCCTAAACACCTCGTGCATTCACGGAGGATTCTTCGGCAATCCTCAGGTCGCCGGAGCGCAGGCGGAGGCTGTGCGCATTCCGTTGGCTGACGGCACACTTTTCGCGATCGACGGAACAAAGGACGAGTCACTTCTGGCGTCGCTGCTGACGCTTTCGGATGTAATGGGCACCGGCTATCACGCCGCGCTGATGGCCGCGGTCGATGAGGGTGACCGCGTTGCCGTCATTGGCGACGGGGCCGTCGGGCTCTGCGCTGTGATCGCAGCAAAGCTGCTCGGGGCCGAACAGATCATAATCATGGGCCATCACGAGCAGAGGATCGAGCTCGCTCGCCAATTTGGCGCGACCGATGTCGTGAGCGAACGAGGCGACGAAGCAGTCGAGCGTGTCCGCGAGATCACGGGCGGTTACGGAGCTCACTCGGTGCTCGAATGTGTCGGCAGCGAGCAAGCAATGTTGACAGCGATGAAAACGGTCCGTCCTGGCGGAGCGGTCGGCCGTGTGGGCGTGCCGCATTATTCCAATATGCCCGAGCTCGGCAATATGTTCTTTCACAATATAACGGTCAGCGGCGGCCCGGCGCCGGTCCGGGCGTACATCGACGAGCTTTTGCCGGCGGTGCTCGACGGCTCCATTGAACCTGGTCGCGTGTTCGACCGGACCATTGCACTGGATCAAACGCCGGAAGGCTACCGTGCGATGAACGACCGCGAGGCACTCAAGGTGATGATCGCGCCGAATTAGTGACGAGGAGTTAGCCATGCAAAAACGACAATTGGGAAAAAGCGGTTTAGAGGTGTCGGCGATCGGGCTTGGATGCATGGGCATGAGCCAGGCGTATGGGACGCCCGATGAGCGTGACGAGCGCGAATCTATCGCGACGATCCACCGGGCGATCGAGCTCGGCGTTAACTTTCTCGACACGGCCGAGGTCTACGGGCCGTTTACGAACGAAGATCTTCTCGGCCGAGCTCTTGTCGGCAGGCGAGATCAGGTCGTGATCGCGACCAAGTTCGGCTTTCGGATAGAGAACGGCGGCATGACGGGGTTAAACAGCCGGCCCGAACATATTCGCGAGGCTGTCGACGGCTCGCTTCGGCGGCTCGCAACGGACCGGATCGATCTGCTTTACCAACATCGCGTCGACCCCGACGTGCCGATCGAGGACGTGGTAGGGACGATGGCCGATCTTGTCGGCGCGGGCAAAGTACGGTTTCTCGGCCTCTCGGAAGCCGGCGAGGATACGATCCGCCGTGCCCACGCCGTCCATCCGATCGCGGCGCTGCAGAGCGAGTATTCGCTGTGGGAGCGAAACCTTGAGCCGCGCATCATCCCGCTGCTTCGCGAGCTTGGCATCGGCCTTGTCCCATTTGCGCCGCTCGGCCGCGGCTTTTTGACGGGTGCGGTCAAACGGGCCGAGGAATATCCGGACGACGATTTTCGACACAACGATCCACGCTATCAGGGTGACAATTTTGACGCAAACATGCGAGCCGCCTCCGCCGTACGTGAGCTTGGAGCGAGTAAAGGAGTGTCGCCGGCACAGATCGCACTCGCGTGGCTGCTGCACAAAGGGCCGGATATCGTGCCCATTCCGGGGACAAAACGACGAAGCTATCTTGAGGACAATGCCGCGGCCACCGCGATTGACCTTACGTCCGACGAGATGTCCGAGCTCGACGCGGCTCTCGCTCCCGACAAGGTCGCGGGGCCGCGCTACAACGAAAAGCAGATGGCCACCGTCGACCGCTAAAAACGGAGCGCGGACACTCTGTCCGCGTCGCCGGTTCGCCCGGCGAAATGTTGCTCGGGCATTGATTCGTTCGAACGGGTATTGACGTTCTATTCGTGTTTCGCACTCACACGGACAGTAGTGTCCGCACTTTGCAAAAAAAGGGAAGCCCGAAAATGAGCTTCCCATACTTTCTGATCGTCTTATCGCGAACTACCAGATCACGCAGGCGTCGGGGCGGACCATTTTTTGCGGGGCCTTGCAGCCGAATGCCTTGGCGAATTCGGGCATGTTGGACATCGGGCCGTTGACGCGCCAGCGGGGCAGCGAGTGCGGATTGCCGGCGACCTGCTGGCGTTCGGCCTCGGGCGTGTATTTTCCTGCCCAGACCTGCGCCCAGCCGAGGAAGAAACGCTGTTCCGGCGTAAATCCGTCGATGTTGGCGGGACGCGGTTTACCCTCGAGCGATTTCATGAACGCGTAATATGAAACGGTCATACCGGCAAAATCGCCCATGTTTTCGCCGAGCGTCAGCTTGCCGTTGATGAACAGCCCGGGCTGGACCTCGTAACCGTCAAACTGCTTGGCGACGCACGATGTACGGTCCTCGAACTGCTTGAAATCGGCATCGCTCCACCATTTTTTGAGATTGCCCTCGGCGTCGAACCTCGCGCCCTGATCGTCAAAACCGTGTGTGATCTCATGTCCGATCACGCCGCCGATGCCGCCGTAGTTGATGGCGTCGTCAGCATTGAAATTGAAGAAGGGCGGCTGTAAAATTCCGGCCGGAAACGTAATGTCGTTATTCTGCGGGCTGTAGGAAGCATTCACCGTCGGAGGCGTCATTCCCATCCGCGTCTTGTCGCGGGGTTTGCCGAGGTCCTGGAAATTGCGTGCGATCTGAAACTGGTTCGCTCGCAGGATGTTGTCGGCATACGAATCGCGCTTGATCGTCAGGCCTGCATATCCGCGAAGGTGGTCGGGATATCCGATCTTGCGTTTGAATGACGCGAGCTTGACCAAAGCCTGAGCCTTGGTCTCCGGGCTCATCCAGACGAGGCTTCCGATACGCTCTTTCAGCGCGGCCATCAGGTTGTCGATCATCGCGTTCATCCGCGCCTTGGCCGCGGGTGTGAAAGCGATCTTTGCGTACTCCATGCCCAGGGCCTCGCCGAGCGCTCCGTCAGCGTTCTGGGTACAGATCTTCCATCGCGGCTGACGCTCTTTCTGCCCACTCAGATGTTTACCGAAAAAGTTAAAGCTCTCGTCGGCGTAGGCCTTGGGCAAATACGAAGCCGACGAGTTGAGCACCATCCATGTCAGATATGTTTTCCAGTCAGCGATCGACGTGTCCGACAACATCGAGTTAACTTCCTTAAAGAATTTTGTCGGTGCGACGTTAAAGTCGTAGTTCGTGGCGACACCGCGTTCCTTAAAGTAGCCGGCCCAGGAGAAGTTAGGCGTAAGCGTCTGAGCGTCGGCGACCGTGATCTTGTTGTAGCCGAGGTCGGGATTGCGGCGTTCGACGGGCGTCAGCGAAGCGGTTGCCAGACGCGTTTGCATCGCAAGGACCTTGGCCGCTTTTGCGGATGCGGCGTCCGGCGAATCGCCGGTCAGCTTGAACATGTTCGTCATATACTCGACGAATTTCGCCCGCGTGTCCGCGTATCGCTCTTCGGTGTAATAATCGCGGTTCGGCAGCGTTATGCCCCCTTGCCCGGCATTGACGATCATCGTGTTGGTCGATTTGAGGTCGGGGCCCGCGCCAAAGCCGAAGACGGCGGGCATACCTAGATCGTGCAAGTCTGCGATCTCACGCTGCAGGTCGGCGGTCGTTTTGATATTTGCGATAGCTTTCAGGTATTTCTCGATCGGCTTAGTGCCCGCTTTTTCGATCGCCGCTTCGTCCATGCATGTCGCATAAAAATCGCCGATCATTTGCGTATCGCTTCCGGCGGCGGCTTTTGTCTTCGCGGCTTTTTCAAGCACGTCCTTGAGCATCGTGTTGTTATTGTCGCGCAGCATATTGAATGTGCCCCACGACGACTCCGACGGAGGTATCTGAGTGTTCTTGACCCAGTTGCCGTTGGCGAATTCGAAAAAATCCTCGCACGCGTCGGCCGAACGGTCCATGTTCGAGACATTGAATCCCGAGCTCTGTGCCAGCACGCACGTCCACATCGAAAACAGCATGACTGCCGTCACAATAAAACGAATTGAATTTTTGAACATAGATTCTCCTGAGTTGGTATCTTGAGTAATACTGTAAAACACACGCAAAGGTTTAGCTAAATGCATGCCTTTTTTGTGAAACTTCGCGGCTCTGCCGTCGGAGGCTCAGTCTCCATTGCACGAGGCACAGCCTCACCGAAACAAAATACTACCGCCGGAAGGGCACAGCCCTTCCATACAGCACTCGGGCGAAGCCCGAAGTATTTGGATCTTCGCCGGCTTAACCGGTGAACGGTAACGGTTTTAGATAGTCCCAGAACCTAAACTCCGTATTCAGCGTAAAACCTTGAATCTCGGGCAAAAATGCGTCGTAGGTCCCTACACGCTAACCCTTAGATCTCTAAAGGTCACTAGAATCAATATGAAAATCGCGTTCAATCTTGCGTTGGTGTTCCTGTTCTTTTCGTCTGTTTTCGCCCAGTCCGACCCGCTTTGGCTGCGTTATCCGGCAATTTCGCCTGATGGCCAGACGATCCTATTTGAATTCAAGGGTGACATCTGGTCGGTGCCGGCCTCCGGTGGCAATGCCATGCCGATGACGATGAGCGAATCCTACGAAACCAGCCCCGTCTGGAGCCACGACGGCAAGTCGATCGCCTTTGCGTCAGATCGATATGGCAATTTCGACGTATTCGTCATGCCGGCCACCGGCGGCGAGGCAAAGCGCTTGACGTACCATTCGGCACGTGAGGTGCCGAGCAGTTTCACGGCGGATGATTCGGCTGTGCTGTTCGCTGCCGCTCGTCAGGACGCCCCGACTAACGCCCAATTTCCGAGCGGCGGCATGACCGAGCTGTATTCGGTCCCCGTCACCGGCGGCCGCGTCTCGCAGGTCCTGACCAGCCCTGCCAATGACGCGACGGTGAGTTCGAATGGCGACAAGATCATCTTTCACGACTACAAAGGTTACGAGAGCGACTGGCGCAAGCATCACACGTCAGCGGTGACACGCGATATATGGGTATATGACGTTCCGTCGAAAAAGTACACGCAGGTGATCTCGTGGAAGGGCGAAGACCGAAATCCCGTGTTCGATTCAAACGATAACGACTTCTATTACCTCAGCGAGCAGAGCGGCAGCTTTAACGTCTGGAAGAGCAGCCTTGCTCACCCCGACAAATCGACACAGATCACGAAACTCGCAAAGCATCCGGTCCGCTTTCTGACGCGGGCGAAGAACGGCACATTGGCATTCAGCTATGACGGCGAGCTTTACACGCAAAAGGGCAGCGGTGAACCGTCCAAGGTTCACGTCCGCCTGGCAACGGATGGCCGCGAGGCACTCGAACGGATCGTGCCCATCAACGGCGGTATGACCGAGGCTGCGCTCTCGCCGAATGGCAAGGAGTTCGCGTTCGTCTTTCGAGGCGAGATATTTGCGGCAAGCCTCGACGGAAAGATGGTCAAACGCATCACCAATACGCCGTGGCAGGAGCGTTCGGTCAGTTTTAGCCCCGACGGCCGAAGTCTCGTTTATGCGGCTGAAAAGGACAATAACTGGAACATCTACACCGTCTCGCTTGCGCGGAAAGAGGAGCCGTATTTCTTCGCCTCCACTACAAATAAGCAGGAGGCCGTCATTGCCACGTCAGCCGAAGAATTCCAACCGCTATTCTCGCCCGATGGGAAACAGATCGCGTATCTCGAGGACCGCGACACCGTCAAGGTCTACGACATCGCTTCTAAACAAAGCCATGTCGTGCTGCCGTCGGATAAGAATTACTCGTACGCCGATGGCGACCAGTATTTCGAATGGTCGCCCGACAGCAAATGGCTGCTCGTGTCGTACGGGCTGCCTGGCCGTATCTTTACTCCGGAGGTCGGACTTGTGGCTGCCGACGGCAAGAGCGAGGTGCACAACATGACCCAGAGCGGTTATGACGACATCAAGCCGAAGTTTGCGATGGACGGCAAGATGATCGTCTGGGGCTCGACCCGCGAGGGAAGTTTCGCCCAGGGCGGCGGCCCCACGTCGCTCGACGTGTTCGGAATGTACATGACCAAGGAGCTGTTTGACCGTTCAAATCTCAGCAAAGACGAGTTCGCCCTTGCAAAAGACATCGAAGAACGTCAGAAGAAGGATGCCGATGAAAAGGCTAAAGGGATGGCGCCGAGCACGAGCCCATCGCCGTCTCCTTCGCCCACGCCCGCTGAGAACAAGACAGTCAAGATAGATTGGGACGGGATCACCGAACGTAAGAATCGGCTGACCGTAAATACCTCGGGCATTTCCGATTGGGTGCTCTCAAAAGACGGCGAAAAGCTCTTTTATCTCACCAATTTTGAAAAAGGCAACGACCTCTGGGTAACTGAGACCCGTACCAAAGACACCAAGGTTTTCAACAAGCTCGGTGCGAATCGTGCCTCGCTGGAGCTTTCGGCTGACGGCAAGTTCCTCTTCGTGCTGGCAGACGGCAAAGCGATGAAGATCGACATCGAAAGCGCAAAGGTCGAGCCGGCGGCGGTCAACACCGAGATGGTGCTCAATTATTCAGCCGAAAAGGCTTACATCTTTGACCACAGCTGGCGTCAGTTCAAAGAAAAGCTCATCTTCCCCGACCTGCAAAAGGTCGATTGGGACTATTATTACGGGGCATACCGGCGGTTTCTGCCGTATATCAATAACAATTACGATTTCTCCGAAATGCTGAGCGAGATGCTCGGCGAGATGAATGTTTCGCATACCGGTGCCTATTACAATGCAAACTTTCCGAACACCGACTCGACCGCGTCGCTCGGCGTGCTATACGACTATTCATACACGGGCGACGGCGTGAAGATTGCCGAGGTCATTCAGGGCGGTCCGGTCGATCTGGCGGCCTCGACGATAAAGGCCGGACAGATCATCGAGCAGATCGACGGCCAGAAGATCGACGCCTCTTTTGATTTCTTCAAGCTGCTCAATCGCCGCGCGGGCCAGTTCACACTGCTATCCTTGTTCGATCCAGCGACAAACAAACGCTGGGACGAGACCGTCAAACCCATTAACCGCGGCGAAGAAGGCGAGCTGCTATACAAACGCTGGGTTCGACAGCGTCGTGCCGAGGTAGACCGCCTTTCCGGCGGGCGGATCGGATATGTTCACGTCCGAGCGAACAACGACGCCAGTATGAGAGTTGTCTTCGAAGAAGTTCTCGGCCTCAATCTTGAAAAAGACGCGATCATCGTCGACACCCGTTTCAACGGCGGCGGCAACATCCACGAGCAACTGTCCGATTTCCTCAGCGGCAAAAAGTATTTTGACGTCGTGCCGCACGGTAAATATGTTGGATACGAGCCGGGCGACAAGTGGATCAAACCGTCGATCGTCCTGATCGGCGAAAGCAACTACTCGGACGCTCACCTTTTCCCGCTGGCTTATAGGGCAAAGGGCCTGGGCAAACTTGTGGGAATGCCCGTTCCCGGTACCGGCACATTCGTTTGGTGGGAAAACCAGATCGATCCCTCGATCAGGTTCGGCATCCCGATGGGCTGCTGGCGTTCGCTCGACGGCAAATGCGCCGAGAACGTCCAGACCGAGCCCGACATCATGGTCCGCAACGAACCCGACGTCATGGCCGCCGGCCGCGACCAACAGATCGAAGCCGCCGTCACCGAATTGTTGAAAAAGAAGTGATTTGCATACGCATGCCGCTTGTTCCCGGGAACGCAGGGGTGGCATTTTCAATTGGAACATGGCCGAGGTGTCATCAGCGTCATGAAGCGGAACGCTTGCAGGCGAGGGCGCCTGCGATCCCGGCGAGAGCGCAAAAAAGAGCGGAGGTTAATGCCATAGGCCGCGGCTTAACGACGTGACGTCCGAGAAATGATCCGTCCCTGAATGGGACGAACGCTCCGTTTGGGCTTTATCTGTTCGTCCGTTTCAGCGAAAGCCTAATTCCGCCGGCTGAGTCGACGAGATTTCCGTTGTGGGCATCTGGAGAGCGGTGGCCTGGCGGTAATTTAGGACGAGGGTGCCGTCGGGGTCGAAGGCCGGGTTTCTGAAAAAGATCGTGCGGTCTGTCTTGAGGTTAAATCGTGTGCAAAAACGTTTCATTGAGATCCATTTGGCGCCGCCTTTCGCCCTGTCGCGAACGGCACAAGCGTCCGGCGCCTCGATATGCGCGGGTACCAATCCGATCAGGCCTTCGCACTCGTCATAGAATATTTCGACCGCCGCCGGTCTTTGAAGAGCGACAA
>JBDTZO010000030.1:0-2743 GCA_040005135.1 Acidobacteriota bacterium | reverse complement strand
CTCTCACAAACAACTCGCAGCAACACCCATTTTGAATCCCAGCGCTAGTGGATCGGCCACTTTGGTACAGGAAAACCCCTGTTTTGGTACAGGTGTTTTTTATGGTCCAAAAATGGATCCGTGTGCTTTGCCGCGTTCGCATTTGCGCTGGTCGGCACACGTTTCGGGTATCCCGTTGGTGCGATCGCAGCGGTTAGCGGTGCATCTGGCGGTACCTCAGGGCCCGGCAAGGGAAAGTTATCGATCTGCGTTGAGAACGAACAGCCGAGACGGGCCAAAGTTTTCTGTTGACTACCAAGCTCGGTTTGTATTATCTTTGCAACAATATCTTATTTGAGGAGTTCTTTTTTGATGACCACAATATGGCAAACTTTTCGCGGCGGCCCGACGAAGGCATATAAAAACGGCGTCGGAGTCTCGATCAACAAGGTCGGCCACATCACCCTCAGCCGCGGTGCTTATCAGCTCATCGGCGACCCGTCGCATGTCCTGATGCATTATGACGATCGTAACAGCGTGATCGGCGTTACCCGGACCGAACCGGGAACGCCCGGCGCCTTTGCAGTTCGCTTGCGGCCCGGCGGCTGCGGCTGCACAATATACATCACCCCGTTCTGCCGCCACTTTCGCATCCAGATGGAGGGCACCGAACGCTTCGACGCCCCCGAGCTGGGCCCCGACGGCGTCCTCCGCCTCGACCTAAAACGCACCCACCGCGTCGCTCAACAAAACCCGCGATCAAAGCGCGATCATGCGACAACGAAAGTTACAACCGGGAGTGATAACAATTGAATTCTGCGTCCTTGCGGCTCGGGGATTGGCGATCTAGGTGGGTAAAGTCAAGGATCACAAAAATTGATGGGAACAAGATGATCGGTAGCTGCGGTCAATTTCTAACTACGAATTTGGGGTGATTTTCGAGTGTCGAACGATAAATTGGACGCTCTATTCACGCGATTCTTCTATCATTTCGATCCACAGCTTAAGTGTGAGATCTTCCCTTTCGGGGATTCCGAGATACGGCCGAAGTTCATCATAGTATCGCCGCTTCAGAATTTCGAGGTCGAACGGAACGACGTTTGCGAGGTGCTTGACGTCGTCTCGATCCCGTTCGATGTTTCGTTCTATTTTCGCGAGTGCGAGGTCGTAGGGGTCAAGCGAAAAAAGTTTCAGTCGCTTAAACATCCCTGGGAAGATCTCGGAGAGTCGATCTTCATAGTCTTCAGGCAGCTTGGCAATGCCGACTGGATCCAGATAGACCTTAAGTCGCTTGTGCAGAGCAGAGCCAAACCCCGAGAATGCCAGCAGGTTCGGGTTAGATTGGACCAATGTAAGTATGTCGAGATCAGAGGTCGAGCGGTTAGCTCGGTAGATCAGGGTGACTACAAAGCCGCCCAGGCAGTGAAAACACGTTTCGTCGTCTATAAAATCGTCGATCGCAGCGAGAAACGACAGCCACGGGTCAGTGAGCGGAGTTTCATTCATAGTAGCTCAGAAATTTGGGCGAAAGGTCGGTAAGCAAGTGCCACCTCTGTGCTTCGTCTGAACGATTTACGGCAAGCCACTTCCTCTCAGAATTCGTCATAGTTTCATTACACAGAGTCTCCTCCCGAACGAGCAATGAGTGCTCAAGCTCAAGCTCGTGACGCTTCAGTCTTTGTGCAGTATCCATGTCTCCCCTAAGCTCGGCAACGCGTCGCGCGACGTTTGTCACAAAGCCGAGGCGATTTTGCAGATCATACGCCTTTGCGGTCCTCATCATCCTTGCCCACGGCATATTGGGAAACTCGAGAACAACCCACGGCAGAGCCTCGACAAGGCGCGCATCGCGCTTAGAGCAATTTAGTGCCGAAAGCAGCACGTCCGCGGGGTTTTTGCTCCGCGACGGTCTAAGATGCGAAAAGCCCTCGTAGCCGAGAGCGGCGAGATCGGCGGCGAGTTGGTCGTCGGACACCGGCCGTACGCTGGCATGGGTCAGTTTGGCCGCCAACTCCGTCGGAAGCAATCCAAATGAGCGGACAGCTTTCGTCTCCAATCCTTCATTGACCGGCCGCTTTCCGTTCTCAAGCAGAGAGAGATACGTCTGAGAAACGCCGAGATCACGAGCAGCCTGCTGCTGCGTCCGTTTCGCTTGCCTACGATATTGTTCCAATTGCCGACCGGTCATGGCCTCTACCTAGCGATATCTTAATACAATTCGTGGTAATATTACAAGGTTGTAATATTATTACGAATTGTTCCACATACATATAATTATCAGAAGCCGAAAGTGATCCTGGCCCCCAACTCGACGAAAACAACATCCTCCGTTTCGTCCTAGAACGCACCCACCGAGTCGCCCGCCGCCGGGACCGCGGGCATCCCTGTCCGCCGGTATTATTTTAAGATCTAAGATCTAAGAAATACACACAGGCAGGGATGCCCGCGGTCCGAGGAGGCGAAACAACGTTTCGAACAAATGAGCCTACAATCCATCTACAGTTTATTGTTAATGCTAACGGCCGCCGCCTCGGCGGTCGTTGCACAAGCTCCAACGGGCAAACCTGCGCTGCCGGGCCGCGTCGAGGCTGTGCTGACGCAGCTCGAACGCGTTATCTGCCAGGCCAAATACGCCGCTACAAAGCATTTTTCGAGCGTGTCGAAGCCGACGAATTTATCTTCACCGACTCGGGCGGCGGTATCACGACCAAAACCGAGGACGTCGCCGGCCACTCGTCCCGCATCCGCGACACGAAGGTCTCGG
>JBDTZO010000006.1:0-9179 GCA_040005135.1 Acidobacteriota bacterium | reverse complement strand
CCACTCAAAAAGCTGTGGATCTGAAAGTGCCGCGTTCAATGAAACATGTCCGGTACGCTAAAACAATTTTTTGTGAAGCCTTTTGATCACATCCGATACGAATTCTTCTTTAATTACGAAAGTCAGATTGACGCTCGACGCTCCGTGGGAGACGAGGGCAACGTTGACGTCGTCGATCGTCGAAAATACCTTGGCAGCAAGGCCGGAGCTTGCTCTTAGGCCTTCGCCGACCACGCAGATCACCGCGTAGCCGCCTTCGACCTCGACGTCGCCGAGCCGCTCGAGTTCGTGTACGATCTGCTCGATCGAATCTGTCGAATCGAGTGTCAGTGCGACCGACACCTCAGAGGTCGAGATCACATCAATGGCGGTCCTGTAGCGTTCAAAAACCTGAAAGAGCGCCGACATAAATCCGTACGCACCGAGCATTCTGGCGGACGTGATCCTGAGGATCGTAATGTTCTTTTTGTGCGCGATCGACTTTATCTTGTTCGGAGCCTCGGCGGAATCGGAAAGCACCATTGTCCCTACCGAGTCGGGTTCGAAAGTGTTGCAGACGCGCACAGGAATGACGTGATCTACCGCAGGCTTGATGGTTTTTGGGTGGAGCACCTTGGCTCCAAAATAGGCAAGCTCGGCCGCTTCCTCGTAACTTAAGACAGGAATTGTGCGTGCATCGCCGCAGATGCGCGGGTCGCAGGTCATGACGCCGGTCACATCGGTCCAGATCTGCAGTTCCTCGGCACCGAGCGCGGCAGCCACGAGCGCCGCTGAGTAATCCGAGCCTCCGCGTCCCAATGTAGTGGTTTCGCCGCCGCGATTTGCCGCGATGAAACCGCCCATAACCGGAACTTCGCCGTCCGAGATCATCGGTTCGAGCTCGAGTTTGACCAGCATTTCGGTCTCGTCCCAGATCGGCTGAGCGGCACCATATTCGTCATCAGTAACGATCAATCGCCGCGAATCGACGTGCCGCGTGTTTACGCCTTTAGCCCTGAGGACCTCAGCAAGCAGACGAGATGAGAGCTGCTCGCCGTACGAGACGATCGCGTCCTTAAGCATCGACAGCGGCAGACTGCGGCGCGAGACGCGGATCAAAAGGTCCGAAAGCTCTCCGCGGGCCAGCTCCATTTCGCCGCTGAAGGCATTCGGCAGTCCGGACGGAATGAAATGGTGCGAGACGGCCGCGTGCCGCTCGAAGTGCGGCTCCAAGGACATAAATGCCACGGCAAAATCGCCCTTTTTCGCCGTCTCGAAAGCCGCGAGCAGTGCGTCAGTGACCTTTGTCATCGCCGAAACGACAACCACCGAACGACGCTCAGCCTGGCTCGAAATGACATGAAAAACGCGCTCGAATGAGGCCACGTCGCCGACCGACGTTCCGCCGAATTTCATTACAGTTGGACGCAAAGATTCGCTCACGATTACCCTGTAAATCTAAGGTAAATCGGACGAGTAAGCAAAAGGAACGCAAGGTTTTATGTGAGTCGCGCCGCTCATCAATTCATCATTTTTCGTCATCTCTGTGCTTTTGTCCGGCAGATCGCTGGCCGTGCTCCAAAATTAGGGGAAATCGCATGATCTGCGGACCCGAGACGGTCGATAGTTTGATAGCCAAAAAGCTCGACATCGGGTGATAGATAATTGTCCTTGACCGGCTCTTCGCGAACGAGGTCCGTACTTAGGTATTTTTTGTTATCGTCTGAAAAAACAGTTGCGACTACGGCGTCCGCACCGAGCTTTTCAAGTGCGATCAGTGCCCCGAGAAAATTAGCTCCGGACGAGATCCCAACGCCGAGGCCGAGTTTTGCGGCGAGGTTTTGCGCCATTAAGATCGAATCCCCGTCCGAAACGCCGATCACCTCGTCCAGCTGATCGAGTTCGCAGATCGCCGGTATGAATTCGTCCGAAATACCCTGAATTCGATGGCTGCCGACCTTGTGGCCGGTCGACATAGTGGGCGACTCGATCGGTTCGAGCGGAAAGAGCCGAATATGTTCACTTTTCTCCCTTAGAAATCGAGCGGTGCCCATTATCGTGCCGCCGGTTCCCACGCCTGCGACAAAGGCGTCCGGCTCAAATCCCACTCGGGCGAGCTGTGCCCATATCTCGGGTGCTGTTGTCAGATAATGAGCCTCGGGGTTGGCGTTGTTAGAAAACTGGTGCGGCAGGAAGACGTGCTCGTTTTGGCGTTTGAAATCTTCGCACATCTCGATCGACCCGAGAAATCCACCCTGCTCGCGGCTTACGAGCGTCACCTCGGCACCGTAGCTCCTGATCAGCGAGATCCGTTCCTTGCTCATCCAATCCGGCATAAAAATATGAACGGGATTGCCGAACGCGTGTCCAACCGCGGCAAAGGCGATGCCGGTATTTCCGCTCGTCGCCTCGACGATCGTGTCGCCCTTCTTTATCGTGCCTTCCGCATACGCTGACGAAATAATGTGCAGTG
The DNA here is from genome assembly GCA_040005135.1 of Acidobacteriota bacterium. Lineage (GTDB taxonomy): Bacteria > Acidobacteriota > Blastocatellia > Pyrinomonadales > Pyrinomonadaceae > OLB17. Next base: position 6,727 of record JBDTZO010000006.1, on the reverse strand, counting down.
CCATTCGGTCCTTGATGCTTCCCGAAAGGTTGAGGTGTTCGGCTTTTGCAAATATCGTCCGCCGCTTACCGCGAAAGTGAAAATGCACGGCCAGCAGCGGCGTATTGCCGATCAGATTTTCGACATACGTCGAACTGACCGGGATCGCCGCGTAATGGCTTTGAAAGTCGTCGAGTCTATTGATCTTCATAACAGGATGCGGCGGCCACGGCCTTCCGCAGCATCGCCTTTATTGCAAATATCATCTAATGGCTCGGATTGCTGTGAGGCATGTCACAATCGGCTAATGGTCATCCGCACAAAACGGCACCTCCATTGATGTTGATCACCTCACCCGTAATGTGCCGCGACCAGTCCGACGCAAGAAAAACGATCGAAAGCGCGATATCGTCGGCGGTCGCGACACGCTTTAGCGGGATGCCGTCAACCACACGTTTAACAAACTCTGGATCGTCAAAAACGCTGTCGTTCAAGCCAGTGTCGACCCAGCCCGGAGCCACGGCGTTGACGCGGATCTTTGGTGCAAGCTCGTTCGAAAGCGCTTTTGTAAACGAGATCTGCCCGCCTTTCGACGCGGCGTAGTTTGAGTAACCCGCCTCGCCGCGTTGACCGGCCGTCGACGAGACGATCACGATCGAACCGCCGCCATTTGCCTTGAAATGCGGTATCGCCGCCTTGCAGACGGTCCAGGTGCCCTTTAGATTAGCGTCAATGACGCGGTCCCAGACGTCCTCCGACATCTTTTCGATGGCGTCGCCCTCCCATATCCCGGCGTTCGCGACCACGATATCGACTCCGCCGAATTCGCGTATCGCCGCCTCGTTTAGCCGTTCGGCTTCCTCGGGCCGTGATACATCGGCCTGGATCGCGACGGCACGCACGCCGTACGCCCCGCAATCACGCACGACGGCAAGTGCCTCTGCCTCGTGCTGGAAATAGTTGACGACCACGTTCGCCCCGGCCTCAGCGAACCTCAAAGCCGTCGCCCGGCCGATGCCTCTCGACGCGCCGGTGACGATCGCGGCCTTGCCGCTTAACAGACAGAAAGGTAATTTCTGATATACGATCTCTTTGCTCATATTTTATTCATAGGTAACAGCCTGCGGCCGTTGCCGTAAGCTGTTTATTTGCATTAGTTGAATTACACTTTCGGCGTCCGAGTATCCTGCGCAGGACGCTCGAAGTTTCCTCGACGTCCGAGAGAAATGCGTCGTGTCCGTCATCCGAAATGATCTCGTGATATTCGGCATCGACGCCATAGCTAGCCAATCTCTCTTTCAAAATTCGCACGTCCGAGGCCGGAAACAGCCAGTCGCTCGATATGCCGACCAGCGAGACCTTCGCCGATATCCGCCGAATGTCATCGTCGGTCAGATCGAAAAGGTCCATCGCCTTGGTGATCAGGTCGTAGCTCTCAAGCTCGAAACGGTCTCGAAAACGATCGCCCTGATGATCGAGATAGCCGCCGATGTCGAAGCGGTCGCGGCGGCGTTTTCCCGGATCTTCGCCGTTGCGATTCGGCTTTCGGCCAAATCGCTCGTCGAATTGACGCGGCGATTTGTACGAGACGACCGCGATCTTGCGTGCAAGTTCAATGTCGTTCCGGTGGATCGCCTGCCGCTGAATGTGATTGAGCGCGAGGCCCATTGCCGACAGCGGCGTTGCAGCGATCGAGATCACTTCATCAGCCATTTCAGGCAGATCAGCGGCAAACTGCAGTGCCAGCATGCCGCCGACGCTGCCGCCGATCACGGCACGAAACTTCGTGATCCCGAGATGCTCGAAAAGCAGTTCGTTTGACCGAACTATGTCCCGCGTCGTCACGATCGGAAGTTCGCGATGACGCTTTTTCAGCGATCCTGCACTCGTCGACCCGTAACACGACCCCAAGTAATTGATGCAGACAAAGGCGTGTTCCGACGTGTCCAGAGCGCATCCGTCGCAGATCACACCGTTCCACCATTCGCCCACACGCGACGAGCCGGTCAGAGCGTGAAATACCAAAATGGCATTCGATTTATCGGCGTTCAGCCTGCCGTAGATCGTGCATCGCAAGCGTATCTCGGGCAGCAACTCGCCGGATTCGAGCCTGAAAGGCTCATTGAAAGTAAAATCTATCTCAAACATTTTCACCTCCCGCTGACTGCGGCGGACACCGCTTTCGGCCGTGCCGCCGCAGCCGATATCGACCGATCAAGCCGCCGCGACGCTCACGGTTTCGACCGTCAACTGCAATGCCTGATCCAGATCCGCAAGTATGTCGCGGATATCCTCGATCCCGACGGACAGCCGTATGAGATCGGCTGTAACGCCGGTCGACGCTTGTTCCTCAGCAGTCAATTGCTGATGGGTCGTCGATGCAGGGTGAATCACGAGTGATTTCGCGTCGCCGATATTCGCGAGCAGTGAAAAGAGCTTGACCGAATTGATGAACCGTTTCCCGGCCTCGAATCCGCCCTTGATGCCAAAGGTCACGATCGCACTTGCACCTCTATCGAGATACTTGTCGGCGAGTGTCTTATACCGACTCGAGTCAAGCTTGGGGTAATTCACCCAATCGACCAGCGGATGTTGCTCGAGATGTTTCGCGACCGTCAAGGCGTTTTCGCAATGCCGTTCGATTCGCAGCGGCAGCGTCTCGGTTCCCTGCAGCAGCTGCCACGACGAGAACGGTGACAGCGCCGCACCGGTATCGCGAAGCCCCTGCACACGGGCCTTGATGATAAACGCCAGCGGCCCGAACGCCTCGGTGTAAGACACGCCGTGATAGCTCGGGTCAGGCTCGCTAAAATCTGCAAATCGCCCGCTCGCCGCCCAGTCGAACTTGCCGCCGTCGACTATCACGCCGCCCATGGTCGTGCCGTGGCCGCCAATGAATTTCGTCGCCGAGTGAATTACGATATCGGCACCCCATTTTATCGGGTTGCATAGTGCGGGCGACGGCACCGTGTTGTCGATGATCAGCGGCAGGCCGTTGCGCGAAGCGATCTCGGCAAGACGTTCGATATCGATAACATCTAACTTCGGATTGCCGACCGTCTCGGTATAGATCGCCTTGGTGCGGTCGTTGATGGCGGCTTCGATACCTTCAAAGTCGGCACCGTCGACGAAATGAAACTTAATGCCGAGCCGCGGCAGCGTATGGTGAAAAAGATTGTAGGTCCCGCCATAAAGCGACGTCGTTGAGACGATCTCGTCGCCCGCACCGGCGATCGTAAGTATCGCCAACGTCTCCGCCGCCTGACCACTTGCCGTTGCCAACGCGGCCACTCCGCCCTCGAGCGCCGCGATGCGTTTCTCGAAAACATCCGTCGTCGGATTCATTAGCCGCGTGTAGATATTGCCGAATTCCTTGAGAGCAAACAGCCGTGCCGCGTGGTCAGCGTCGTTGAACGCGTACGATGTCGTCTGATAGATGGGAACCGCCCGCGAGTTCGTCGATGGGTCGATCTCCTGTCCGCCGTGAAGTGCCAATGTGTTGAAACCAAATGTGTTATCTGACATGTTTATCTCCTGTTGGTCTGGTTGTATTGGCAACTTCCGCGAAAAACGAAAAAGCCCTCGTGCTAAATTGCACGAGGGCTTTAATAAAAGTCTTTCGTATTCCGACGTCAAAAATGTAGATCTTCGACGTTAGTCTTTAGCAGTTTTTATCGTGGAGCAAGTTGCCTTAAATCGCCACGTTTTCAGATTTTCAATTTTACCGACGTTTCCCGTCGACCTTTTGAACTTAAAACATCCGCCCGAATGTTGTCAACCAGAAAATGCTATTTGAGCACCAACCACCTAAATGCCACGACCAGAAGAGTCAATTAAAAGCATCTCTATACAAAATAGCGTTGTTGGCGGCAACCAAAAAACTCCTTTTTTAGTGTCTTCCGTGTATTTCGTGGGCAAAGGAAAGTCGATTTAACTCAAAGCCTGTTCGATATCGGCGAGGATGTCGGCGGGGTCTTCGATTCCGACCGAGATACGTACCATGCCCTCGGAAATACCAAGTTCGTTCCGTTGCGACTCGCTGAGTTCGCGGTGCGACGATGTTGCGGAATGCGAGACGGTCGTAAAAACGTCTCCGAGCGTCGTCGCACGCACGCAAAGGTCGAGCGAATCCATAAATTTCCACGCCGCCTCGCGAGTGTTTTCGGCGAGTACGATCGATACAAGCGCTCCGTATTTACCCGTTCTCAAAACTCGTTCAGCAACGTTTCCGGCCGCAAATTTTGGATAATGGACCTTAGAGACTTTGATGTGTGTCGAGAGAGCCTCAGCGAGCTTTTCGGCGTTCGCACACTGCTTGTCCATTCTGAGTGCAAGTGTGTGGATCCCGCGCGAGATCTGATGAGCTTCCCAGGCGCTAAGGATGCCGCCCGCGAGCTTCATCGCACGGGTCAGCGCGGGCTCGTCCGCGGTATCGCGAACGACGACGACGCCGCCCATCGCATCTCCGTGGCCGCCGAGATACTTGGTCGCGCTGTGCAAAACGATATCAGCGCCGAGTTCCAAGGGCCGTGATAGGTATGGCGTCGCGAAAGTGCTGTCGACAACGAATTTAGCTCCGGCCGCATGCGCGATCTCGGCCACGGCCGCGACGTCAAGCACTTTAAGCAGCGGATTGGAGATGGTTTCCGCGATCAGAACTCGCGGCTTTATTTCGGCGGTCTTTCGCCTCAATTCGTCGAGATCGCCAAAATCCGCCTGCTGCGTTTCGACGCCGAACGGACCGAAGACATCCGCGATCAGAGCAAATGTCGCACCGTAAAGGTCCCGCGAGGCCAGCACCACCGAGCCCGGCGTGAGCCCGCACGTCAGCAGCGCAGCATGGATCGCGGCCATTCCGGACGAAAACGTGCGGGCTGCCGCACCGTTCTCAAGCTTGCACATCGATTCCTGCAGAGCCGCGACCGTCGGGTTGCCATATCGCGAATAGATAAAGCCGTCCGCCTCGCCGGCAAAGATCCGCTCGGCCTCCGCCATCGACTCGTAACTGTAGCTCGAACTTGTGAATACCGGCGTCGCGTTCGGCAGCCCTTCGGGCAAAGGCCGCCGTTCGCCGGCATGGACGATCTCGGTTTCGATCGATCTTTTCGTCATAAATATTGGGCTATCCACAGAGAACGGCGCCGCCGTTTATGTTCAGGATCTCGCCGGTGATGTGCCGCGACCAGTCCGACAGTAAAAAGCAGATCGACAGCGCAACGTCATCCGTGGTCGCTATCCGTTTGAGCGGGATCGAATCGATGACGCTCTTCTCGTATTCCTTGTCCTCGAACGCGGGCCGCACCATCGCTGTCTCGATCCAGCCGGGAGCAACGGCGTTTACACGAATTTTTGGGCAAAGTTCGCTTGCGAGTGCCTTGGTAAATGAGATCTGGCCGCCCTTTGACGCCGCATAGTTCGAATAATTTGCCTCGCCTCGCTGGCCCGCCGTGGACGAGACCATTACGATCGCCGCGGAATCTCGCTTTTTCATCGCCGGAACGCAGGCCTTTGTCATCGCCCATGCCGATTTCAGGTTTGTGTCGATGACCTTGGTCCAAAGCTCTTCGGACATATCCTCGATAGCCGCTCCGTCCCAGATCCCGGCGTTGCAGACCAAAAGATCTATGCGGCCAAATTTTTCCAGAGCCCGATTCGCGATCTCCTGGGCACCTGCAAAGCTTGAAACATCCGCACGCACGGCGATCGATCCGACGCCCCTGGTGATGCACATTTCGACCGTCTCGAAAGCCTCGGCATCGTTGCTCAAGTAATTGACGACGACATTCGCACCGCCCTCAGCCAAACGCAAAGCGGTTGCCCGCCCGACGCCCCGCGAGGAACCGGTGACGATCGCGGTCTTGCCCGAGAACAGGATTTGCGGCAGTGCGATGCTCACGGCTTGGGTCATATGTTTTGCCAAAATTATCCGTTAAAACTCGGGGCAGTTCAAATCCATCTTCTCGCGGTCAAGATCCGTTCGGCCAAAACCGCACTCGGCGCGTCTTAAGTAACAGGAAACGGTGGGTTTGCGAACTCTCCCCGCAGATTGTGCCGCCGTTTTCGAAAGCAGAAGTCAAACATAAAAAAGGGAGATAAAAACATGCAAAAGCACATCGGACTGGTACTTGGATCAATGGCGATCGTTGTCGGGCTGTCGGCGGCGGCAAATGCTCAGACATATCATCGGTATCACAATATCGAGGCACGCGAGGCCAGGCAGGAACGGCGGATCGACCAAGGGATCCGAACTGGTCAATTGACGCAGCTCGAGGCAAAACGCCTCGAGGTCCAGCATTCGCGGCTCGATTATCTCGACGATCGGCTGCGCGCCTCCGGCGGCAGGCTGACCTATGCTGAGCGCGAGCGTCTCGAACGAGATCTAAATCGCTCGAGCAGTGCTATCTATCGTGAGCGGCATGACCGGGATAGATACTACAGGCCATAGGCGATCAACCGATAATTTCAAATTAAGGCGGGCCGAAAGGCTCGTCTTTTTTTGTTTTCGATTAAAATACCATTATGACCGATCAGAATCTCCTCGAAGATCAGCCGATCGCCTGGACACCGACGCCCGAAGTTATCGAACGCGCTCAGCTAACGCGATTTATGAAACAGGTCGGCGTCGCAACGTGGGACGAGCTTTACGCATATTCGATCAAGGATGTAGAGAAATTTACCGAAGAGGTTATAAAGTTTCTCGACATAAAATTCGATCCGCCATACGAAAAGCTACTAGACACAACCGACG
>JBDTZO010000185.1:0-2793 GCA_040005135.1 Acidobacteriota bacterium | reverse complement strand
GGCCAGCTTTTTCTGCTCGAAATCGCTCGCCCACATTATGCTGCCGTCCTTTGTATCGATGAGACGAACCTCCACGCGAACTTGGTCGCCGCTTTGCTTAAACCCGCCCTCGAGAATTGTCTCGACGCCAAGCCTTTCGCCGATCTCCTGTGCCGAGACATCTTTCGCTTTGAACTGAAACGCGGAACCGCGTGAGATGACTTTGAGCGATTCGATCTGCGAAACTTCGTTTATTAGGGTTTCGGTAATTCCGTCGGAAAGATAATCATTTGCCGCGTCACCGGTCAGGTTTTTTAGCGGAAGGATCGCGATCGAACGCCTGGCCGCGACCGTTTCGGTCAAAGTTTTTGCTTGGGTGTTGTTCGCTTGACCTCGGTAAGCGAAAAATCCCAAGGTCGCCAGCGAGACCAAAACAGCCACGACAAACGTGAAAAAAATCGTTCGACTGCGAAATACTGAGTGAGGACTTTGTTGTTCGTTCTCTGACCTTCGTCTATTGCCAACCGAAGAAGTGTTTCCATTGGCGCTTTCAGCCATTTCCCAACCGCTGCTTTCGACGGCCTTCTCCTCGAATCCGTTTCCCCTCGTGTCCTCCTCTTCGGTCACTTCGCCGATGAAACGATATCCGCTCCCGCGTCGTGTTTCGATAAACCGCGGCGACCTGTCCGTATCTTCGAGAGCCTTGCGGATCGCTCCAATGCATTTGCGCAGCGCATCGTCATATACGTCGTGGCCATTCCAAAATTTATCGAGTAGCTCGGCACGACCGATTACGCGCTCGCGCTCTGCGATGAGAAAAAGCAGAACCTGAAATGGACGGATCGCCAAGTGAACTTCCCTGCCGTCGACCCACAGCTTCTGCAACCGGGTTTCGACATAGAACTTGTCGAAAGAAAGCTTTTTGTGGTTTCTGATTTCCATTTGACAAGAAACATTTCCGCCAAATTTCCGGGAAATTTCCTTCAACCTTCCAGTTTTTACTTAACTAACGAGACACACTGTTTAGATTATCAGGAATATTGTAAGCCCGTTTCGCGCCAAGGTCCAAGTTTTTCTTCGTAGAGTGAGAGGACTGAAAGTTTATGTTTCACAAAAAGTTTCGCTCGACTGTTACAACTACTGTTCAACGTACACCCTTTGGCAGAGAGAGGGGCCGGCGGACTATCAGCAGTTTTATATGCGCGTCGCTGCTCATCCTGTTCTGGGGCTTCATGGGCGGATATATTGTGAAGGCCGACTACAGCCTTGGCAATATAACCATCGGTCCGAATCCCGGTAGCTTGGCGGTAAACCCGGTGACAAATAGGATCTATGTCGCTAATAACGGCAGCGTGTCCATCATCGACGCCCGCGACAACTCGGTCGCCACCGTGGCCACCGATCCGTTTGCGGCTGCTATTGCGGTCAATCCGACAACAAATAAGATATACGTCGCTCACAACATCGATCCTGGCACGGTGACAGTGATCGACGGAGCGGATAACTCGACACAGACAATAACGGTTGGTTCGTATCCGGTCGCGATCGCTGTCAATGCGGTAACTAATAAAATATATGTCGCTAATAACGGCACCGATGATGTGACCATTATTGACGGAATCAATAATGGCACTACGGCGGTCGCGGCCGGATCAAAGCCGATAGGTGTGGCGGTCGATCCGACAACGAATAAAATATATGTCGCCAACTGCAGCTCGGGGTGTGGGGGCGTCGGTGTCGGCAGTGCAACGGTGATCGACGGCACAAATAATTCGACGGCCAGCGTCGCCACCGGCACATCTCCGCTCGCAGTCGCAGTCAATTCAGTAACCAACATGATCTACGTCGCAAATTCTGGCAGTGACGATGTGACGGTCATTGACGGAGTAAATAATTCGACGGCAACGGTTGCTGTTGGCACATTTCCAAATTTTGTGCTGGTCAATCCGGTGACAAATAAAGCCTACGTCTCAAATAACGGCGGCGGTGACGTAACGGTGATCGACGGAGCAAATAACCCGATCGCCACAGTTGCCGCCGGTAATGGCCCAAATTCTGGAGCGCTCAATCCGATCACAAATAAGATCTATATCGCAAATATAGGTAGCGATGACGTGACCGTCATCAATGGGACTTTGGATTTTGCTGTCGCTACTATCGCGACCGGCGGTATATTTCCGAACAGCGCAGCGGTCAATCCCGTGACCAATAAGATCTATGTCAACAATCTAAACAGTAACGATGTGACGGAGCTCAGTGGTGACGATAACACTACTAATAGCGTGGCGACCGGTACATTTCCTAACGGCACGGCGGTCAATCCTGTGACGAATAAGATCTATGTCGCAAACGGCGGCAGCAATACTGTGACGATCGTTGACGGAACAAATAATTCGACGACGAACATCGCAGCCGGCTCATTTCCGCGTGCCGTTGCCGTCAATCCGATCACTAATAAGATCTACGTCGCCGACTGCGGTTCCGGATGCGGCGGTGTCGGCACAGGCAACGTATTGGTGATTGACGGCACGAATAATTCGACACAGTCTATCGCGGTCACAAATCCGTTTGCGATCGCGGTCAATCCGGTGACCGATAAGATATACACCATCAGCGGCAGCGGCGTGACTGTAATTAACGGAACGAATAATTCGACCGTCCCGATCAGTTTGATTGGATCAAAGGATCTGGCAGTCAATCAGGCCACCAATACGATATACATTGCCAGCAGCAGTGCCGTAACCATCCTAAACGGCCAAAATAACTCAATGCAGTCGATCGGCGGGATACCTGCAGAGTTTGTCGCAGTTAATC